>CAZUMD010000104.1:2711-6022 GCA_964621735.1 uncultured Polynucleobacter sp.
GCGCGCAAAACAGCTGCAGCAAAATCAGCAGGTAAGGCAGCAGAGCGTGCGCTGCCACCCAATCAAGGTGAACCTAAGCTAACAGTGATGGCGCCCGAATACTGGGATCAGGCCTGTAAAGAGCTCATGAAAAATGACCGCATACTGAAAAAGCTTATACCTCAGTACGGCACCGGTTTTTTAGTGACGCGCGGGGATCCATTCACTACATTAGCGAGAGCGATTGTCGGTCAGCAAATCTCGGTATCCGCTGCTCAAGCGGTGTGGGATCGTATGCTGATTGCAGTTGGTAAAAAAGTCAGCCCCGCCCGCATTTTGGCTGCAACGCCTGAAGCACTTCGGGCTGCAGGGCTTTCCGGCCGCAAGGTTGAGTACATCCGCGATTTAGCCGACCACTTTGCCTCGGGCCGCCTGCATGCCAAGCAATGGAGCGACATGGACGACGAAAGCGTGATTCGAGAGCTGAGCACGATTCGGGGTATTGGCCGCTGGACCGCAGAAATGTTCTTAATATTCAATATGATCCGGCCGGATATCCTCCCTTTAGATGACATTGGGCTGATTAAGGCCATTTCCCTCAATTACTTCAGCGGCGAGCCGGTCAGCCGTCATGAGGCTAGGGAAGTAGCTGCCAATTGGGCCCCGTGGAGGACGGTTGCAACCTGGTATATGTGGCGAAGTATCGACCCCATTCCGGTGGAATACTAAAATCAAGGCATGAAGACTACTTTTTTGGATTTTGAGCAATCGATCGCCGAGTTAGAGGCAAAGATCGATGAACTGCGTTTTGTGCAGGACGAGTCCTCGGTCGACATCTCCGATGAGATCAAGACACTCTCTGAAAAAAGCCAGCAACTGATCAAAGACATTTATGCGGCGCTGACCCCGTGGCAAGTATCTCAAGTGGCACGTCATCCACAGCGCCCCTATACCTTGGATTACGTCAGCGGTCTGTTTACGGATTTCCATGAGCTGCATGGCGATCGGACATTTGCAGACGACCAATCGATTATTGGTGGCTTAGCCCGATTTAATGGCGCAGCGTGCATGGTGATTGGCCATCAAAAGGGGCGCGATACCAAAGAGCGCGCCTTACGAAACTTTGGCATGAGCCGGCCCGAAGGCTATCGTAAAGCAATGCGCCTGATGCGCCTTGCTGAGAAGTTTCAGATTCCTGTATTTACATTTGTGGATACGCCCGGTGCGTTTCCAGGTATCGATGCTGAAGAGCGCAATCAGTCTGAAGCGATTGGCCACAACCTATATACCCAAGCAGAGTTAACCGTTCCCATTATTGCCACCATCATTGGTGAGGGTGGTTCGGGCGGCGCTCTGGCGATCGCAATGGGGGATGCCGTGTTGATGTTGCAAAACTCAACCTATTCGGTTATTTCGCCGGAGGGGTGTGCATCCATTCTATGGAAGACTGCAGCAAAGGCACCCGAGGCGGCCGAGCAGTTAGCTTTGACTGCTCAGCGCTTAAAAGGCCTTGGTTTAATCGATAAGATTGTGCCCGAGCCAATTGGCGGGGCGCACCGCGATTACGCCGGCATGATGGACAATATGCGTAAGGCATTGACCGAGTCACTCAAGGTTTTTCAGTCGATGGATGAGGATACGCTGCTCGAGCGGCGTCATGAGCGCCTGATGAGTTATGGCAAGTTCAAGGAAACCAATCCCAAAGCCTAAGCCCAAAGTAGGGCTGGCGCAATCCACCCGCGATGCCTTGCGTTTGGGGGCGGTGAATCGAACTTCTAGTCTGCCTCGATTAGCGATTGCTTTAAGCGGCGGCCTTGACTCCGTAGTGTTACTCGATTCCATTTGCCGTCTGCACCAAACCCAAGCGAAAAAATCAACGAAGTTGAAAAGTAATGAAGTAGCAACGCAGCGGATCTTCGCTTTTCATATTCACCATGGATTACAAAAAGCAGCCGATGAATGGCTCTTGTTTTGCGAGGTACTCGCAAAAAAATACAAGATCGGTTTTGACTTTCGTTTACTGCACATCGACACCAAATCAAACTCAGGAAACATCGAGGCGAGAGCCCGTACTGCACGCTATGAGGCATTGACTGAGCTGTGTGCCTATCACGGCGTTGAGGATCTCTTGCTCGCGCACCATCAAAACGATCAGGCTGAAACCGTATTGTTGCAATTGCTGCGTGGCGCTGGAGTTGCTGGCTTATCGAGCATGCCTGAGAGTAGGGCTCTAGCGACATCCACGGAGCAGGCCAGCAGTATTACGCTTTGGCGGCCATTACTGCGTTTAAGTCGCGAGGAACTCGAGGCCTATGCCCGCGAACATAAACTGAAATGGATTGAAGACCCCAGCAATCGCAGTAGCAAGTATCGGCGCAATGCGATTCGCAAGAGCGTACTACCTAAGTTGGAAAGTATTCAACCTGGGGCTAGCGCTAATCTTGCGCGCAGCGCGGAGCTGTTGGCGCAGGCTCAGCAATTGCTGGATCGTCTGGCTCAGCAGGATGGCAAAAAAATTCATAACCCAGAAAACAATACCCTCAGCGTGCAGCCATTACTTGCCTTGAATGCAAGCGATCCTATAGCTGCCAATAATCTGTTGCGCTACTGGCTTAAAGTTGCCGGGTTGGCGATGCCATCCCATGAGCGCCTCCAAGCATGGTGGCTTGATCTGCAGCAGGCCCGAAAGGACGCCAAGCTAGAGTGGCTTCACGATGAATGCAGCATTCGATTGTGGCGTGGGCAACTCCAGATCAGTGCATTAGTAAAGCCAGAAGAAAGCCAGCAGGGCGAGTGGACCTTTGTACCTGTCCCAGCAGGAAGTACGCAAGGGGGACTGCCAGCCGCATGGATTACTAAATCCAAAAAAGCAGGTGCGATGGAGTTTCGTGAGCGCAGCGGCGCTGAGCGTTTGCAAGTGACTGCCAGTGGACCGCACAAGACACTGAAAAACCTTTACCAAGAAAATGCGGTGCCACCATGGCAACGCCAGGCCTCGCTTCTCTACATCGATGGCGAGCTGGTCGCCGTAGCAGGCGTGGGGGTGAGTCACCCCCATTTGGTCTTCACGGGTAGGCGGATGTTGCCGGAGTGGAAGCCAGCATCCGATACAAGGGTTACCACCCCCTAGAGCGTGATCCCAGCCTCGCGTTGGTGTCGGATTGTCAAAATCCAAACCTGCTCTTCATCTTCAATGCTGTACAAAGCAACATAGCCTGTTTTGCCATACGAAATCACCAGCTCGCGTAAATCACCTTCGATTGCCTGATCGCCTTGAACTAGCCTGCCAATAAATGGATGCTGTTTTAGTACCAGTAGGCCATCTTCAATTA
>CAZUMD010000105.1:0-1410 GCA_964621735.1 uncultured Polynucleobacter sp.
GCCGCTGAAATGCCGGTCGTGACGCCACTGGCCGCTTCAATCGAGACCGTAAAGTTGGTGCCCATCGATGTGCCGTTATCGCGCACCATCAAAGGCAAGTTCAATTGCTGGCAGCGCTCGCGCGTTAGGGTTAAGCAGATCAAACCCCGGCCATGCTTGGCCATAAAATTAATGGCCTCTGGCGTAACGTGATCCGCTGCTAAAACCAAGTCACCTTCGTTTTCACGATCCTCTTCATCAACCAAAATGATCATGCGACCCGCTTGCATTTCAGCAATAATCTCCTGGGTTGAGGAGAGGCGTCCTTGCGGGGCAGGAGAAATAGCAGATGAGGTTGTAGGCATAAGCCGCTATTTTAAGCGCAGGGGGCAAAAGCGGTAGGTCTGCAGCACTTTTACCGCAGAAAAGCCGTATTGCCTGATAGAAATTAGCCTCCATTCCTCGCAAGATGGACGCATGCAAAAACCACCAGTAAGCCGATTGCACCCATCGCTGCCGAAGTTCCATACGACCTACCTTAGCGGTGAGAGGGGGTTTGGACTGATTGAGGTGGTAGTGGCCATGGCCTTGATCGCCGGCACGTACATCAGTGTGGTCGAGGCATATCAGCGGGTACTGTTACGCTTTGGGCAGATCGAGGTGCAGCGCACTGAGCTGAATCGAGCTCAGGATCAGCACGAGCGGGGCTCACTATGACTCTTTTGGGATGTTTGGTGAGTATGGGTCTGGGTATTGCAGTGATTACGCCAGTGATGCAGTCCAGCGCAGTACTCGTGCGCAAGCAAACCCAAGTCGAAAAAGCCTGGCTAGTCGAGCAAGATGCGATTCGGGTGCTTGAGCTTATGGCGCGCGCCATTCGCATGGCGGGTTACCGCAAGATCGATTCCTTGGGAGAGTACCGGCAAGTTCAGCGTATGGCTAAAGTGGATTACATTGGTCTTGAGCATCGTACTGGGTGGAACCATTCGGATTTACTGTGGGTAAAGCACGAGCCTGCCGACAGTAGGGAGGGAGACTGCCTGGGTAATCGAGCAGAGCAAGTCAATCACGGAAAGTCCCCATCGAGAACCAAAAAGGGCTTACGGCACCAAGGATTTTTTGTACAAAAAGCGGTAGGTGATCATGCTGGATCCTTGATGTGCACCTCACTCGATCGCCAAGGACGCCTACAAAACACCAGCTTGATGAATCACATTGATGCACTTCACTTTCAATGGGTCGAGCACAAAGTAGTCCAAGGTCAATTACCTTCTATAGCTCGCTCTGGGATACATATTGTGCTCAAGACCACATTGATGGAGCGTGAGTTCAGTCGCTTTGTGGCTCTCCGGAATGCGCCATGATCATCGCGTGGATTCTCAGCATCATTGCGATCGTTACTACTTTGGTGATCAATTTAGAGCACAGCAC
>CAZUMD010000105.1:1510-6019 GCA_964621735.1 uncultured Polynucleobacter sp.
TACCGCGATAAGCGAGATCACTCTATCAGGCGCCTGAATTGGCGCGTACTGTGGTCAGCAACTGGGTCGACAAGAGCAGGGCTAACTTAATGCTGCGCTACTCGGTTCGAAAGACGGCGGATGGCACCGCGAACGGCTATACCTTATTGGAGATGATGGCGGTTGTAGCCATTATTGCGATTATGGCCAGCATGGGGGCGCCACTCCTGCAGCAGCAATTGGCGCAGCGTGAAGTTGAAAACGTAGCGCGGCGTTTTATTCAGCATGCGCAATTTGCCCGCCAAGCCGCTTTATTGGGTGGCGGGGTTAGTATTCAAATCGTGCCGCTTAAGCAGCAGTGGTCGCGCGGCTGGAGGGTAATTCAAACCGAAATACAGCCGCAGACTGAGGCTTCAGTGGAGCAGGTCTTGCTAAGTCAAGGCGTTATCAGCCCAGTTGAAGTTGACGAGCGGAGCTCGGGTTTTGCAGGTCCCAACGGACAACAGAAACTGATTCGCTTTGATACTTTTGGGTCGGCAAAAAGCCAGTCTGGCGGTTTTGTGGCGAACCGAATGGTATTTCGGCATGAGAGCGCGCTCGGAATTGAGCGCCATGCCATTTTGAGTAGTGGGGGACGTTGGCGCTTATGTGATCCCCGCCAAGATAGTAGGGGCTGTCGATAAATCGGTTTTAATAGGGGTATGTTCACCAAAGACGATACCGACTTTATGCGCTTGGCCTTAGCCGCGGCGCAAAAGTCCCTATACCTTTCCAATCCCAACCCTCGGGTTGGCTGCGTGATTGTCAAGGCAGGGCACGTTATTGGCACTGGTTTTACGCAGCAAGTAGGCCTTGCCCATGCTGAAATCGAAGCCCTAGCCGATGCTCGTAAGCACAGTGCTGACCTAAGTGGCTCAACCATTTACGTCAGCCTAGAACCCTGTTGTCATGTGGGTAGAACGCCCCCATGTACCCACGCCATCATTGCTGCTAAACCAGCGCGTGTTGTGATCGGCATGCAAGATCCTAATCCGCTCGTTAGTGGTAATGGCATCCAGCAGATGATCGCCGCGGGCATTCAGGTGGAGTGTGGCTTGCTAGAAGAAGAGGCTGCAGCCTTAAACCCTGGCTTTGTATCGCGCATGACGCGGCAATTGCCTTGGGTACGCCTCAAGGCTGCTGCCAGCCTTGACGGTAAGACAGCGCTGCCCAATGGTCAAAGCCAGTGGATTACAGGCGCTGCAGCTCGTGATGATGGTCACCGCTGGCGCGCTCAAGCCTGCGCCATTCTGACTGGCGTTGGTACGGTCAAAGAAGATGATCCGAGTCTGACCGTCCGGGCCGTCGATACCTTGCGCCAACCTAAGCGCATCATCATCGACTCCAAGCTGGATATTGCGCTGACGGCGGCTGCGCTTAAGCCGTTTCCAAGTAAGTCCGCCTCAATCCAAGATGGCGGCGCCATGGTGGTATGCAGTGAAATCACAAGCGATGCCCAATTAGCAAAGCAGGCCCAGCTGCAGGCCCAAGGGGTTGAGGTGATTTCCATGCCCAACAGTATGGGTAAAGTCGATTTACCCGCGCTGATGCGCTACCTTGCGACCGAGTGTGAGATGAATGAGATTCATGTGGAGGCGGGCTATAAATTGAACGGCTCCTTATTGCGTGAAGGCTGCGTGGATGAGTTGCTCGTCTATCTAGCGCCTACCTTGCTTGGTTCTGGTCTAGGTATCGCCAATTTGCCTGAGCTGACATCATTAACCCAGCGTACTGATTGGAAGCGTATTGACTGCACGGTATTGGATCCGGATATTCGTTTACGCTTTGTGCGGCAGTAAGGCCGTAAGATAAGCAGACGACAGAATTAAATAACACCCAAACAAAAAACACCTACTGATAAAGCACCGATATGTTTACAGGAATCATTACTGCAGTTGGCCGCATTACAACAGCATCCCCTTTTGGTGATGGCATGCGCCTCACCATTGAGACGCCTGCAGGCTATCTGGATGATGTGGCGATTGGCGATAGCATTGCAATCCAAGGCGCTTGCATGACAGCGACCCAAATCCAAGGAAACCAATTTACTTTGGATATCTCGCGTGAGTCATTGAATAAGACGATTGGACTGGATTTACAAGCCCCCGTGAATTTAGAAAAAGCCCTGCGTCTATCGGATCGCCTCGGTGGGCATTTGGTGAGCGGCCATGTCGATGGCATTGGTCAGGTAGAGCGTTTTGCAGCAGTGGATCAATCTCCCGATGGGTCATGGCATTTGGTGATCCAAGCGCCAGCGGAGATTGCCCCATTTTTGGCCTACAAAGGATCGATTGTGGTGAATGGGGTTTCGCTCACCGTGAATGCTGCAAACAAAAGCAATGCAGGTGGCTGCACCATCGAAATCAATATCATCCCGCACACCATGCAACACACTACCTTGGGTCAACTTAAGGCCGGCGATGCAGTGAACTTAGAAGTTGATCTGATTGCACGCTATGTGGCGCGCTTGATGGATTTTCAGATTAAATAATAGTCTCTAGGCCGCAGCCAGTAGTGGCTTCATGGCAACAGGGGCGCTTGCAGGATTGTTTTTAAAACGTTGCTCGACTTCCCACAAATCAACTGCCTCTTGCATATGCAGCCAACTCTCGGGAGTGCCGCCGATTACCTTCGAGATCCTGACTGCCATCTCGGCGCTCACACCTCTTTTTTCGTGCAATATTTCCGAAACAGTCAAGCGGCTAACACCCAAATAATTAGCAAAAGCAGCTTGAGTTATTTCAAGCCCCGGTAAAACATCCTCGCGCAAGATGGCGCCGGGATGCGTTGGCCTACGGTTTGGGTTTCGTAAGCTGCGTATTAATTTCTTCATTAGTGATAATCCTCCAAATCTACTTACGCAGATTTGCGATAGTGTGTTGGATCAGCAAGACCAGCTTGCATAAATCCCGCCTTACGTAGCTTGCAAGATTCACACTCACCACAGGCTTGCCCCTGGGCATCCGCCTGATAGCACGACACGGTTTGGCCGTAATCAATTCCCAGAGTCATACCAAGGTGAATGATGTCTGCTTTGCTCATAGCGATGATCGGGGCATGCACCCGAACGCGCGCTGCATCGTTCTGCGCTTCGACCCCTGCTTTGGTAGCTAGGTTGGCCATGCGCTCAAAAGAGGCGACGTATTCGGGGCGGCAGTCAGGGTAGCCAGAGTAATCGACGCTATTTGCGCCATAAAAAATATCAGTGCCCCCTAATGCCTCTGCCCAACCGAGTGCAAGTGAGAGCATGATGGTGTTGCGGGCCGGGACATAGGTAATCGGAATATCGGAGTCTGGATTAACGATGGCGTTCGAGGTCGTCGGCACATCTAGATTAGAGTCCGTTAACGCAGAGCCACCAAAACGCGTGAGCGCCAGATCAATCACCTCATGCCGCACTACGCCAATGGATTGAGCGATCCGTTCTGCCGCAATTAACTCCGAGGAGTGGCGCTGACCATAGCGAATTGAGAGGGCATAAGGCGCGTAACCCAAGCGCTTTGCCAGCGCCAAAATCGTCGTTGAATCGAGCCCGCCGGAAAATAAGATGACCGCAGGGGCGCCAGACGTACGGGGTGCAAAGTCAGAGAATACAGAGAGCGGATTCATACTGGTCATTCTGGTAATCAGAAATAAAGGCGCTACTTATTTTGCGCGTGCCAGCATTTGGCGAGCCTCTGCCGCCACTTCAGATTCAGGATAGGCTGCAATCAGATCGCCATAGGTTTTGCGCGCAGCTGTTTTGTTACCGCTCTCGAGTTGGCAATTACCGAGTGTCAGCATCGCCGCTGGAATGCGGGGGTGTTTCGGATACGCCTTGATGAGGGCCTGCAATTGGGTGATTGCGCCGGGATACTCTTTAAGGGCGTATTTGGTATTTCCTAGCCAGTAGAGTGCTAGCGGCAAATAGGGACTGGCATTGTATTTACGTACAAAAGCAGTAAAGCCTGCATCCGCCTTCTTCAGTTGCCCCGCCTGAAAGGCGGCCAAGGCATCATCGTATGCCGCTTTTTCTCCTGGCTGAATCGTGCCAGTAACACCTTCAATTTCAAGGGTGCGGGGCTCAAACTTACTCAGGCGCTCGTCTAAATCTTGGTAGTTGGTTTTTTGACTTGTAATCAGCTCTTCGCTTTGCCGTTGAAGACTTTCAATCTGACCACGCAATTGGGCGTTTTCTGATTTGAGTCGCTCAATTTGGCCCTGCAGTTCAAGCTGAGTGCTTGCTAATGTTTTACGGAGGTCCAGAATAGCCTTGCGTGCCTCATCATCCGAAAGAATCGCTAATGCAGGTGCGGGCAGAATAAAAAAAACAGCAAGGGCGCCAGTTGCCAGCGCCCTTGTTAAAGCAACATTCCATGTCATTACAGGAATTCCAAATTACTTGGGAACGTAAACAATGTCAGCACGGCGATTTTCTGCGTACGCCGCGTCAGTAGCACCTTCTGCTTTGGGTTTTTCTTTACCAAAACTAACCGCTTCCATTTGTGCATC
>CAZUMD010000106.1:0-5922 GCA_964621735.1 uncultured Polynucleobacter sp.
GTGAGCCTAAGCCGCATGCCTTTTTTAGTTGCCCTGATCAAACGCTATCTGCCAAAGCATTTGCGCATTACCTTAAGCAAAACCCACTTCACCTTCACCCGCATACCCGGCTCATGCGACTGGGTAACACCATCTTTTGTAACGGCGAGAATCAAACGGAAGGCGAATCCTTGGCCGTGAAACTGTGCTGGAATGTCCTTTCGGAAAGGCATTCCTTACCACCATTGGGGGATAAAAATAGCGCCTATGTGGCCGATATTGCTACTGGCAACAACTCCCTTTACGAGGCCTACTGCTCGGGATGGGTATTAATGGCAGGAAAAAACGAAGGGTCGCTATAATGAAAGGTGAATATTATTCGGGGAAACCCGCAGTATTTTCAATTTGTATTTAGGCTAAGGCCCCAGTCATTCATTATTAAAGGATCAATCAAATGAAAAAATCACTCTCCCTCGTACTCGCAGCCCTCTTTGCCGTTACTTTAGCTGCTTGTGGCAAAAAAGAAGAGGCTAAGCCAGCTCCAGCACCAGCTGCTGCCCCAGCACCTGCTGCTCCTGCTGATGCAGCACCTGCAGCAGCTCCAGCTGCCCCTGCTACTGGTGCCGCTCCTGCTGCTCCAGCTGCTACCCCAGCACCAGCCGGCAAGTAATTCCTGCTGAAAATAAAAAAGCCGCTGCAAAGCGGCTTTTTTTACGTCCCAATCTCGGCTCCCGGCTTACTTAATCAGCTGCTCATCAAGCAAGGTTAGCAAACGATATCCTGCGGGAGTATTTTCCGGTTTGCCAGCATCGTCCTGAACGTAAACCTGAGTTAAGTTATCGCTACTCGACTTCAAAACTACTCGGTAGCGCTTTGCTTTCAGACTAGAGTCATCGCTACTGCTGAATAGTTTTGAGAAAAATCCTTTCGATTCACCCACTTCTTTTGGATTAACGTAGCGAACAAAGTAAATACCCTTGGAACGATCGCGGTCCTCTACGGTAAAGTTTGAACGGTCAAGAGCAAGACCAACGTCACGCCAAGCACGATCAAAGCTCGAACTCATGTCAATGCGACCCGTATTAATGCCCTCTTGTACAAACTTTGCTTTCGGGGTCTTTGCTGGAGCAAGGGTGGCAGCTGCAACTTGGGCGCGAGCCGATTCTTGAGAAACACCCAACCGCTCCATTAAGCGCGCCAGAAAAACGGCCTCAAGCTCCGGATCGTTGGGGCGAGGTGTCCATACAGTAGAGGTGCAGTCGCTCGTTGCATCTCTTACACACTTCTCGAGGGCGCCGCGCTGGGTAATATAAACCTCCGTTTCGCCGGGTCTTGGTACTTCAAGGCGAGTTTTGTACTTATCGCGCTCCCCGGTGTCATAGAGCGAATCCAGCACTTTGCCTAAAGTCTTCCGAATAAAATCTTGCGGAATTTTTGAGCGATTTTCTGCCCAATCGGTTTCCATAATGCCGGTGGAAGGCGAATCAACCACCAATAAGAAACCATTCTCTTGCCAAAAATCCTTGATCAGAGGATATAGCTCTGGCGCTGGTCGTTCGACAACCAGCCAGCGCTTTTCGCCATCCCGCGCAATTCGCATTCCCGGAATTCCGGTGAGTACGTTTTGACGCGTCTGACTGATTTTTTTGGACGCCGCATTGAACTCCGACATGGTTGCAGTGCCATCTTGCACAATATAACGGCGGTCAGCCTGAGCCGTTATCAGATCCGGCGGCAGAGTTAGATTGGGCCCACGCACTGCGCCCGCTGCCTTATAGTCAACCGTATCGTTTTTGGTAACCGAAGTGCAGGCAAGCAAGCTGGCAACACTTGCAACAATTACAGTACGGCGCGTGAAAAGAAATGCGTTTTTCATAATAGTCCAGCGTGGATGAGTGCTTTTTTAAGCGGATCGCGCAATGCGGGACTGAGTGGGGTTAATGGCAAGCGTATGCCTGCTGTAATCTTGCCCATTTGATGCAGCGCCCATTTCACTGGGATCGGGTTAGCCTCAGTAAACATGGCTTTATGTACTCCGAGCAACTGATACTGAATTGCCCGCGCCTTTGCAACATCGTCAGACATTGCGGCAGCGCAGAGCGCATGCATCAAGCGTGGGGCCACGTTGGCAGTAACCGAAATATTTCCTTTGCCGCCCATTAGCATCAGGAATATGGCGCTTAAATCATCGCCAGACAACACCGCAAAATCGCCATGCCCTGCGGCCTTTAATTCAGCTAGTAGCACACTGCCGCGCTCTAGATTGCCGGTGGCATCTTTAATGCCGATAATGCCCGGGACTCCAGCTAAGCGCACGGTAGTCTCGCCGGCTAAATCCGCTACTGTGCGGCCAGGTACGTTGTACAAAATGACGGGTAAATCCACTTTTTCAGCAATGGTTTTGAAGTGCTGGTACATGCCTTCTTGCGTTGGCTTGTTGTAATAAGGAACGACTTGAAGGCTGGCATCGGCTCCGACTTTTTTAGCAAACTCCGTGAGCTCGATTGCCTCACGCGTGGAATTGCCACCGGTTCCAGCAATCACCGGAATACGGCCGTGAATGTGATCAACTGTGACTCGAATCAGCTCACAATGTTCTTCGACCGAAACCGTAGGTGACTCTCCACTCGTGCCCACGATGACGATGCCATCCGTTCCTTCGGCGACGTGCCAATCGAGTAAGTTTTTTAAACCGGGGTAATCGAGGCTTCCATCCTCCAGCATGGGAGTGATAATCGCCACCATACTGCCTTGCATCGGCTTCGATTTAGGCATGGGAGCACCTCGCAGGATGGGCTTGGAATTGCACTGTAGTCATCCCTGAAATTGTAACGGATGGCGCTCTTTTAGCGCCCCCTTTACAGCGCACAAGCTCTGCACCATGGCAGGCTTGGGCTCAGCTTGATATAAGTCACTGTAGGCCAGAACATGAAGGCCATGGCGCGCTGCAAAATCAAGCAATTCCCCTGTCTGCAGTAGGAAATCCGGGTTGCTGGGCTTGCCAAAAGCGGCATTGCCATGTGCAAATGTCTCATAAATCAGTACCCCGCCCTCAGCCAGTAGACCGGGTAGCAGATCTAAATAGGGTCGGTAGAGGTAGTTGGTTACCACCACAGCATCAAAAAGCCCAGACCGATTCACCAAGGGCCATGCGGGGCCCTCTAAGTCTTCTTGCTCGATTTGAATCGCTAGGCCAAGCTGCGATTGCACAATGCCTTCGAGGGCTACTGCATCCCGATCGACTGCCAATACCGAAAATCCCAGCTTAGCCAAATACAGACTATGGCGACCTGAGCCTGCCGCCAAATCCAGCACCCTTCCGCCAGCAGGGATCAAATGGGAAAAACGCGCTACCCACGCTGATGGGTTGGCAATACTAGCGTGTGTTGGCACAGTGCCTAGCGATTCAGAGGCAGTCACGTGGCTCAGGTATAGGCAAGGCCCATGGCCTCACGAACATCGCGCATGGTTTCTTGTGCAACTGCGCGAGCCTTGTCATTACCATCGGCAATAATCGCACGCAGCAAGCTTGGGTCATCCAGATATTGTTGCGCTCGCTCAAACATCGGCTGCTGCTCGCGCAAGATGCTATCGATGACGGGTTGCTTGCACTCTAAGCAACCAATACCCGCTGATTTGCAGCCTTTTTCAGCCCACTCTTGCGTCGCTTTATCCGAATACACCAAATGCAGCTGCCACAAAGGGCAGCGCGCTGGGTCGCCCACATCGGTTCTGCGGATGCGCGCCGGATCGGTAGGCATGGTTTTAATCGAACGCTCAACTACAGCAGGCTCTTCCCGAATACCAATGGTATTGCCATAGGACTTAGACATCTTTTGCCCATCCAAACCCGGCATACGGGATGCAGCCGTGAGCAAGGCGTGCGGCTCGGGCAAAATAACTCTACGCGAACCCTCAAGGTAACCAAAGAGGCGCTCCCGGTCAGCATTAGAAATGCTCTGGGCCTGCTCCAGCAGTTCTTTGGCTCGCTCCAGTGCATCGACCTCGCCCCGTTCTTGGTAGGCCACACGGCACTCGGTATAAAGCTTGGCAGCTTTGCCGCCGAGTTTCTTGATGGACTCCTGGGCTTTGACTTCAAAGCCAGGCTCACGGCCGTATAAATTGTTAAAACGGCGAGCCACTTCGCGGGTCATCTCCACGTGCGGCACTTGATCCTCGCCAACAGGAACGTGTTGTGCGCGGTAAATCAAAATATCAGCCGATTGCAGCAAGGGATAACCTAAAAAACCATAGGTCTGTAAATCCTTTTCCTTGAGCTTTTCAATCTGGTCTTTGTAGGTGGGAACCCGTTCCAGCCAACCTAAAGGCGTGCCCATGGATAAGAGCAAAAACAGCTCGGCATGCTCGGGTACGCGGCTCTGAATAAACAACGTTGCTTGCTTTGGGTCGACGCCAGCGGCAAGCCAGTCAATCACCATCTCCCACACCGATGCCTCGATCACCTCTGGGGTTTCGTAATGGGTGGTGAGCGCATGCCAATCCGCTACAAAGAAAAAACAAGGGTACTGGGACTGTAACTGGACCCAGTTTTTTAACACGCCATGGTAGTGGCCTAAATGCAAATGACCCGTTGGCCTCATTCCGGAAAGTACGCGCTGAGCAAACATAATTAAGTGGCCTTCTTCGGCAATTTAGTAAATAGCAATACAGAGTCTAATGGAACACAGACCATACTGGGGTTAAGTGCTCTGGCAGATGCGGTAATTTACCCAGGTCGATGTAACTCTCCTGCGGATCATGAAAATCAGAACCGCGCGAAGCCATGAAGCCATAGTGCTCGGCAGCCTTTGAATAAATTTGATACTGCGCAGGACTGTGACTCCCCGTAACTACCTCAATGGCGAGACCGCCCAAGTCTTTGAAGTGCTTGAACAGTTCATCGAGCTGCATGGCAGTTAATTTATAACGCCCCGGATGCGCAATCACGGCAACACCGCCGGCCGCTTTGATCCACGCTACCGCGTCATCTAGGCTAGCCCATTGATGCGGCACATAACCAGGCTTGTGCTCAACCAAATAGTTCTTAAACACCTGATCGGTATCACGGCATACGCCCTGCTCGACCAGAAAGCGTGCAAAGTGGGTGCGCGAGATTAGTTCGGGGTTACCGGCATACAGTAAGGCGCCTTCATAGCTCCCCGCAATCCCCGCTTTAGCCAATTGCTCAGCCATCATCTTGGCGCGATTCTGCCGACCGTCTCGCGTACGGCGCAGGCCTTCCAAAATCCCCACGTGTGCGGCATCAATACCAAGGCCCACAATGTGAATCGTATGCCCCATCCACGTCACCGAAATCTCAACGCCAGAGAGGTAATCCATACCTAAGTCGCGCGCTGCTTTTTGAGCCCGTACTTGGCCGCCCACTTCATCATGGTCGGTGAGAGCCCACAAATGAACGCCATTTTCAAATGCGCGAAGCGCCAAGGTTTCTGGAGTCAAGGTGCCATCCGAAACTACGGAATGGCAGTGCAAATCGGCATTCAGAATAAAAGGGGTCGTCATGCCCCTATTTTAGGTCAAGCCGGCATGAACCACACGGCGCGGTGCATCTAAATAGTCGCGAGACTGCATTTCAACCAGCCGGGACACGGTTCGGGCAAACTCACCCACAATTTGCCCCTCGGTATAAAGCTGATCTGCCGGCAGTTCAGCGCTCATAATCAGTTTGATTTTATGGTCGTACAGCACATCAATCAGCCAAATAAAGCGCCGCGCCTCATTGGTCATGCGGGGTGGCATATAGGGTACCCCGGATAAAAAGACCGTATGAAAGAGATTGGCAATCTCTAAATAATCGTTCTGTGAGCGTGGCCCCATGCACAGGGTTTTAAAATCAAACCAAACGACACCGGCAGCGCGGTGCATTGGCCTAATTTCGCGTGACTCAATCCGTAAGACGGGATTCTTTTCTTCGGGCTCTTT
>CAZUMD010000107.1:0-5827 GCA_964621735.1 uncultured Polynucleobacter sp.
GACCATTCCTGCTGGCTGGCCTGCATCATCTGCATGAAAAATCTCGCTTCCTGGGCCAATAGGGGCATTTGCAAGTTGATCGATGGGGCAGTGGGCTAGCTGCAGGCGCCGCTTAATTGCGCCACGGTATTGGCTGCGTGCAACGATCTCTTGGCCGGGGTAGCACCCCTTTTTAAAATCAACGCCGTACACAGACTCAAAGTTCACCATTTGGGGCACAAATTGATCTTGGGTTGCGGTAACAATGCGTGGAATTGCGCTCATAATTTCTAGGGATCGCCACAGAATCGCGGCATCCTCAGAAGCCCCTTCGATTGGCGGCGAAGCAGAAGTAATGGGTTGGGCGATCAGTAGCCGTTGCATCGCCACACCTGCCGTAACAACATCTGGCAGTTGCAGCAGGATGCTGGTCTTATCTACTTCCAGAGTATCGAGTGTTCCGCTGGTGCAATAGCCTGTAATCGCCCAGCTGCTGCTGGCATCGGCGACCGTTACCTTGGAACGTAAGACGAACATAGCTAAGCGCTTTGCAATACTGGCTGCGATGTCTTTCGAAATAAACAAGCAGAATCGGTTACCCCCATCCGCTTTTGAAAAAAGGCCAAGCCATGCGCTGGCAATTAAGCGGCCCTTGGGGCTGCAATAACCAACGAGGCGAACTGCATCTGGCCCACTTGCAATCGCCGGCGATGTTACCGCTGCAAGCCCCAAAACGGAGTTGGTGAGTTGGTTTTGTAAAAAACTGGCCGCATCCTCACCCTCAACGATAATGAGTCCCCAGTCAGCGAGATCGGCAGCAGAGTTCATGCAGTGTTCTTATAAGGCGCCAGAAGGCGTGGATTTAAGTAAAGATAGTCTAGACGCTTTTATCATAGCCTGATGCGAAGAAAACGTAATCCATTTTGGGCATTACCCCTCAAACTCTTCGGAATTGCGGTTTTAGTAGCCATATTCTTTTTTGGCACCCTGTTTTTTTGGGGCGTGGTTCCAGGCGCAGCAAATGATCCGGGTAGGCCGGACGGCTTTATCGCTAAAGTTAATCCCAAATCTGGGGTTGCGAGCATTGCACAGCAATTGCAAAATCAAGGTATTGAGCTCAATAGCATCCTGTTTCAGTTGGGATCACGTACCTTGCTGGTTCATGCAAAACTGAAGCCCGGTACCTATTTATTTCCCTTGGACGCCAGTACCGCGACTATTCTATTTAAGATGGCTCGGGGCGATAGCATTAAAGAATCGATCGCTTTTGTGCCCGGCATGGCCATTTGGCAGCTACGGCAAATGGTCGATGCCCATCCCGCTTTAGAGCACCAAACCAAAGGATTAGGATCTGCTGCATTCTCTAAAAAAGTGGGTTTGAGCCATACCAATGCAGAAGGACTCTTTTTCCCTGATACCTATGTTTTTGATCCTGGTGAAAGCGACCTCGTTATTTACCGCCGTGCTGCAGGCGCTATGCAGAAAAATCTAGAAAATGCCTGGAGCAAGGTACCCAATACAAACGTGCTCAAGACACCATATGACTTGCTGGTGTTGGCGTCGATCATTGAAAAAGAAACTGGCAAAGCCAGTGAACGCGCGCAAATTTCAGCGGTGTTTCATAATCGCCTGAAAATAGGGATGCGCCTACAAACCGACCCGACGGTGATTTATGGCATCGGCCCAGGGTTTGATGGCAATCTGCGTAAAGTGGATCTTCGCCGCGACAGTCCATACAATACCTATATGCGTGCTGGCTTACCTCCTACCCCGATTGCGATTCCCAGTATGGAATCCCTGCTTGCTGCAGCGAACCCTGCAAAAAGCGATGCCTTGTACTTTGTTGCCAAGGGCGATGGCAGTAGCCACTTCTCCAAAACACTTTCTGAGCATGAAAAAGCCGTTGACCAATATCAGCGCTCTATTAAAGTGCCAGCAAAGAGACCATCGCCGTAATGGATACCATGATGAATGCAAATGAGCCTGGATTTTTTATTAGCTTTGAGGGCATCGATGGTGCTGGAAAAAGTACCCACATCGCCGCCTATTGTGAGCTACTCAAAAAGCGCTTTCCAGACCGCACGATTATTGTTACGCGTGAACCGGGCGGTACTGCGTTAGGCGAGCAATTGAGGTCACTGTTATTAGAGGCGCCGATGCATTTGGAAACAGAAGCCTTACTCATGTTTGCCGCGCGCCGTGAGCATGTGGCACAAGTTATTGCCCCAGCACTTGCAGCTGGGCATATTGTGGTGTCCGACCGTTTTACCGATGCCAGTTTTGCCTACCAAGGCGGCGGACGCGGACTCTCGATTGAAAAACTCAATGCCCTAGAACAATGGGTACAAAAGCAAAGCGATGGACGCTTACTGCAACCAAATACTACTTTTTTGTTTGACTTACCCGGAGCGGTTGCAGAAGCGCGTCGCTCCAAGGCACGCACACCCGATAAATTTGAGCGACTTGATTTAGCTTTCTTTGAGCGGGTTAGACAGGAATACCTGCGTAGAGCAAAGGCAGACCCACAGCGCTTTGTGTTGGTCGATGCTACTCAAACGCAAGAATCAATTTGGGATTTCTTATGCCAAGCTCCCTTGGCGATTCGATGATTGCACCTTGGTTACAGCCGCAGTGGGATGGCATTGACATAGCTGCTTGTCCGAATGCTTTACTACTGCATGGGCAGGCAGGCATCGGCAAAGCCGATTTTGCCCTGACGCTTGCCAAAGCCCTACTATGCGAGGTATCGCCAAACGGAAATAACAAGCCCTGTAATTGCTGTGAGGCATGCCGCTGGTTTGATACCGGCAATCACCCCGACTTTGTTGCACTGGTTCCAGAGACGCACCGCCGCTTTATGCCAAATGAGGCGCTTGAGGGCGCCGATGGTGATCCTTCGCCGAGTAAAAAAGCAAAACTACTGCGTGATGAAGAGGGTGACTCTGCTGAAAAAAAAGAGAAGAAAAACATTGCTATTGAAGAGGCGCGATCAGCCATTGAAGGCTTAGCAATCGGTACGCACCGCGGCGGCAATCGTGTTGTTTTGGTCTACCCTTTAGAGTCACTAAGGGCAGATGCGGCAAATACCTTATTAAAGTCCTTAGAGGAACCACCAAGCAGTACCATTTTTATATTAGTGACGAGTCGCCTTGATCGTGTCTTGCCGACCATTCGCTCCCGTTGTCGTTTAATCGCTCTACCACCACCCGATCGAGCAAGCGGTCTTGAATGGCTTCGCAAGCAAATTGCAGCCCGCCCTGAGCTGACCGTCTCTGGTGATGAGCTAGAAACCATTTTTTATGAGCAGGGTGGGGCGCCTTACGCGACCCTCGATTTTCTATCGGCCAAGCAAGATCAAAACGAGAAGGATGAGCTTTTTGTTTCGATTCAGGCCTCCCGCTATTTATTGCAAGGTCTATCCCAAGGTCTGCGGATTGATTGGCTGGATGTAGCAGAAAAAACCCACAAAGCATCCTTTGCAGTATTGCTCGCCTCGATGCAGCGTTGGCTAGCAGACCTACAAGGCAGTGCGCAGGCGAATGCCGTGCGTTTTTATCCCAAGCATGCTGGAACGATTGCGGTTTTAGCAAAACAGGTGCGTATCGAAAAGTTATTGCGCCTTTGGAAAGGGGTCACTCAGGCGCGCCGCCATGAAAACCACCCACTGGCTACCCGCATTCAGCTTGAATCCTTACTCATGCAATACCAGCAGATTTTTAGCGATTGATATCCCAAACTTTTGGGTCTATTAGCCGAGGAGGGCGCTGGCGATTAAAATGGAAGGATGTTCATTGATTCCCATTGCCACCTTGATTTTCCGGAGTATCGGGAGCGCTTACCTGAAGTGCTTGCCAATATGGCGGCAGCCCAGGTTAGCCACGCACTCTGTATCTCGGTCGATCTCCCTGACTTTCCATTGGTGCGGCAATTGGCCGAGACCCATCCCCACTTATATGCCTCGGTTGGCGTCCACCCCGATTACGAAGACACCCCAGAACCGACTGTCGATTTTTTAGTTGAGGCGGCAAAGCACCCCAAAGTCATTGCAATTGGCGAAACCGGGCTCGATTACTACCGTATGGCCGACCGGGCGTATGCCGATATGGATTGGCAGCGCACCCGGTTTAGGACGCATATTCGGGCGGCAATAGAGTCAGGTTGCCCCTTAATCATTCATACCCGCTCCGCCTCGGAAGACACCATACGGATCCTTAAAGAAGAGGGCGCTGATCGCATTGGCGGCGTAATGCACTGCTTTACCGAAAGCCTGGAAGTAGCTAAGCAAGCGATTGATTTGGGGTTCTACATCTCTTTTTCTGGCATTGTGACCTTTAAAAGTGCAAAAGACCTTCAGGAGACCTGTAGGCAGGTGCCCTTGGAGCGTATGCTGATTGAGACGGACTCGCCGTATTTAGCGCCTATGCCGCACCGGGGCAAGACCAATGAACCCGCTTGGGTCTCGCACGTGGCCCGCTACATTGCTGATCTAAAAGGTGTTTCTATTGATGCCATTGCAGAACATACAACAAACAACTTTTTTGAATGTTTTCAAGTAAATAGAGAATTATCATGATATTGAATCTAAAGTTAATCCGCACCCAAAAGAGCTTCTTTGGAGCGCTGATTCTTGCTGCTACGCTTACGCCAAGCTGGGTTCATGCCCAAACGGAATCACAAATAGCAGCGATTACCAGTGCAGCTAAGTTTGATGACGTTCGTGAGGTCAAGACCTTGATTGATAAGGGTATGAGCCCCAATCAAAAGGATCCGCGCGGCATGCCTATTTTGATGGTCGCCATTCAAGAAAACTCAGTAAAAACAGTGGATTACCTCATTAACGTCAAAGGCATTGACCTGAATCAGGCCAATATGACGAACGAGACACCACTGATGTTTGCTGCTTTATACGGGTTATTACCTGAAGTAAAGATATTGGTTAATCAAAAGGAAGTACCGGTAAATCGATCCGGCTGGACACCACTGCATTACGCCTGCACCAATGGCCACCTTGAAATAGCACTATTTTTGCTGGAAAAAGGTGCTGTAGTCGATGCGCCAAGCCCAAACGAAACAACGCCCTTAATGATGGCGATTCGGGCTGGAAATATTCAACTGGTGCGCTTGTTATTGGACCGCGGCGCCGACATTCGGATACGCAATCAACAAGGTTATTCCGCGATTGATGTGGCAGAACTCTTTAATCAAGAAGAAATACAAAAGGGCTTGAGAGCCCGCTGGCAAAAGCTTTACAACGAGCCATACCCAGGCGGCCCTAAATCGTAACTGCGTATAATCATTATTATGTCAAATAAGATAGATAAGTCAATTTAGGTATTTATGGCTATTGAAAAGACCACTACCTTACCTTCCTTGGCTGAATTACTACAGCAGATCCAGCTGGACATTGGTGACAATGTCGAACTGTATTTGATCCTGGCTTTCATGGCTGCGATGCTCACCATCCATGGTGTTGCTGTTTTAGTCATCGCCAGCGCATTCCATTCCATAGACCGTTTCCTCAAATCAATCCCGCATTTACTTGCCATCTTACTCATCATCTTGACCCACATTGCTGAAATTGTCGCGTGGACCTATGTGCTGGTGGCTTTTGCGGTGTTTCCTGGGATTACGCAGACGTTTTACTTTGTTGGCGAGATGTATACCACCTTGGGTTTTGGCAATTACCCCTTAAACAGCGCTTGGCAAGTATTGCCGATTTTGATCTCGTTTTCGGGGGTGTTTTCGGTATCCATGTCCGGTGCGGCCCTCTATTCGATGATGGGGGCCCTGCTTACTCGGAAGCCCGGCTCAGCGGTGCCTTCTGCTTAAAAACCAGCTCAAACACCCT
>CAZUMD010000108.1:0-5812 GCA_964621735.1 uncultured Polynucleobacter sp.
AAACGCATCACTACCACTGGGGTGGTATTTGATGGCCGAGCCAAACCAAAGCCATCGGCATACTCCACCCGCACACCATCAATCGTATTGATTGATTCAGAAGTAGGGAACTTGGCATTCGCTTTAATGCGTTCCAAAATGGCAAAAGGTTCGCCTTCGGCACAAGCGAGCTGCAATTCTGGAGTACAGATCGCATTGGGTAAATGATTGAGGGTATCGCTCGGATTTTTCTCTTTGCTGAGAATCTCGAGCAAGCGTGCTCCAGTGTAGAGGCCATCATCAAAGCCAAACCAACGGTCTTTGAAGAAAATATGCCCACTCATCTCACCCGCCAGTGGGGCGCCGGTTTCTTTGAGCTTAGCCTTCACTAAAGAATGGCCGGTTTTCCACATGAGGGGCTGGCCACCATGCGCCTTAACAAAGGTCGCTAGGTTACGAGTGCATTTGACGTCATAAATAATCTGGCCGCCGGGATTGCGCGATAAAACATCTTTTGCAAAGAGCATCATTTGGCGATCTGGGAAGATCACTTGACCATCTTTCGTGACTACGCCTAAACGATCAGCGTCCCCATCAAAAGCAAGACCCAATTCATTATCGGTGGTCTGGAGGTTCTTAATCAGGTCTTGTAGGTTCTCAATGTGCGCAGGATCAGGATGGTGGTTCGGGAAATGCCCATCCACCTCACAGAACAACTCTTGTACTTCACAACCCAAAGCCCGAAACAGCTTGCCCGCAAAAGCGCCACCCACACCATTGCCGCAATCGACGGCAATCTTCATCGGCCGAGCAATTTTGATGTCACCCACAATATAGTTGAGGTACATCGGGAAAATATCAAACGTACTTCTGGTTCCTTGGCCACTAGTAAATTGCTTGGCCTCAATGCGTTTACGCAATTCCTGAATCTTTTCACCATAAATCGCAGCCGTTCCCAGGACCATCTTAAAACCGTTGTAATTGGGGGGATTGTGACTACCGGTAATCATGATGCCGGATTTGGGTGTCTTGCCATCAATCGTGTGATTGGCGGCGAAGTAGACCATTGGCGTGGCCACCATGCCGAGGTCAATCACATTAATACCAGTAGAGAGCAGGCCTTCTGTTAATGCCTCAATCAAGCTAGGACCCGATAGACGACCATCACGACCGATGACAATATCGCTTTCACCAAGCGCACGCATCTCAGTGCCAAAGGCTTGTCCAATCAGTTTAGCGATAGAAGGATCTAAAGTCTCTTCAATGATGCCGCGAATGTCGTAGGCTTTAAATATGGATGGGGAGAGTTGCACTTCGAGTCCTGGCTATGGTGTATTAAAAAAGATTAGGAATTCAATAAATTAATGCGCGCAGCAGTTACTTCATCAATCTGTTCGCTCGCAGCAATGTTGATTGCATGGCTCGCTAGGGCCTTCTCAATTGGCTTAGCTAAGACCTTGCCGTATTCGACGCCGGGCTGATCAAAGCTATTGATATTCCATAGGGCACCGAGACTAGCTGCGCGGTTCTCATAGAGCGCCAATAAGGCACCCAAATAGAAGGCATTGAGCTTGGGAAGTAACAGTAAATTGCTCGGTCGCTGACCGGGGTAAACGTCATTGGGATTGCTCGCCCCTTTACCATTGGCTAAGGCCTGCGCTTGCGCTAAGCAGTTCGAGAGCAAGATGCGGTGGTGAGCCACCGCTTCAGGGCGATTGCTCATGGGCTCACGCACCGCAATAAAGTCAATCGGAATGATTTCAGTGCCTTGGTGCAGCATCTGAAAGTAGGAATGCTGCGCATTGCTACCGGCACTACCAAACACCACCGGCGATGAAAATTGAACTGGCTTACCGTCGCGATCAACGCTCTTGCCATTGCTTTCCATATCAAGCTGCTGTAACCATTTTGGAAACCAGTCCAAGGCATCGGCGTAGGGAATGGCTGCATACGAGCGAATGCCATGGGTCTTTTGCTGATGGAGTAATGCAAGGGCCATGATGACTGGTAAATTCTCCTCGAGCGGTGAATTCTTAAAATGCAAGTCCATCGCCTCGGCACCCGCTAAAAATTCTCGAAAGGTCTCAAAGCCATACTGCAGGGCAATGGGTAGGCCGACGGCAGACCAAACAGAATAGCGACCGCCCACCCAATCCCAAAATGGGAAGATGTTCTGTTCAGAGATACCAAATGCAGCGGCGGCTGGGGTATTGGCGGTAACCGCATACAGGGCATCGGCAATTTGAGCTGGATTGCAACCACTGTCTTTTAGCCAAGCCACAATCGCCTTGGCATTCATGGTGGTCTCTAGCGTGGTGAACGATTTGGACACAATAATCACGCGCGTACTCTTCGCTTCTGCGCGAGCCACGATGCGTGCTAACTCAGCCGTATCAATGTTGGCTAAGAAATGCATGCGCATACCGCGACTGGTAATGCCAGGCACATGGGCAAGTGCTTCGATGGCCAGGCGCGGACCAAAGTCCGAGCCGCCAATGCCAATGTGAATCACATCGGTTACGCCTTCCCACTGGGAGCAGAGGGCTTCCATACGGGACCATACGGTAGCCACGGCTGGCATTACGTCCTTACCATCAATTAGCACCGGGGTTTTATGGAGATTACGTAATGCCGAATGCAGGGCAGGGCGATTCTCGCTGACATTGATGGGCTTGCCCGCAAACAGATCCGCAATAAACTGATCGAGCTTGGATTTGCGAGCGCCTTCAAACAACTCGGCCCACGTCGCAGCATCAATCCCTTGGTAAGCGGTATCGAGCACGACATTGACCGCGGTATGGCTGTTTTTGGATATGGAGCTGGGTTGTAAAAGCATTTACAGATTTTATCAAGAAGGGTAGGGAAATTCGCTAAATCATTGAAAATGGTACGATTTAAGCCATAAAGGCTGAGACATACCTCAAATCGACTTAGGAAAAGCAATGGAGCGGTTGGATTGCGTCGTGATCGGCGCAGGCGTAGTGGGTTTGGCAATTGCCCGCGAAATGGCATTGCAAGGAAAAGAGACCATTTTGCTCGAGCGTGAGCCTGCCTTTGGCACCATCAGCAGTGCCCGCAATAGCGAAGTCATTCATGCGGGCATTTACTACCCCAAAAGCTCCTTAAAAGCCCGCTTGTGCGTCGCTGGTAATCGCATGCTCTACGAGTATTGCCGCAGCCACCAGGTGGGCACCCAGCAATACGGCAAATTGATTGTGGCTGCAGACGATAGCCAGTTGGATGATCTGCGAGCGCTGCAGCACCGCGCACAGGAAAACGAAGTGCCGGGTATTTCGATGATTAGTAGTAAAGAAGCGATGGCCCTCGAGCCGCAGTTGCAATGCGCTGCAGCCTTGCATTCCAAATCGACGGGGATTGTGGATAGCCACGGGTATATGCTGTCCCTCTTGGGTGGCTTTGAGGATGCGGGCGGCATGGTGGCCTATCAATCGCCTTTGCTGCGCGCTACTGCCCTTGCTGGCGGCGGGTTTCGGCTAGAGATTGGTGGGCAAGAAGCCATGCAAATTGAGACCACGCTCTTGATTAACTGCGCTGGTATGAGTGCGCCCAAGGTGGCTGCCGCGATTGAGGGCTTAGACCCAGTTCATATCCCACGCGCTTACTTTGCGAAAGGCAATTACTTTTCCTTGAGTGGTAAATCGCCATTTCGGCACTTGATTTACCCGATACCCGAACCTGGTGGTCTCGGTGTTCACTTGACGCTCGACATGGCAGGTCAAGCCAAGTTTGGCCCTGATGTTGAGTGGCTTGATATTGCAGCAGAAGCGGAGGTCGATTACTCAGTTGACCCGCGGCGTGGGGACGGATTTTATGCGGCCGTACGGCGCTATTGGCCGGGATTAAAGGATGATGTGCTCATGCCTGACTATTCCGGCGTACGGGCCAAGATTGTGCCGCCAGGGGCTCCTGCTGGCGATTTTGTGTTTGATTGCCCGAGCACGCATGGCCTCGCAGGGCTATACAACCTCTATGGTTTTGAGTCACCGGGCCTCACCTCGTCCTTGGCGATTGCCAAGCACCTCGATGGCCTAATACGGGCAGAATCAGCCTGAGAAAGGCGCATTGAGCCCAAGCGTTGAACTTCCTTATAATTGAGGGCGCAACAAATGGAAGCTTGGCAGAGCGGTTGAATGCACCAGTCTTGAAAACTGGCGAGGATGAAAGTCCTCCGTGAGTTCGAATCTCACAGCTTCCGCCAGATCTTCATCAAAACCAATAGTGCTGTTTTGATCTACGGATGATTCTTTCATAGCCCCCATTGAGGCCCTCTCTATTTCATGCAGAACATTAACCAAATCTTTTATTTGATGTTTGCCATATTTGCATTGGGTATTGCGCTCAATGCCTACGCTGACTTCCATAATCAAAAGATCCGATCTGATGTGAAAGTCTATTGGCTTATTTCAATGACCTTGATCGTGCTTTCCAGTTTGGGTTATGCGATTGGATCTTTTGGCTTACCGCTATTTTTGTTTTTTGGCAGTACTTTTTTAGCCTTCTCCTTATTGACTGCAGGCTACCTATTTCGCAGCATCAGTCGGCCCCTGACGCGGCAGTGGGTTGTTAGCAGTATTGTCCTGGTTCTTGCATTTATTACTCTTTTCGGCTATCTGCTTGCCATTCAAGCCCCATACTTATATCGCTTACTGACAGTATCGTTTCTATTATTCGCGCTGACAGTATGGCAAATCTGGGAGATTCGCCAGACTAAAAAAGTCGACACTTCAATCCACTTGCGTTTCATTCAGTATTTGCTTTTTGGGTTGATCGTGCTCATCGTATTTCGAATTTTGACCGCAACGGATCCTAAATACGATGGTGTTAACTACCTTTTTGAAGAGACATCAGCGGCCTTATTTGTTCGTCTAACCTTATCGGCATCCTATCTATTGCTATTTTTCTTCATTAATAACTATTTTTATGACAAGTTATTGGTGGGCGAGCGCAATGCCCTTGCTCAGCTCAGCGAGAAAAAAGTGGAATTAAAAAATACGGTTAAAGAAAATGAAGAAATCAAGCATTTACTGCAAGAACGAGAGTCGTTGATTAAGTCTTTAATGCGTTCGAATAAAACAGCGGCTACGGGCGCGCTGTCCGCTTCGATTGCCCACGAGCTAAACCAGCCCCTAGGCGCATCCAAGCTCAATATTCAGTTTCTGAAGCATAAATTGGAGCAGGGTGAGCTCGATGCCAATACTCAAAAAGAATTGTTTGCGGCTTTGGAGTTGGATAATAATCGGGCAAGCACGATTGTGCGTTCACTACGCTCGATTTTTACCGATGAAAAAGCTGCGGTGGAGTGCGCTAATTTAACTGGCTTGATTGAGTCGATCCTGGTGATTGTTCGACCAGAGCTACGCGCCAAGCAGATTCAACTCGAATTGAAATTACCGGCAGCATTGCATGCGCCTGTCCGTCAAACTGAAATTCAGCAAGTCATTTTGAATTTAGTAAATAACGCAATTCAGTCTTTAGAGGCTTCGGATCAAAAAGAGAGGCGCATTACGATTGAAGGGGCAAGTGATATTAACTGCATGCAAATTACCGTGGCTGATAACGGCGCCGGGGTAAGTCCAGAAATTCAGGCGGATCTGTTTACGATCTTAAACAGTGCCAAGAAAACCGGTATGGGTTTGGGATTATGGTTATGCAAACACATCATTGGCCGACACGGTGGGCGCATTTGGTATGAAGATGCTCCGCAGGGCGGGGCGCGGTTTTGCATTGAATTACCGCAATCGAGCTTCTAGAGCGCTCAATCTCTGCACATATACAAGTTGGTGATCGGAAAGCGGTCATTGACGGTTGTGCG
>CAZUMD010000109.1:0-3333 GCA_964621735.1 uncultured Polynucleobacter sp.
AAATAGTGTCAAATTTATTTGACAGTCTGATATGTAAATGTAAAAATTATTTACATGAATATGCCTCAGATCAGTGCTGTCGCAACGCTGCTCAAACCCATTACGTGGTTTCCGCCGATGTGGGCGTTTGCTTGCGGCGCAATCTCATCTGGATATTCGATTACCGCCAATTGGCACATCATGCTGATTGGATTATTACTCACAGGACCTTTGGTTTGCGCATCGAGTCAAGCCACCAACGATTGGTTTGATCGTCATGTCGATGCCATCAATGAACCCAACCGGCCGATACCATCGGGACGCATTCCAGGTCATTGGGGTTTGTATATTGCCATCGCGTGGTCACTACTGTCTTTACTCATCGCGAGTGCCTTGGGTCACTGGGGATTTATTGCAACGATGGTGGCCTTAGTTCTAGCGTGGGCCTACAGCATGCCGCCAGTCAGGCTAAAACAAAATGGTTGGTGGGGAAACTTAGCTTGCGGATTTAGTTACGAAGGCTTGGCGTGGATTACAGGCGCCGCTCTGCTTGCTGGTGGTATGGCGCCGAGTATGCCCTCCTTGATGTTTGCTGTTTTGTATAGCCTCAGTGCCCACGGCATCATGACGCTCAATGACTTTAAGGCGATCGAGGGTGATCGCAGAATGGGCGTGCGCTCCTTACCCGTGCAGCTCGGCGTTGATCGCGCAGCGCGCTTGGCGTGTTGGGTCATGATCGTGCCCCAAGTGATTGTTCTCATCTTGCTCTTGTATTGGGATCGCAGCAACTACGCACTTGCCATCGCAGGCTTAATCGTGTGTCAGCTTATATTGATGCGGAAATTTTTATCCGATCCAGTGCGCTACGCACTGTTCTACAGCGGCTTTGGTGTGCCACTCTTGGTAAGCGGTATGATGGTTTCCGCTTTTGCGATTCATTCCTTTGGTGCGCGCTAATGGGTATTGCTCTTAATCCCAGTTTTGTTCGTGCCAGTGGCTTTGGCTGGTTTGACATCGTGCGCTTGGGTTTAGTGCAAACGGCCATTGGCGGTATTGTGGTGATGACCACCTCGACCCTGAATCGCATCATGGTGGTGGAGTTGGCGCTGCCCGCGATTTTGCCGGGTTTATTAGTAGCATTTCATTACTTCATTCAAGTGATTCGTCCACGCATGGGTCACGCCTCTGATAGCGGTGCTAAAAAGACCCCTTGGATTATTGGTGGCATTTGTGTGTTGGCCTTGGGCGGATTTGGGGCGGCACTCTCCACCGCATTGATGGCGAGCTACCTCATTCTCGGAATTGCATGCGCTGCAGTGGCTTTTTTCCTGATTGGCATTGGCGTGAGCATTAGCGGCACTTCGCTGCTGGCACTGCTTGCTAAGGGTGTCAACGATGAGCGCCGCGCAGCAGCAGCAACCATTGTGTGGCTGATGATGATTTTTGGCTTTGCTTTCACCAGCATCATGGCCGGTAAGTTTTTGGATCCCTATGAGCCTTACAAAGTAGTCGTGATCTCGGGAATCATTTCAATCATTGCTGTGCTGGTAACCACCACTGCCCTCTATCGATTAGAAACCCCTGAATTACAAAATAGCCCTGTGCACGCAGAACGTAAAACGCCATTCCGCCAAGCATTGGCTGAAGTGTGGGCAGATGCCGATGCACGTCGCTTCTCGATCTTTATCTTTATCTCCATGTTTGCTTTTAGCTCACAAGATTTAATCTTGGAGCCATTTGCAGGCATCGTCTTTGGTTATAGCTTAGGCGAAACCACGAGCCTGTCGGGAGTGCAGCACTCCGGCGTGCTGATGGGCATGCTGCTGGTGGCGATTTGCGGTTCGAGTCGATTGCGGGTGTACTGCGGTTCTTTGCGCCTGTGGATGATTTATGGCTGCGTTGCTTCCGGTATCGCGATGTTTGGACTAGCCGTTGGCAGCATGGTTGGACCCGAGTGGCCATTGCGTTTCAATGTCTTTGCCCTAGGCTTGGCTAATGGCGCATTTTCAATCGCCGCGATTGCCTCGATGATGCGCTTAGCCGTTGCTGGCGGGGCCGGAAAAGAGGGTGTCCGCATTGGCCTCTGGGGCGGGGCGCAAGCGATTGCCTTTGGTGTCGGCGGACTGCTCGGCGCTGCAGCTAGCGATGTCGCTAGAGCCCTCATGGAGAGTCAATCCGTTGCCTACGCCAGTGTTTTCAGTATTGAGTCCGGATTATTTATCGCATCAGCCTATTTAGCTTCGAAAGTGGAGAAGTGATTATGCAAACAAACCAAAATTCCATCGTCTATGACGTCGTCGTGGTTGGCGGCGGTCCAGCTGGCGCTACTGCAGCAGAGACGCTTGCCAAAAAGGGCAAGAAAGTGTTGCTGCTAGACAGACGGGGACGTATTAAGCCCTGTGGTGGCGCAATACCGCCACGCTTGATTAAGGATTTTGCGATTCCGGATGAGTTGCTGGTTGCACGGTCAACCTCGGCGCGTATGATTTCGCCAGCGGGCAAGAAAGTCGATATTCAGATTGAGAATGGCTTTGTCGGCATGGTCGACCGTTCGCAATTTGATGAATGGTTACGTAATCGCGCGGTTAGGCATGGCGCAGAACGGCGTGATGGCATTTTTGAAAAGCTGACGCGCGAAGGCGATTTAGCACGCATTCACTTTAAGGTGCGCGATAACAAGTCCACAGTAGATGGCCCAATGGATAGTATCCTGGCAAGGGCAGTGATTGGTGCCGATGGCGCTAAATCGCAAGTTGGGCGCAGCGCCGGCGTGAAGGGATGCGCCGAAGCCAACTACGTCTTTGCCTATCATGAGATTGTGAAGACGCCCGCAGTTAAGCCCGCGTCATATAACCCGGATCGCTGCGATGTGTTTTACCAAAAACCCCTGTCCCCCGATTTTTATGGCTGGGTATTCCCCCACGGCGATACCTTGAGTATTGGCACGGGCAGTGCGGATAAAGGTTTTTCCCTGCGCCATGCCGTTGGTAAGTTACGTAAAGAAATTGGCCTGGAAAATGCCGAGCTGGTTCGCCACGAGGGTGCGCCCCTGCCAATGAAGCCCCTTAAAAAATGGGACGACGGTAAGCAGGTGGTTCTTGCTGGCGATGCCGCTGGGGTTGTCGCTCCGGCATCCGGTGAAGGCATTTATTACGCCATGCTTGGTGGTCAACTGGCTGGCGAAGCGGTTATGGAATTTTTAGAAAGCAGGAATCCTGCCTACCTGCAACTGGCCCGCAAGCGCTTTATGAAAGAGCACCGCTTAACCTTCATCGTGCTCGGCATCATGCAGTACTTTTGGTACACCACCAATAAGCGCCGTGAGAGCTTTGTGAAGATGTGCGAAGACAAGGA
>CAZUMD010000109.1:3433-5747 GCA_964621735.1 uncultured Polynucleobacter sp.
CTTGGTACAAAGCCTTATTGCAGCCACCATGGAAACCCCCCGATTGGGCTTTTGGGGTGGTGTGGACTTGCATCTTTATTGCATCGGCATTTGCCTGGATCGAGTTTTGGAGTCGTAGCCCGAGTGCTGATAAAAAATTCATGGTGAGCGTTTTATTCCTTTTGAATGGCGCGTTCAACATTCTGTGGAGTGTGTTGTATTTCAAGCTGCACCGCCCTGATTGGTCAATGATCGAAGCAGTCTTTTTATGGGGATCAGTCGCTGCCATTATTGCGGCGATGAGTTCAGTATCGAGCCTGGCAGCATGGTTGATGGTGCCCTACTTGGTGTGGGTCTCGATTGCGATGACCCTCAATTGGGAAACGATTCGCCTCAATGGACCGTTTGCCTAAGCGGATATCACGATGAAACTACTCAACCTAGGCGTTAACCACCACACCGCACCGATTGATATTCGGGAGAGTGTGGCTGTTGCGCCTGAAGTGTTGCGTGATGCGTTGCTAGATTTGCGGGCCTATTTAAAAGGCACCAATGCGGCGAGCTCGCCCGAAGTGGCAATTTTGTCGACCTGCAATCGCATGGAAATTTATTGCGCCGCTAATGATTTGGATTACACCGACAATCACCTCGAAGCTAAAGCGATTGATTGGCTCCTAGCGCAAAAAAACATGCACCGCCATGAACTGAAGCCCTACATCTATTCAGCCAAAGAGAATATGGCTGTAAAGCACGCCTTCCGAGTTGGCTGTGGTTTAGATTCCATGGTCCTCGGCGAAACCCAAATTCTGGGGCAGATGAAACAAGCAGTGCATCATGCCGATGAAGTTGGCACATTAGGTTCTTACTTAAAGCCGCTATTTAACAAAACCTTCTCGATTGCGAAAGCAGTGCGGGGCAATACAAAGATTGGTAGCCAGTCGGTATCGATGGCGAGTGCCGCTGTGCGCTTAAGTGAGCGTATTTTTGGCGACATCGCTAATAGCAAAGTACTCTTTATTGGTGCCGGTGAAATGATCTCCTTGTGCGCCAATCATTTTGCAACCCGCAAGCCCAAGCAAATCACGATTGCTAATCGGACCCTTGATAAGGGCCATGAATTGGCCGCTGTGTTTACACAGCAAGGCATCGCTACCGAGGTGTTTGCCTTGCAGGACCTGCCAAGCCAATTACATCAATTTGATATTGTGGTCTCGTGTACTGCAAGCTCCTTGCCCATCATCGGCATGGGCATGATTAATACCGCATTGAAAGCACGTAATCGCCGGCCGATGGTTTTAATTGATTTGGCGGTGCCACGTGATGTCGAGCCAGAAATTAAATCGATTCGGGATGTGTACTTGTATTCCGTAGATGATTTGGGTGAGGTAGTGCAAGCCGGCCAGGAAAGCCGTTTGCAAGCAGTGACCGAAGCAGAGTCGATCATTGATCAGGGTGTGAGTGAGTTTTATGAATCCCTTGAGCGGCGTACCGTCGTACCAATTATTCAGTCGCTGCAAGAATCAACCGAGCAGTTTAAGCAAATTGAATTGGAAAAGGCGCGCCGGCGTTTAGCCAAAGGCGATGATCCGATGGAAGTCATGGCTACCATGGCCCAAGCCTTGGCGAATAAATTAATGCACGCTCCGATTCATGCCTTAAAAACATCCCCCGCAAATGAATTGGATGATTACAAAAAAATGATTTCCAGCATGTATGGACACAAATAGGACAGTGAGGTCGCTATGCTCAAAGTAACCAATCTTTTAGAAACCATAGGATCACCGCAGGACTTGCGGGATTGCGATCCAGGTCAACTGCCGCAACTCGCCCATGATTTACGGGAATACATCTTAAAGTCGGTCGCTAAAACGGGTGGGCATTTGTCGTCCAATTTAGGTACGGTGGAACTTAGCCTGGCATTGCACTATGTGCTCAATACCCCAGAAGACCGGATTATTTGGGATGTAGGTCACCAGAGTTATGCACACAAGATTTTGACCGGTCGCCGCGAAGGTATGAGCAGCTTGCGCAAATTCAATGGCATCTCGGGATTCCCGCGGCGCTCGGAGAGTGAGTACGATGCCTTTGGTACAGCGCATTCGTCGACCAGTATTTCAGCAGCATTGGGTATGGCAGTTGCGGCCAAGACCAAAGGCGAAGACCGTACCGTCGTGGCGGTGATTGGCGATGGCTCGATGAGTGCGGGCATGGCCTTTGAGGCAATGAATAATGCTGGCGTGCGCAAAGACGTGCCGCTGATCGTGATTCTGAATGACAACGAGATGTCGATTTCCCCTGCGGTAGGCGCACTCAACCGCTACTTTGCAAAACTCAT
>CAZUMD010000110.1:0-5726 GCA_964621735.1 uncultured Polynucleobacter sp.
ACCAGTGGTTAGAGAACATTCAGGATTGGTGCATTTCGCGCCAATTGTGGTGGGGCCATCAAATTCCAGCGTGGTATGGCGATGCTGGGCAAATTTTCGTAGCGCGGTCCGAAGCCGATGCGAAAGCAAAGGCACTGGCTGCTGGCTATACCGGTACCCTGACGCGTGACCCCGACGTGCTCGATACCTGGTTTAGCTCTGCCCTGGTGCCGTTTAGTTCGCTGGGCTGGCCTAAAGAAACCCCAGAACTTAAGCATTTCTTGCCCTCCTCTGTATTGGTTACTGGCTTTGACATCATTTTCTTCTGGGTGGCGCGCATGGTCATGATGACCTGCCACTTCACGGGCAAGGTACCGTTTCACACGGTCTATGTCCATGGCCTGGTACGGGATGCAGAAGGCCAGAAGATGAGCAAGTCTAAAGGCAATACCTTAGACCCAATTGACCTGATTGATGGCATCACGCTTGACACCCTCATCGATAAACGCACTACTGGCCTAATGAACCCAAAGCAGGCGGACAGCATTGGCAAAAAAACACGGAAAGAGTTTCCAGAAGGCATTCCAGCGTTTGGTACCGATGCCCTGCGCTTTACCTTTGCCTCGCTTGCTTCATTGGGTCGCAATATTAATTTTGATCAGAAGCGCTGCGAAGGTTACCGAAACTTTTGCAACAAACTCTGGAATGCCACTCGCTTCGTCTTAATGAATTGCCCTGGGTCCGATGAAGACAATGGCTTTGCCCCCTGTAACGAACAATGCGGCCCCGATGGCCATCTCGATTTTTCTGCGGCGGATCGCTGGATTGTGTCGGCCCTGCAACGTACCGAGCTTGAGGTTGAAAAAGGGTTTACGCAATACCGCTTTGACAATATCGCTAGCGCGATTTATCAGTTTGTCTGGGACGAGTACTGCGATTGGTATTTGGAACTTGCCAAGGTACAGCTGCAAACGGGTACGCCAGCGCAGCAACGCGCAACCCGCCGTACTCTTTTGCGCGTACTTGAAACCATTTTGCGCATGGCCCATCCGCTCATTCCGTTTATTACCGAAACCCTATGGCAAACGGTTGGTCCTAAAACCGGCAAGATCCTTGCTGAACAAGCAGGGCAGTCGATTGCATTGCAGCCCTACCCGGTTGCGCAACCCTCAAAGTTCGATGAGCAAAGCGAAGCGTGGGTCAATCAAGTCAAAGCGATTGTGGATGCTTGCCGCAACCTGCGGGGAGAGATGCAAATTTCTCCAGCACAAAAAGTACCGCTGTGGATTTATGGGCCGGCCGCGTTTTTAGAGAAGGCAAGCCCCTATTTGCAAGCACTGGCAAAACTATCGGAAGTCAAAATTTACAGCGATGAAGCCTTACTTGAGCGCGATGCACCCGGCGCGCCAATCGCTTTAGTGGGCGACCTGAAGTTATTACTCAAGATCGAAGTCGATATCGATGCAGAACGCCTGCGCCTACGTAAAGAAATTGACCGACTTGCCAATGAAATCAGTAAAGCCCGCAGCAAATTAGATAACGATAGCTTTGTAGCGCGTGCCCCCGTAGAGGTGGTTGCGCAAGAAAAGCTGCGTTTGGCTGGGTTCGAGCAAAACCACGAAAAAATGCTTGCCCAACTGGATCGCCTCGGTAAAGCCTAGTTAGCGGGCTTAATCTCCGCTAGAATCAGTTCATTCTTTTTGTTTGATTGGATTTGTAATGACCGCCTCTTTCTCTAAGCCAGTAAGCAAAGCCGTATTTCCCGTTGCTGGCTTGGGTACGCGCTTTTTGCCTGCCACTAAAGCCAGTCCAAAAGAAATGCTTAATGTCGTAGACAAACCGCTGATCCAGTATGCGGTGGAAGAGGCAATTGCAGCGGGCATTACCGAAATGATTTTTGTAACCGGTCGTAGCAAGCGTGCAATTGAAGATCACTTTGATAAAGCCTATGAACTGGAGGCCGAGCTTGAGGCAAAAAACAAGCATGCTTTGCTGGAAATTGTTCGCAGCGTCAAACCCAGTCACGTGGATTGCGTTTATGTTCGCCAGCCCGAAGCCTTAGGCTTAGGTCATGCAGTCCTCTGCGCTGAAAAGCTCGTGCGCGACGAGCCCTTTGCCATTATTTTGGCCGACGACTTGCTAGATGGCCAGCCGCCCGTACTAGCGCAAATGCTCAAGGTGCATGAGGCGCAACAGGGCTCTGTGATTGCGGTTGAAAAAATTGATCCCGCAAAAAGCAGTTCCTACGGAATTGTGGATGGCGCCGAAGTATCTAAAGGCATCTATCGCTTAAATGGGATCGTGGAAAAGCCACAGCCTAAAGATGCACCATCGAATTTGGCAGTGGTTGGGCGCTACGTTTTATCGTCCTCGATCTTTGCTCACATTCGAAACCTGAAGCCTGGTGCTGGCGGCGAAATTCAGTTGACCGATGCCATTGCCACACTCCTGAAGAAAGAGCCCGTATTTGCTTATGAATATGATGGTGTGCGTTATGACTGCGGTAGCAAGCTCGGCTATATGAAAGCCTCAGTTGAGTTTGCCTTGCGTCACTCGGAGCTTGGCGCTGAGTTCGCTACCTACCTAAAAAACAGATCGTAGACCGAAGTGCTTATCGGCGCTTGAGATAAAAAATCAGGGTATCGCCTTCAGTGGCGGTAGCAATGAGTTCATTTCCAGTCTGCTTCGCAAAGACCGGAAAATCATGAACAGCGCCGGCATCGGTTGCCTTCACCATCAAAATCTGACCTGACTCCATCTCCGCTAAGGCTTTTTTAGTACGCAAAATGGGTAAGGGGCAATTCATGCCAATCGCATCGATTTCACGATTGACTTCGGGGATGATGATTTCACTCATGTCCTGCTCCTCATTCTTAGGCCTTGCTTGCCTGAACAACCCAATCTTTTACGCCCGCCAATGCAGCAGGCAAAGCGGAAGGATTAGTGCCTCCAGCCATTGCCATCTCTGGCTTACCGCCGCCCTTGCCGCCCACTTGCTGCGCGACAAAATTAACTAGATCGCCCGCTTTGACACGCGCTGTTGCATCTGCAGTCACGCCCGCAATCAAGCTGACTTTATCGCCCTGCACTGAAGCTAAGACAATCGCTGCGGTTTTCAGTTTGCCTTTGAGGGCATCCATTGTTTCGCGCAAGACCTGCGCGTCAGCACCATCCATTCGAGCAGCTAAGACCATTAAGCCACCAACATCAATTGCTTGCGCTGCCAACTCATCGCCCTGGCTCGCAGCCAATTTGGAATTGAGTTTTTCCAGCTCGCGCTCGGCTTGACGCAAGCTGTCTTGCAGCTGCGTTACCCGCTGAGTTAATTCATGGGGATTGGTTTTCAGAACCGCTGCAGTGGCATTGATCCGGTCCTCCAGGGCCTGCAAAAATTGAAGTGCATGACGACCGGTTACTGCCTCGACACGCCTTATGCCGGCAGCAACACCGCTCTCTGACACAATCTTTAGGCTACCAATGTCACCCGTGCGCGACACATGGGTGCCGCCACACAATTCTTTTGATGTACCAATTTCTAAGACGCGTACGGAATCGCCGTACTTTTCACCAAAGAGCATCATGGCGCCAGTTTTTTGCGCATCTTCTAAGGCCATCACCTGTGCAGACGTCGCTTGGTTATGCAAAATCTCGTCATTCACAATCGCCTCAATGCGGCGAATTTGCTCTTGGCTTACCGGTGCATTATGGGTAAAGTCAAATCGGGTTTTATTGGCATCCACCAAAGAACCCTTTTGCTGCACGTGATCCCCCAATACTTCACGCAAGGCTTTATGCATGATGTGAGTGGCGCTGTGATTACGTATGGTGTCTAAACGCTGCTGCGTATCTACCGCCGCATCCAAGCGATCACCAACGCTTAATTTACCCTCGAGTAATTCACCTTGGTGACCAAAGACGTCCGCCTGAATTTTAAATGTATCGGCAACCTCAAAGCGGGCTGCATCATTGCGTAACTCGCCTTGATCGCCCACTTGACCACCCGACTCGGCATAAAACGGTGTGTTATCCAAAACAACCACAGCAGCGTCGCCCGCCTGAATCGATTGCACGGCAGCGCCATCAAGGTACAAGGCAAGCACAGTGGCTTTCTCATGGCGCAATCCCTCGTAACCATGAAATTGCGTCGGCGCGCCCTTGTATTCCAAGCCTTGCGCTACTTTGAATTTACCTGCTGCGCGTGCTTGATCGCGCTGTTGTTGCATGGCCGCTTCAAACCCAGCTGCATCCACCGTGACATTCCGTTCGCGGCAAACATCTGCGGTTAAATCGAGTGGAAAGCCAAAGGTGTCATGCAGCCGAAATGCGGTTTCGCCATCCAGCGTTTTAATACCGCCGGCCAAAGCACTTTCTAGAATTTCCATGCCATTGGCAATGGTCTGAAAAAAGCGCTCCTCTTCTTGCTGGATTACCGCAGCCACTTTTTCTTGGGCAAGGCGCAGCTCGGGGTAAGCATCGCCCATTTGCGCTACCAAGGCTGGAACCAGCTGATAGAAGAATGGTTTGCGCGCGCCCAATTTGTAACCATGGCGAATCGCTCTGCGCGCAATGCGGCGCAATACATAACCACGACCCGCATTACCCGGAATCACGCCATCCACAATCACAAAGCTACAGGCACGGATGTGGTCTGCAATGACCTTTAAGGAAGGGCTCGTCGCATCGCAATTGCCACCGCCGGCATTATCGACGGCTGTTTTAGCGGCCTGCAATAAATGTACAAATAAATCAATCTCATAATTGGAATGCACATGCTGCAGCACGGCAGCAATACGCTCAAGGCCCATGCCGGTATCTACGCTGGGCTTGGGTAGTGGATGCATTACGCCCGCTTCATCGCGGTTGTACTGCATAAATACGTTATTCCAAATCTCGATGTAACGGTCACCATCTTCATCAGGGCTGCCGGGAGGGCCGCCTGCTATTTCGGGGCCGTGATCATAGAAAATCTCAGTGCAGGGGCCGCAAGGTCCGGTATCACCCATCATCCAAAAATTATCGGAAGCGTAACGAGCGCCTTTGTTGTCACCAATTCGAATAATGCGGTCTGCTGGAATGCCAATGACTTTATTCCAAATTTCGTATGCTTCGTCATCTTCGGCATACACCGTGACCAGCAACTTCTCCTTGGGTAGCTTCAATACCTCGGTGAGCAATTCCCATGCAAATGCAATGGCATCTTTTTTGAAGTAATCGCCAAATGAAAAATTACCCAGCATCTCAAAAAAAGTATGGTGCCTGGCGGTATAACCTACGTTATCGAGATCGTTGTGTTTGCCGCCAGCACGAATGCATTTTTGGGCCGAGGTGGCGCGCTGGTATGGGCGCTTATCAAACCCCAGAAAGACATCCTTAAACTGATTCATGCCTGCATTGGTAAATAGCAATGTCGGATCATCCCCAGGAACAACCGGGCTCGAGGGCACCATTTGATGCCCTTTAGCGGCAAAAAAATCGAGGTAGGCTTGGCGAATTTCGGTAACTTTCATATCCTCAATTATGGCATTGACCGAATACTAGGGTAAACCCTTTTTACTCTGTCTTGATTCTCTGCCTTACAATCGCAAAACACTAAAAAATAAAAGTAGCTAGTCAATAGCTAAAAGGAGCGCTGTTTTGAAGATACGCAACCAAAGGGACTTTGGTGCCGGCATCATGTTTATTGTTGTTGGTATCTTTTTTGCCGTTATCGCATCCCAATACCGTATGGGTACCGCTGCCAAGATGGG
>CAZUMD010000111.1:0-5690 GCA_964621735.1 uncultured Polynucleobacter sp.
GGCTGGAAGGGTTTAATTAATGACCCCTACCTGGATGAGAGTTTCCGTATCGAGGAAGGTCTGCGAATTGCGCGTCAGGTACTGATGGAAATCAACCGCATGGGCATGCCTGCCGGTAGCGAATTCTTAGATGTGATTTCCCCGCAATACATCGCTGATTTAATTTCTTGGGGAGCCATTGGCGCCCGCACCACCGAGAGCCAAGTACACCGCGAACTCGCATCTGGCTTGTCAGCACCGATTGGATTTAAAAATGGTACGGACGGCAACATCCGCATTGCCACCGATGCAATTCAAGCGGCGCGTAGGTCGCACCACTTTTTATCAGTCCATAAAAATGGTCAAGTTGCTATCGTAGAAACTAACGGCAACAAAGACTGTCACGTTATTCTGCGCGGCGGCAAAGAACCAAACTATGAAGCGAAATTCGTGAACGCAGCGTGTCAGGAGCTCGAGGCAGCAAAACTGCCCGCCAGCCTCATGGTTGATTTATCGCATGCCAACTCCAGCAAACAACACGAACGTCAAATTACCGTGGCCGATGACATCGCAAAACAAATTGAGTCTGGCTCACGCCACATCTTTGGCGTCATGATTGAAAGTCACCTCAACGGCGGCGCCCAAAAATTCACTCCAGGTAAAGATGATGCAAGCGCGCTGGAATACGGCAAGAGCATTACCGATGCCTGCATTAATTGGGATGACTCAGTCAAGGTCTTAGAGCGTCTAGCACAAGCCGTTAAGAAACGTCGGCGCGGCTAAACCATAGCGGTCACTCTGGATCAATCGGATTTATTCTGATTCTTCCAGAGAATATCCTGCCCACCAGCAGCGCGATTTAAGACTCGCGCCAACACAAACAGCAAATCCGATAAGCGATTGACGTACTGACGCGGAGAGTCGTGCAAGGTATCGTGCCAACCGAGCTTAACGATGGAACGCTCAGCGCGACGACAAACCGTTCTGCACACATGGGCTTGCGCAGCTGCACGTGTCCCGCCTGGCAGAATAAATTCGGTTAAAGGAGGCAGGGTATCGTTGTAGTGCTTTAGCCAAGCATCCAACTGCGACACTTGCTCTTCCTTGAGTAAGGTGTAATTGGGTATGCATAACTCCCCACCCAAATCAAACAAATCATGTTGCACCCGCAAAAAGAGTGCCTGTATCTCGCCGGCAATGGCCTCCGGGATGGCCTCGGTCATCAAAACACCGATTTCGGAGTTGAGCTCATCGACGTCGCCCATCGCACAAATGCGCAAATGGTCCTTTTCAACGCGGCTGCCATCGCCCAAACCGGTCATACCGGCGTCACCGGTTCGCGTTGTAATTTTTGAAAGTCGATTTCCCATCAACTGATTATAGGTAAATGGCTAAAATGGAGTGATGAATACTGTCGCCCCTCCACCTGATCTCATAGAAATACAGGCTTTGCAGGCCAAATTAGTCTCAGCACTCCGGCCCATCTTGGCTGAAGACGGCCTTTTGTGGGAGCCCGAGGACACAATCCCCTATGAATGTGATGGTTTAGCGGCCTATCGGCGCATGCCTTTGGCAGTTGCTCTTCCTGAAAACGAAGCGCAAGTGTCGCGTATTTTGCAAATCTGCCATGCAATGAACGTACCCGTAGTGCCCCGTGGCGCTGGTACTGGCTTATCGGGTGGCGCCATGCCGATCGCGCAAGGCCTGGTTCTCTCCCTCGCCAAGCTCAAAAAGATTGTGGACATTAACCCATTTACCCGTACTGCTGTTGTGCAACCAGGCGTGCGCAATCTGGCGATTTCTGAGGCAGTTGCCCATTTAGGCTTGTACTATGCTCCCGATCCATCATCGCAAATTGCTTGCTCGATTGGCGGCAACGTCAACGAAAACTCCGGCGGCGTTCACTGCCTTAAATACGGATTAACGCTGCACAATGTGTTGCGCGTCCGCGGCGTTTTAATGAGCGGCGACATTGTCGAATTTGGCAGCCTAGCACCCGATGCCCCCGGACTCGATTTGCTCGCCATCGTGATGGGCAGCGAAGGCATGTTGGCGGCTGTTACGGAAGTGACTGTAAAGCTCGTGCCAAAACCGAAATTAGCCCAAGTCATTATGGCCAGTTTCGATGACATCGAAAAAGGCGGTAATGCGGTTGCAGCCATTATTGCTGCCGGTATTATTCCGGCCGGCCTGGAGATGATGGATAAGGCAACTACGCGGGCGGTTGAAGAATTTGTACACGCCGGCTACGACTTAGACGCCGTTGCTATTTTGCTGTGCGAGTCGGACGGTACGCCAGAAGAAGTGGCGGAAGAAATTGGGCGCATGACTGCGGTATTAGAAAAAGCGGGCGCCAGCGGCATTCGCATCTCCAAAAATGAAACGGAGCGCCTGACCTTTTGGAGCGGTCGTAAAAATGCCTTTCCAGCAGCAGGCCGCATTGCAGCCGACTACTACTGCATGGACGGCACGATTCCGCGGCGTCACATTGCTACCCTCTTGCGCCGCATTCAGGAAATGGAAAAGAAGTATCGACTGGGCTGCTTGAATGTTTTCCATGCAGGCGACGGCAATATGCATCCGCTCATTTTGTTTAATGGTGCTGATCCAGATGAGTGGCACCGTGCCGAAGAGTTTGGCACCGACATACTCGAGGCCTGCGTTGAGCTCGGTGGAACCATTACCGGCGAGCACGGTGTTGGTATCGAAAAGATCAACTCGATGTGCGTGCAGTTTGGTGAGCATGAACGGGAATTATTTTGGGGCGTCAAACGCGCCTTTGACCCAGCCCAATTACTGAATCCCGATAAAGCCATTCCGACCCTCAGTCGCTGCGCCGAGTACGGCCGCATGCGCATCAGCGGCGGTAAGTTACCGCATCCTGAGTTGGAGCGTTTTTAATGAGCGACGTGCAGATTCAGGAATTCCGAGATCAAATTCAACATGCGGCCGCATCCAAGTCAGCGCTATCGATTCATGGCGGCGGATCCAAGGCGTGGTACGGCAACCCTAATGCGCATTCAAAACTACTGACTGCGGAATTTCAGGGGATCGTGGACTACCAACCCGAAGAACTAGTGATTACAGCGCGTGCTGGAACGCCATTAGCCACGATTGAAGCAGCGCTCGCCGAAAAAAATCAGATACTGGCATTTGAACCTCCCCACTTTGGAGCACAAGCGACATTTGGTGGCGCGATTGGTGCTGGCCTTGCTGGCCCGGGGCGCATCAGTGCTGGTAATTTACGCGACTACGTATTGGGTACGCGCCTAATGGATGGGCAAGGCCACGATTTATCGTTCGGTGGAAAAGTGATGAAAAACGTGGCCGGCTATGACGTCTCGCGTTTGTTACCAGGCTCATTAGGCACCTTCGCTCTCATACTCGAGGCCTCTGTCAAGGTCTTGCCAAAACCAGCTGGCAGCGCATCCTTACGCTGCTTTATTTCTGAGGCGCGCGCCCTAAAAGTACTAAACGAGTGGGCAGGCCAACCCTTGCCCTTGTCGGCGAGTAGCTGGATCGGCTCGGGCGACGCGAATGCTGACGGGGAGCTCACTATTCGCCTTGCAGGCGCAGTTGCCGCTGTGCAGTCTGCTACCGTTCTCATGAAATCCACTCTTGGCGCTACCGAGCTTGACCCTGCAATTGCCACTGCATTTTGGCGTGATCTACGCGAACACAAATTGGATTGTTTTCATGAGGTGGGTGCAAACGATGCCCTCTATCGACTAGCTTTGCCCGCTGCCTGTCCACCCATCGATTTTTCTAAACTTACCTCCGGCGGCACGCAACACCGCATCTTAGAGTGGCATGGCCAACAACGCTGGTGGTATGGGCCGGCCGATGTAAGTACTCAGGCTAAAGTCAAAGCAAAAGCAATTGAGCACGGCGGTCACGCCAGCTGCTTTCGTGTTGGCAGCAATGGTGTAGAACAGCGCTTCACCTTGCTGAGCGATCAAGCCCATAGCGCAGCCCTCACTGCTGTCCAAGCCCAATTGCGTAAGGCATTTGATCCATCCGGGGTTTTTGCAACCGGTCGCCTTCCCTAATCTACCTATTGATATGCAAACCCAATTAGCCCCCCAGTTCATTAATACCCACGACGGTAACGAGGCTGCGCGCATCTTAGGCAAGTGCGTGCATTGCGGTTTTTGCACCGCTACTTGCCCAACCTACCAAATATTAGGTGACGAATTAGATGGTCCACGTGGGCGCATCTACCTCATCAAGCAAATCGCAGAGGGTCAAGCAGTTACTGAAAAAACCCGCTTGCACCTGGATCGCTGCTTAACTTGCCGTAATTGTGAAACCACCTGCCCCAGCGGTGTTCAATACGGTCAGTTGATTGATATTGGGCGCAAATGGGCTGAGCAAAGTACAGCACCACGCAAATCCAGTGAGCGCCTCACACGCTGGCTTTTAAAAGAAGGTTTAACGCGCCCCACGCTCTTTAACTCTGCCATGGCCCTGGGTAGATTGGTACGCCCACTTCTGCCAAGCGAACTCAAACGCAAGGTGCCCATCAACGGCGTCTACACGAATCAAATCAAGGCCGATAACGCAGTAGCCGTAGCGCCCATAAAGCAGGTGGCACGGGCTACGATGCTCATTCTAGAAGGCTGCGTACAGCCCGGCATGTTGCCCAATATCAATCAAGCGACCCAGCGTGTTTTATCACGTCTCGGCGTTGACCTGATTAGCGCCCCTAAGGCAGGCTGTTGCGGCGCGCTCCGCTACCACCTCAATGACCAGGATGGCGGCCTTGAAGCAGCGCGGCGCAATATTGATGCGTGGTGGCCTTATGTTGATGGTAATAATCCGGTGAGTGCCATTGTGATGACGGCATCAGGATGCGGCGTCATGGTGAAAGACTATGGTCATTTACTTGCCCAGGATCCGCACTATGCTGCTAAGGCAAAACGCATCTCTGAGCTGACAAAAGACTTAGCAGAAATTCTGCCCAGCTATAAGGATGACTTGGTTGCACTGCTAGGCAGTAATCCAAAATCAGGCGTGGTCTACCATCCGCCATGCACTTTGCAGCATGGTCAGAAAATTCGGGGCAAAGTAGAAGGCATATTGGAGAGCATCGGCGTACCTGCTCGCTTGTGCGCTGATAGCCATTTATGCTGCGGCTCTGCTGGTACCTACTCCGTTTTGCAGCCAGAACTTTCAGGTCAATTGCGTCAGCAAAAATTAGACCATCTGCAGCGGACCTATGAAGACAGTAATGCTACTGCCATTGTTTCTGCCAATATTGGTTGTATCACGCATTTGCAACAAGAAAAAATGCCGGTACTGCATTGGGTTGAGATTATTGATCAGCTCCTGGTAGATACCGCTCAAACTACACGGTCTCATTCCATATGAGGCAAATCGCCGTCAATTTAATCCAGGTCAGAGAACGCATTGAATTGGCTGCTCTCGCCGCTAAACGCGAGCCTGAAGAAATTCAATTGATGGCAGTTAGCAAGCTCTTCCCTGCCAGCGCGGTGGAAGAGGCAATGCATGCAGGCCAAACGTGTTTTGGCGAAAACTACGTTCAAGAGGGTGTTGAGAAGATCCAGCAACTCGCCAAATTACGCCCTTGGCTTGAATGGCATTTTATTGGACCACTGCAAAGCAATAAAACCAAGGAAGTAGCCCACAATTTTGACTGGGTTGAAAGCATTGATCGCTTAAAAATTGCGGAGCGTTTGTCGGTGCAGCGC
>CAZUMD010000112.1:0-5682 GCA_964621735.1 uncultured Polynucleobacter sp.
TCACCCATGCGCGGGCCAGGGCGAACCAGTACATCACTTTGCGCTGCCGAAAAGAAGCAGACGCGATTAGCCTCTATCGCCGGAATGGACTTCCAGCCGGGGCGCTGCGCTAACTGTTTGGGCGATGCTTCAGTAGTCATGATCAAATCGGGCCTCGATTGCACTACAAATTCTGGGTTGATCTTCGGATAAGCACCCATCTTTTCCGTAGCAATGTTTTGCATACCCAATCGATCAAGTAATTCACCAATGAAGGACGTTTTGCCAGCGGCAAAGGGCGCTGGATTGACCTCAAAATAAACTCGGGCTGCTTTTTGTGAGGGCGATAAGGCGCGACTCGCCCGAGCAATATCCAGTTGGATGCGCTCCCATACAACACCGGATTCAGTAGAACCTAAAACGGCATCCAATTGCCGTAAGGTACGCTGCACATCGGCCATGGACTGCACATCAAATGCCATTACTGAAATACCTAAAGACTGCAAGCGCGCAATCAGAGGTGATGATTTTTCCACCAAGACTAAGTCTGGCTTTAAGCGAACAATCCCTTCAATATTAGCGTCAGCAATGCCGCCCAAGCGTGGCAACGCATCAACCGACTTGGGAAAATTTGAAAATCGGTCGACTCCCACCAAAACAGAACACTTGCCCAGAGCGCATACAGACTCCGTCAGAGAAGGCAGCATGCTGACTACGCGCTGGGCAGGAGTACCTAAGCGAATCTCGGCACCACGAGCGTCTTTAACTGTGATGCTCGCAAATGCAGTGGTACTGAAAAATAGAAAATATACGCTACTACAAAACAGCCAAGAAAATCTATGACAGATACTTTGTTGTTGGAATATGCTGTTTTTCTTCATTGCAAATTTTTACTCGGGAGTTTTGCATCCATAGAAGACATATTACTCAAACAGGACTATCAACATAAGCAACCCAATTTGATGGGTACACAAAAGTGTGCCCCTCACCATTTTCAAGCATGACATCAATGCCAGATTTTTTTAACTCTACAATTAATTCCGGGGTGTATTGAGTACCAGTCGGCAAAACTCCGTTAGGTGTTTTTATTTCAGTCGAGAGAGTAATGGATAGATTCATCTCTTTTTTATGCTCCCATAATTTAGCAAGAAGTTCCTCGTAAGGAACCCCAAAAAGAGGGGTAGATACTTCATATTCAGACCAAGTATCGACTCGCCATTTGCGAATGTCCTCTAAGTGCAAATCACCAAAAACTAATCGCTCAATTGGATTGCTTGTTCGATCTTGAATCATTTTTAGAGCCTCTTCAATAGCTCTTTTATAGTCACTGTTGGGATGAAGAGGAATTAAGCATAAAGGAATCTTTAAGAACTCGGATTGCTTTGCAATATTTTTAATGTGAATATCTTGAATTGAAACATGATTTGTAAGCACACCAAAACTCGTGAGTAATACAACATTTCTATTTTGTTCAAGTAGGTGCATTAACGTTAAAAAACTATCCTTCCCACCAGACCAAAAGAGAATATCTAGCCCACCCTCTTTTGGGATCCAATTCATTAGTATTGGATAGGTTATTTGCCGCTCAGAATTTTGAAGATCACTGACGTTAATATGACCATAAGGACAGTGACGGCAGGAGTTCCCGCAGCATTTACCCTGCCATAGGAGGGCATCACTTGTTAATACTTGATATCCTGTGGCAGGGTCAATATAAGTACTGCGACCCTCCTTGCATGCTTCTAAATGCAATTCATCTACATTAACCATAATTACTTCCCTCACGATACAAACAAAAGGCCACCTAAAGGTGGCCATAGATTGTTTAGGATTCCTATTTCATAGCATATCTCATTCCTACAAAGACATTTGAGCCTGGTGTGTTGTAACCGTAGCTTAATTGGTAGTCTTTGTTGAGTACGTTATTCCAGCGAGCAAATAGGCTTATACCCTTTTCGAGTTGATAGCTGGCGTATAGATTTAATAACGCATAACCACCCATATTGCCCGTATTGTCAAAATCAGTTCTACGTCCTTGCAAGGTGCTTTCTACTCCGGTTATCAATTTATTGGCTTGGCGTTCAATTCCAACATTACCAAATTGCTTTGCACGTTTTGCCAATACATATCCTGTACTTTGATCCACTGGATTTTGTTGATCAAATGATGCCTTGATCGCGTAGTTTTGAATTCGTGCCGTTGATCCGAGGGAGATACCATTAATTTTTGCATTCGCTACGTTACCAGCACATCCAAATGCATAGCCTGCAGGACATCCGCTGGATGTATATTGGATAAGATTCGTAATCGTATTGCTATAGGCAACAACTCGAGCGTCAAACGATTTTGTTTCATAAAAAATACCGGCTTCCGTATTTTTACTCTTCTCTGGAAGAAGGCTAGAAACGCCGTATCCGGGGTAATACAGATCAAAAAAGGACGGCGCCTTAAATGCAGTTCCATAGTTAACATTGACGCGCCATTCTTTTGTAAAAAAATACCCATAAGCAATGCTTCCGGTATTTTGCGGTCCATAGCCAGTAATGCTGTCATTCCGAAAGCTGATACTAGCCAAATTAGATCCGCGCTTTAACTGGTACGCCGCAGCCAACGAATTGGTATTTTGATCTTGACTGATATTTCCGGAAGTTGCAAATGCAGATTGGGTCCTCCGTTCGGCAACTAATTGCAGTAAGTCCGAACCTAACTTGATGTCATTCTGCCAGGTGTAGATATTTTGCTTGCTATTCGCGACCGCATTTGAGCTGGGTGCTAGGGTCTGTCCATTGTCTGTAGAAACTGCAACCTGAAGCAAACTATTCCAAATACGAGTGACCTGATTTTTAGAGTATGCAGCAAGTGTGTTGAGTGTTGTAACGCGATTATTAATAACAGCGTAGTCAGAGAAATCAGGTTTGTATGCTGTTGCTGGATATTGATTGTTGAGCCGACTGCTAAGAAACTGCGCACCTATCTCTTGTCCGGGAGCCCATGTTTGGCTAATTTGCCCCGTAGCACTGTCTTTTACATACCCTGTCCTATTGGTTGACCAGCCTGCAGAGCAATATGCATTTGAGCGAACCGAGCTTGGCTGGTTTGGGTTGCAGGGATTATTACTAGCGACACTATTAAACCCAGTTGATAGTTCTTGACTGGCGCTGAACGAGTAACGCGTCTTATTTTCTCCGTCAATCGAGCCATAAATGCTTCCCTCAATAATGCTGGTTCCGTAGCTTCCATAGCCCGCAGACCCCCCCGCTTGAAATGGGCCGCTTCCCTTTTTAGTAAAAATTTGGATTACGCCACCGATGGCCTCGGAGCCGTAAATACTACTTTGTGGCCCAAAAATAATTTCAATATGGTCAATAAGAGAAAGGGGTATTGCCGCCCATGCACTGGTACCGCTGAGGCTTGATTGGGTGCGGATCCCATCTATTAAGACTAAGCTTTGACCGCCACTAGTACCCCTTAAAAATACGCTTGCATTTGAACCGGCCCCACCCTGTGTCGATATTTCAACTCCCCGCTGCCTCTGCAGTAATTCAACCAAACTCGTTTGGCCAGCCTGTGCTATCTCTTCAGGGCCAATATAAATGTTATCGGCTAAGACATCACTGGCTTTAGTTTGAGTTCGCGTTGCTGTGACAATAACTGGATTAAGTGGATCAACTGTATTAGATACCGATACTGATGGAGTTTGCGCTACTGCATTTTGGAATGGAATTGCGCTGGATAAAAGTGCTGCTAACAGTGCAAATCTGCACTGGGTATTCCTGAACTGCTGTTTCATGATGAACCTTCTGCCGTCGAATCACCAAGCCAACTTCCCCGTTAGCCGAGTCGAACAGAACTTCGTGGGCGTGAGTCCAGAACGTCAATATGTACGGCGCATGGAATCCATGCGAACGCTTCTATCGGCGCGCGAAGGATCCCCGTCCGCAAAATTCCACCTGTCTTGGCCGGTATCCGGGCTGGCAAATTTAAGAACTTGACCTTCCCATGCGATTGACGCGCACAGTGGCTATATCCAAGTTCTCCGTACCTAACAACTAGGCACATTTGCTTACCGTTGCGGGGGCAGCACACGTTTGAGTAGTGTTTCCCGTTTAACTTTATTGCAATGCAATAAAGCACCAAAACATTTCAATACTACTGCATTTAAGACCCCTAAATACTGGGGTTTTTACTTATTTAGCCTACAATGGCATAGTAAAAACAATAATAAATATGACGGTACTAGACAAACACCCCGAAAAGAACCTGATTCGCTTGCAGCTGAGTCAAAACGTGGTTTTGCAGCATTTGGATCAGGAGAGCATGGCCGAGTTAGAGCGCCACTTGATCATCTCAGACCTCAAGAAATCCGAGATTTTGCTGCACCAGGGCGATCACCAAATGGAGCAGTATTTTGTGCTCGATGGCATTTTGAAGCGCATCGTATCGAGCTCGGACGCAAAGGAAATGATCTTGCGCTTCACGATCGAAAAGGACATTGAGACCAGTTATGCTGCGTGGCGCCTTAAGAAATCGGCCCCTTACAGCATTGCCTGCGTGACCAAGGCTAGGGTTGCGCGCCTGCCCATGAAAAAGTGGACTGAGTTCTTGGAGAGCCATCCCCCCTTAAAAGAGAGTTTTGAGTTTGAGGTGATGCGCCTCATGAGTGAAATCATGGCCCATACCATTACCTTGCATATGCTTGATGCACCAGGCCGCGTGGAACGCTTTCTGCGTAAGTACGAGAGCCTATTTGGGCTTTTGCCCAAAAAAGAGCTTGCAGCCTATTTGAATTTATCGCCCGAGACCCTAAGTCGCCTAAAAACAAAGCACAAGGACCTTTTTGTCTAGTTTTTTATGGACTTGAGTTTGCTTCTAGCAGGCTCTAAGCCTTGTTTTTATTGGAATTAAAGGGAAATTGACGCAAGTCAATGCTGATCTACACCCCCAAGCCTAAGATGCATCACCTAAATGCAGTTTGTGCATTCCCTGGGTTTAGGTGCATTTTTAACTGGAGATACAAGATACACGCTAAATTGCCTTGCCAACGGAGTAAAGCAATCTAACCAATATAACTTTTATGACAAACGACAATCAAAACCAAGAACTTACTGACGGATTCCATCTCGTTATCGACGCCCTCAAGGCCAATGACATTGATACCATTTTTGGTTTAGTGGGTATTCCCATTACGGACTTGTGCCGCTTAGCTCAAGCGGAAGGCATGCGCTTTATTGGTTTCCGCCATGAGCAGCACGCCGGAAATGCGGCAGCCATTGCCGGTTACATGACACAAAAGCCGGGTATCTGCATGACGGTTTCTGCGCCGGGTTTCTTGAACGGTTTAACTGCCTTAGCCAATGCAACGGTGAACTGCTTCCCAATGATTCTGATTAGCGGCTCGAGTGAGCGCGAGATCGTTGACTTGCAGCAGGGCGATTACGAAGAGATGGATCAGCTTAATGCAGCCAAGCCATACGCTAAAGCCGCTTACCGTATTAATCACGCAGAAGACATTGGCATTGGTATTGCGCGCGCGATTCGCGCCGCAGTATCGGGTCGTCCAGGCGGCGTTTACTTGGACTTACCAGCACAACTCTTGTCACAGACTCTGTCGGTAGCTGATGCCAAGAAATCCATTTTCAAAGTCATTGACCCAGTACCCCGTCAGATTCCAGCAGCTGATGCTGTAGCTCGCGCATTAGACGT
>CAZUMD010000113.1:0-5599 GCA_964621735.1 uncultured Polynucleobacter sp.
GAAACTGCCAAAACTCCATGTCTTCGAGCGGAATATTGGCGCGCGCAGCCATGCCCATACCGTCGCCGGTATTAATGTAGGCATTCGTCGAGGCAGACCAAATGCGGCCAGCACCGCCCGTTGCCATCAAGACAATCTTGGCCTCGAGGATGTAGAGCTCGCCCGTTTCCATTTCCAGTGCGGTAACACCGACCACATCACCTTCATCATCACGAATTAAATCCAAGGCCAGCCATTCAACAAAAAAGTTGGTCTTGGCCTGGACATTGCGTTGGTACAGGGTATGCAACATAGCGTGGCCAGTACGGTCAGCCGCAGCACATGCGCGCTGTACCGGCTTCTCGCCGTAATTTGCAGTGTGACCGCCAAATGGACGCTGATAAATCGTGCCGTCGGGGTTGCGATCAAATGGCATGCCGTAGTGCTCAAGCTCATAGACTACTTTTGGTGCTTCACGGCACATAAACTCAATCACATCTTGATCACCCAGCCAATCCGAGCCTTTGATGGTGTCGTAAAAATGGTAGTGCCAGTTGTCCTCACTCATATTGCCAAGCGCGGCACCGATGCCGCCCTGCGCAGCAACCGTATGCGAACGTGTTGGAAACACTTTGGTAAGAACTGCGACATTGAGACCAGCTTCGGACAGCTGCAATGAGGCGCGCATACCAGAACCACCGGCACCCACAATCACCGCGTCAAAGCGACGGCGGGGTAATGCTTTTTTAATCGCAGTCATCGTCTTACACTTTCCACAAAATTTCAGCAGCATAGGCTGCACAAGCGACCAGCCACAACAAAGTCAAGGCTTGCAGGGTAAGGCGAATGCCTACTGGCTTGACGTAATCCATCCAAATGTCGCGAATGCCAATCCATGCGTGATAAAAAAGACTCAAGAAGGTTAAAAAGGTCAATAACTTCATCAGTTGGTTACTAAATAACCCTGCCCATGCTTCGTAGCTTGCGCCACCAGAAATCAGATAGGCGACCAACAAAACGACCGTAAAAACCACCATCACTACCGCGGTGATGCGCTGAATAATCCATTCTTTTAGGCCGTAGTGGGCGCCTACAACGAGACGCTTTGGACCAATATTATTTGTCGACATGAAGTTCTCTTTACGTATTCAGGATTAAAACAAGCCAAACAATTTAGCGCCTACCGCTGCAGTTAAAGCGAGGCTCACGATCAATACAAGGATTGCGGATTTTTGGGCTGCGATTTTTTCAACACCAATTTCGAGGTCGAGTAGCAGGTAACGAATGCCAGCACAAAAATGATGGAGAAAACTCCAAATCAAGCCAAGGCAAATGAGCTTGACTAGGATGTGATCAGTGAACGCCTGAAACTGCATAAAGCTGAGTTCGGATGCCAAGCTTTGATCAAACAAATACAAAATAAACGGGAGCAGCAAAAACAAGGCGGCTCCACTAATGCGGTGCAGAATCGACACCTTTCCAGCCCAAGGCAAGCGGTATTTAATTAACTGGGCAAGACCAATATTGCGGTAAACCGGCTTGGCCTTTTTTACATCCTGATGGGCATCAACCATAGAGGGTCTCATTTGTGAGGTTAAGGTTAAATAAGGAGTAATGCTGTTGTGCAACATATTCTATTGGAAAACCCTGAAATGCATTTTTTTCTTTACACATGACTTAGTTCAACTTATTTTCATAATGCTGCTGACGGGTGTCGTAATGCGCCCGTCGTACCTCGACCGGCTTGTTCCCATAGGTGTAAGAAACCCGCTCCACCAACAGCAGCGGGGAGCCTGGCTCCAGTTTTAAATGCTGGGCAATCGTTGCCTCCGCGGCAATCGCTTTGATTTTCTCTTCCGCTCGAACCATGTGGGTTGCAAACTCACTTTCATAGAATGCATACAAGGGGCCAGGCCACGATTCCAATCGATCTAGGGTCATTCCACTAAAACGCTGCTTGGGGAGCCAGATTTGCTCAAATACGGCAACGTGGCCGCCCAAACTTTGCACGCGATCAATTTGAATCAGCTGCTCACTTGCCGGTGTTTTAAGCAACTGGGCTATTTTCGATGGGGCCTTAATTGGCTTGCATACCAAAAAGTAGCTTTTAAGGGGGGCTTTTTTGCCAGAATCCGGCATCAAACTAAAGAAGCGGTATTGCCAAGCCTCGCTGTGGTGGCTGGCCACAAAAGTGCCTTTGCCTTGATGGCGGACTAACAGATTTTCTGTGGCTAACTCATCCACCGCCTTGCGCACAGTCCCTTGACTGACATCAAAGCGGGCTGCTAACTCCATTTCACTGGGAATTGGGGAGCCGGGTAACCACTCGCCAGATTGAAGGCTGTCCAGCAACAGCGCCTTAATCTGCTGGTACAAGGGGCTAAACGTAGCCGATGGGGTGGTTATTTCAGGCAAAGTAGTTCCAAAAAGGGTATTTAGGCTGACTAGTCTGCTGTCTTATAGAAGACATCATTGACAGTGTAAATGTAAACTCCATAAACTTGCAGGGATAATCTGCATCACCACACTGAAGCAACACTTTTTAACCTTCCTTTGGAGTTACACGTAATGGCAAAAACCCCTATGCGCGTCGCGGTTACAGGCGCGGCCGGTCAAATCGGATATTCCCTCTTATTTCGCATCGCCAACGGTGATTTACTGGGCAAAGACCAGCCTGTTATTTTGCAACTCCTTGAAATTCCTGATGAAAAAGCGCAAAAAGCATTAAAAGGCGTGATGATGGAGCTCGACGACTGTGCATTCCCGCTCTTGGCCGGAATGTCTGCCCACCAAGATCCCATGACCGCATTCAAAGACATTGATATTGCCCTGCTGGTGGGTGCCCGTCCGCGCGGCCCAGGCATGGAGCGAAAAGATTTGCTCTCCGCCAATGCGCAAATCTTCACTGCTCAAGGCAAAGCCTTGGACGCGGTCGCAAAACGCACGGTTAAGGTCTTGGTTGTAGGCAATCCTGCCAATACCAATGCCTACATTGCCATGAAATCGGCTCCGAACTTGCCGGCAAAGAACTTTACAGCCATGCTGCGCCTGGATCACAACCGCGCTCTGTCGCAAATTGCCGCCAAGGTCAATAAACCGGTTGCCGACATCGAAAAATTAGTGGTCTGGGGCAACCATAGCCCCACCATGTATCCAGATTACCGTTTTGCCACCATCGGCGGGCAATCCGTGAAAGACATGATTAATGATGCTGCTTGGAATAAAGACGTATTCATTCCAACCGTAGGCAAGCGTGGCGCGGCCATTATTGAGGCGCGCGGTCTGTCTTCTGCGGCATCGGCCGCCAATGCCGCCATCGATCACATGCGCGATTGGGTGCTTGGCACCAACGGTAAATGGGTCACGATGGGCATTGCTTCCCGCGGTGAATACGAGATTCCGGCAGAAGTCATTTACGGATTCCCGGTTGTCTGTGAGAATGGGGAGTACAAAATGATTGAGGGCCTTGAAATTGATGCCTTCTCGCGGGAACGCATGACCCACACCTTGAATGAGTTACTCGAGGAACAGGCCGGCGTGAAGCACTTACTTTCATAAGGAAACCAAGATGCATATCCCCTTTAAAACGCTGTTGATTAGCGTTGCCTTGCTCGTGTCGCACTCTGTTGTGCACGCTAAAGATCCAAAAGATACTCATGCCTGGAGCTGCAACAACAATCATCAGTTAAAAACCATTGGGGATGGCGCTGGAAATATTGGCCTGGTTTGGAACTCCAAAACCTACGAAATGAAAAAGGAAGCATCATTGCCAGGTAGCCTGCGCTTTAAAAATCACGACACCGGTTTGGATTTAGTAGTGCTTGGAAACAAGGCAATGCTGTTTAACATTCGGAGCGGCGTTCGCTTGGCTGATTTTTGCCAAACTGCCGATATGAAAACAGGTAAAGAGCCGCATTTATTTGCTAAAGAGTAATCCAGCAAGATATTTTTTTATTGGATAGAAGTAAAAAAACCGAGGTTCGCCTCGGTTTTTTTATGCACTCAGTTAAACCAATTAATGAAACAAAGGCTGCTGCGTTGGCGTATCTTCTGGCATCTCCGCATGCACCACTTCACCATGGCGATCCGGAAACAATGGCGCGCCACAATCGTCGCAGAGCTCGGGACTAAACAAAACTGCATGGCGAAATACATCTTCCACTCCGGCCTCTTTGAGGGCGTCGCAAATCTTTTTTATGGGGCTTTCGTCATCATTAATGTCATTGAGCGCATCATTGGACACCGTTTCACGATCGTACATCGGCCAAATAACGCCGTACATCACATCGGGCGAGCCCTTCAAACTAAATGAAATACGGTATTCATCCGCTTGCTCTTCACCAAAGGCGCCGATAACGCAGGACAAGCCATTGGGCTGAGCACCTACAGCAGTCTCCAGAAAATTAACGGCGGCCCGAATGCTTAAGGGGCGCACTTGTTTATCCGCCAAGCGGCAGTTCGTAAAGTAGGCTTCGGGTAATAGCAAATCGAATTCACATCCAGGTAACAAGCTGGAAATCGGCTCGCGCATGGCGGTTTGCCATTCAATCAAACTAACACCGCGTTCTTGCCTTACCGGTGGTTCGGCCTGCCAACGAAATAAAGGCGAGCCACTTGGAGCGGCAATGGCTGCAATAATAAAACGGGGATCCGCTAATACAGCAATGGTTTCCGACATATTACGTAGCTCCAGTTTCATTTCACTGGCGGTGATTGCAGCGGTACCCAAAGCCTCCGTCAAAATGCGCGTTTGGCAATGGGAGTGTGGCATCTGATCAATGCTGTAGAGCCATGGCACGATCGCGAGGCGCGTATCGTTTGCAGCAATCGATGAATGCATTGCCAGCGCAACCGACTCAATCACCTTGACCGGCAATGGACCTGATTGAATTTGATAGCGGGTATGCGCAACAATAGGCAAAGCGAGTAACAACACATCCCAGCCATCCTGATCGATCGTCATGGTTTGTGATTCAGCTAGCGTCTCAGCACAGTCGGCCAAGACCTCAAAGGCAACGGTATTAATACGAAACGTTTGATCAAGCGCCGCATCAATCACATTTTGATTTTGGCTGGTCATCAATTTGAGTAGGCGTGCACTCAGGCGCCCTTCCCAAAAACGATCTTCGATTTGACTGCCTGAGGCGGCCAGTGAAATCGCATCTGCGACTAAGCGCTCAGCCTCGGGTGAGGCGCGCTGGGATGATTTAGAACGGTGAACGGTCATATTATTTTTTCTCCGCGCGGCGAAATACCGGTCGATCGGGCTTGGATTCGGCTACGCTAAAGCGATAGCCTTCTAAATTGAAATCACGTAAGTCGGCTGGATCGGTAATGCGATTTTCAACCGCAAATCGAGCCATTAAGCCGCGTGCACGCTTGGCATAAAACGAAATGATTTTGTACTTGCCATCCTTGGCATCCTGAAATACCGGAGCGATCACTGGAAAACCCAACTCCTTGGGTTGCAGTACTTTGAAATACTCTTCGGACGCCAGGTTTAATAAGAAGGGGTTCTTTTTTTGCAAGGCCAGTTGCTGTTTGACTGCATCGGTAATCCGATCGCCCCAAAATGCATATAAGTCTTTTCCTCTGGCATTTTTAAACGCAGTCCCCATTT
>CAZUMD010000114.1:0-5552 GCA_964621735.1 uncultured Polynucleobacter sp.
CAAGGCGGCAGCACCTGCAGCTGCTCCCAGTGGTTCTGCTACCGATGAAATTGCACGCTACCGCGCTATGATTGCGGACGGTAACCCTGCCGACTTGTATGAAGCAGCGGGCGAAGAGATTTGGAAAAAGCCCATGGGGCCTAAAAATGCCTCATTGCAGAAATGCGATTTAGGCAAGGGGCCTGGTGTGGTGAAGGGCGCCTCTGCTGAATTACCCCGTTATTTTAAAGATACCAATAAAGTACAAGATCTCGAGTCCCGCTTAGTGACTTGCATGGTTCAATTACAAGGCTTTGATGCCAAAGAAATCATTAGCGGTACATTTGAAAAAGGCAAGCGTAAAGACGTCGAGGCGGTTGTTGCCTACGTGGTTGCCAATTCCAAAGGAATGCCGATCAAGGTCTCCATCAAGCACCCCAAAGAAAAAGAAATGTATGAGCTAGGTAAGAAGTCCTTCTTCTTCCAAGGTGGACCAATGGATTTCTCCTGCGCCTCTTGCCATGCAGAAAATGGCAAACGCATTCGCTTGCAAGATTTGCCAAACATCACCGAGCAAAAGGGCGCTGCCTTGGGTTGGGGTTACTGGCCGGCTTATCGCGTATCCAGCGGTAACTTTTGGACGATGCAGCGCCGCTTAAACGATTGCTATCGTCAGCAGCGCTTCCCAGAGCCCGTTTACATTTCCGACAATACGATTGCGCTGTCGATGTATATGGCGTACACGGGCAATGGCGGTACTGTCGAAACACCAGGATTAAAGCGTTAATTCGCCGGAGAATATAAAAATGAAAAAACTACTACTTATTTCTGCGGCAGTATGTGCAATGCCTTTTGCTTCAGCTCAAGCTCAAAGTGCATATGACAAAATGATGAAGGCTGGCTTTGAAGCCAAAGGTCAGGCCGGTCTTGATCGTATTAATCAGGATGCAACCCAAAAGTTTTGCTCTGACGCGAAAAACTTAACCGATGAAAAGACGGGTGCCAAGCGTGCCGAGATCGAGAAGATCAATATGGCTACCATCAAGCAGCCGTCCGATGGAAAATACATTGGTGACTGGAAAAGTGGTGAGCGGATTGCGCAGAGTGGTCGTGGCGCAACCTGGACCGATAAGCCAGACTCCGCAGTTGGTGGTGGCTGCTATAACTGCCATCAGATCAACAAGGCTGAGATTTCACATGGAAACATTGGCCCAAGCCTATGGAATTACGGCAAGATGCGCGGTTACTCGAAAGAGGTAGTTGAGTACACCTGGGGTCGTATTAGTAATTCCAAGGCCTATAACGCCTGTAGTAACATGCCCCGTTTTGCACACTTCAAACTCTTAAATGAGAAGCAAATGCAGGACGTCATGGCTCTACTCTTAGATCCTCAGTCGCCTGTTAATAAATAAATAAGTCAATAAATAAAACAAGACAGGCCGCAAGGCCTGTTTTAGTAATTGGAAAAAGAATATGTCACTAAATCGCCGTGAGTTTATGCAGGCCTTGGCTTTTGCCTCGGCTGGTGGAATGAGTTTGCAATCGAGTTTTGCCAGCGCCCAAAGCGCCGCTCAAAAATTCTACAATTTACCGAAATTCGGCAACGTCCATTTACTCCATTTCACGGATTGCCATGCGCAGTTATTGCCGATTTACTTTCGTGAACCCAACGTTAATTTAGGCATTGGTTCGCAGTACGGCAAAGAGCCGCATTTAGTTGGCGAGGCCTTTCTAAAGGCCAATGGGATTAAGCCAGGTACGCGCGATGCCCATGCGTTTACTTATCTTGACTTTTCTGCTGCTGCGCAGACTTACGGCAAGATGGGCGGCTTTGCCCACATGTCCACCTTAGTCAAGCAATTAAAGGCATCAAGACCAGGTGCCTTATTGCTAGACGGCGGCGATACCTGGCAAGGCTCAGGAACTGCACTTTGGACCAATGGCCAAGACATGGTCGATGCGGCACTCAATTTGGGTGTTGACATCATGACTCCGCATTGGGAAATGACCCTGGGCGAAAAGCGCGTGATGGAAATCGTGCAAAAGGATTTTCAGGGTGAGGTTTCCTTCATTGCGCAGAATATCAAGACGGCTGACTTTGGCGACCAGGTCTTTAGTCCTTACACCATCCGTAACATGAATGGCGTTTCGGTTGCCATCATTGGCCAAGCCTTCCCCTATACGCCGATTGCCAATCCACGCTACTTCACCCCCGACTGGACCTTTGGTATTCAAGAAGAGAATCTGCAGAAGATGATCGATGAAGTGAAGGGTAAGGGCGCTAAGGTTGTAGTCTTGTTGTCGCATAACGGCATGGACGTGGATCTTAAAATGGCTTCGCGAGTACGCGGCCTTGATGCAATTATGGGCGGTCATACGCACGATGGCGTTCCGATTCCAGTCAAGGTAAAGAATGCCGGCGGAATTACCCTCGTCACCAATGCCGGTTCGAACGGCAAGTTTTTAGGCGTACTCGACTTTGATGTGAAGGGTGGTAAGGCAGTTGATTTCCGTTACAAGTTATTGCCCATCTTCTCGAACCTCTTGCCGGCTGATTCCGCGATGACGCAGCTGATTAAAAAAGTACGCGCGCCGTATGAGACAAAACTGGCAGAAAAACTGGCGATTTCGGAGGGTACTCTCTATCGCCGTGGTAACTTTAATGGCAGTTTTGACCAGGTGATCTTAGATGGCCTTCTCAAGCAGAAGAATGCGGAGATTGCGTTCTCACCCGGATTCCGTTGGGGTACGAGTTTATTGCCAGGGCAGGCCATCACCATGGAAAACTTACTCGATCAAACCGCGATAACCTATCCTTATACGACGGTTGCACCCATGTCCGGCGCAACCATCAAGACGATTCTGGAAGACGTAGCGGATAACCTCTTTAATCCCGATCCGTACTACCAGCAGGGTGGCGATATGGTTCGTGTTGGTGGTTTGCAATACACGATTGATCCCGCTGGAAGCATGGGTTCGCGGATTTCAGAGATGCGTTTAAATGGCGAGCTCTTGGATGCGAATAAAACCTACCGCGTTGCAGGCTGGGCGCCGGTTAGTGAAGAAGCCAAGAATGCAGGCGGTGAACCCATTTGGGATGTGATTGCACGCCATTTGCGTGATGTGAAGACCGTGAAGGCCGTCAAACTAAACGAGCCAATCATTAAAGGCGCTAAAGGCAACCCAGGAATGGCAGCAATTTAATCAAGGAGCAGCAGAATGAAGATGCATTGGATGGCAATTCGATTTACCGCTTTAATTGGGCTCAGTTTATTTTTTATTGCTCCTAGCCCGGCATTCGCCCAAACCTCCGTCGTGTATCACATTGACGATGCACAGGTCCAAGGCCTCAAAGGCTTACGCAATATTCGCAACCATTTGGATGTAGCGCCGGATACGAAGATAACCGTAGTAACCCACGCCAATGGCGTTGATATTCTGATGGACGGTGGTAAAGACCTAAAGAGTAATGTGGACTACGGTCCCTTGGTCGGCGCGCTTAAGTCGAGGGGCGTGCGCTTTGAGGTTTGCGAAATTACTTTAAAGAACCGGAATCTAAAAAAAGAGCAGTTCACCTTAGACGCTGACTTTACGCCTTCTGGAGTTGTGCGAATTGCTGATTTGCAATTCAAGAATAACTTTGCATACATACGCCCGTAAATTCCTGCGCGTTTTTATTTAATGTGGCGATTCATGCACACGCAACGATACCGTATTGGTATTCTGTCGATTGCGCTCATGGCCGCTTATTTTGCTGGCATTCCGACCGTGCAGGCGCAAACATCCAATGCCCCTCAAGTCAGTGCAGACGGCACAATTCAGGTTAAGGCGATTCAGGTAGCGCCCAATACGTATTTTGTCCAAGGCGTTCCTGAAATGGGTAGTAAGCAAAATCAGAACTTCATTTCGAATGCTGGCTTTGTAGTGACACCCAAAGGGGTGGTAGTGATCGATGCTTTGGGTTCACCGGTATTGGCACAAAAGCTGATTCAAGAAATTCGGAAAGTAACGAAGCAAAAAATAGTAGCGGTAGTTTTAACCCACTACCACGCAGACCATGTGTATGGCTTGCAAGAATTTAAACGCCTGGGCGCAACCATTTATGCGCAACGGGATGGCCTCAATTACCTTGCCTCCGAAACTGCGAAGCAGCGCCTGATTGCCTCCCGCATCGATTTTGCCCCATGGGTCAATGAAAATACCCGCCTAGTGCCTGCCGATGTCTGGATTGATCAAAGCAAAACTATTACGGTTGGCGGTGTCGAGTTTCGGATCAGCCGAGTAGGGCCTGCGCATGCGCCGGAAGATTTGATTGTGTTCATACCCTCGGAGAAAGTTTTATTCGCAGGGGACTTGGTGTTTCGGGGGCGAATTCCGTTTGTGGGTAATGCCGATAGCCGAGGCTGGATGAGTGCCTTGGATGAAATTCAGAAGCAGAACCCTAAGATTGTGGTTCCAGGCCACGGCTCGTATTCCACTAATCCGCTTGCAGACATCACCTTTACCCGGAACTATTTGGCCTATTTACGCGAAGTCATGGGCCCAGCCGCACGTGACTTAGACCCATTTGAGGAGGCATATGCCAAGGCGGACTGGTCAGAATACGAAGGAATGCCCTTATTTCGGGCTGCCAACCGCATGAATGCCTATAACGTTTACCTCTCCATTCAGGCCGAATAGACCAAACTAGCCCATAGGGCTTTAAAATAGCTGGATATGTTGATTTTGGTAAATATCCCCCTTGAGGTCATCCGATGAAGTGTGTCAGCCCTAAAGTAGTTCTTCTATCGTTAGCAATGTTGCTATCGGGCTTTGCGCATGCAGCACCCAATGTGCAAAATGGTAAAGCCATTGATCAAGCGAAATGCTATGCATGCCATGCCAAGAAGACTGGTTTTTCCAATGGCGACATGATTTATACGCGCTCGGATCGGAAGGTCAAAGACTATGCGCGCCTCAAAGCCATGGTGGCGATGTGCAATACCGAACTGCGCTTGGACATGTTTCCAGAAGATGAGGCCGATGTCGTGGCCTATCTGAATAAGCAGTTTTATAAATTCAAACCTTAATTATTAGAAGAAATTATTTAGTATGGATTCAGTAGCAGTTGCCGCGCTCGGCAAGATTGTTTTATGGTCTACCTTTGGAATCACCGTGGTACTCGGTATCGTGATGCAAAAAACCGGATTTTGTACCATGGGTGCAGTATCCGACGCATTCATTATGTCGAACTGGACACGCTTGAAGCAATGGTCTTTGGCGATCGGTGTCGCGATGATTGGCGTTGCGCTGATGTCCTACTTCGGCATCATTGATACATCCAAATCCATTTACACCGGAACTCGCATTCTCTTTCTTTCGCTTTTTATTGGCAGCGTCCTTTTTGGAATTGGTATGGTGCTTGCTTCGGGCTGCGGCAGTAAAACATTGGTACGCATTGGGGGCGGTAACTTAAAGTCGGTGGTGGTGTTCTTGGTTTTGGGGCTAACGGCCTATATGACGATGCGCGGCTTTCTGGGCGTGATTCGGGTGGATACCATTGATAAAGTATTTTTTACCTTAGGTAGTAATCA
>CAZUMD010000115.1:0-5383 GCA_964621735.1 uncultured Polynucleobacter sp.
ACCTAAAGCGCTGCGCTCAGTCGATCTGCTAGTGCCCCAAACCTATTCTGGAAACGGGTTTTTAGCACTGGATGAGTTGCCGCGAGTTGCTTTAGAGGCCGCCGCACGCTCCGCAGGCGATGGCTTTGAGTGGGCAGTAAAGACCTTTTTTGACGGGCTCGCAGGCGGCGAGCCCCGCCTCAAAATGAATTTAACTCTCAAGGGTCAGATGCACCTCATATGCCAGCGGTGCATGCAGCCCTGCTTGGTTCAGATTGAGGAATCGCGGCAGTTCGTCTTTTTGGCAAATGAAGCGCTAGCGGACGCCTTTCCAATGGAGAATGACGCGCTCGAGCCTTTGGTAGCGAGCGCGCAGTTTGATCTACTAGGAACCATCGAAGATGAGATTTTGCTCTCTCTGCCATTGATTCCAAAGCACCCTGAGGGTGTATGTGAGCCTGCTACCCTGGGTTCTGGGGCAGATGATTTCATGAATCAGGGCGAAACACTAAAAAAACCAGATAATCCCTTTAACATATTGAAAAATATGAAGAAAAAAGAGTAGATCGAGGCACTAGATCGATCTATTATCGGCTTATATTCCACTCCGCCAGCCTGGTTTTGGGCTCTTTCTATGCTAGAATCTCGCATTGCTTAGGAGTTCAACATGGCCGTCCAACAAAACAAAAAATCCCCTTCCAAGCGTGGCATGCACCGTGCGCACGACTTTTTAACTGCACCCGCTACTGCTGTTGAGGCGACTACTGGTGAGGCACATTTGCGTCACCACATTTCTCCAAACGGCTACTACCGTGGCCGCAAAGTCGTTAAAACCAAGAACGATTAATTCCTCGAATCACCAGATTGAAGCGGCTTGAATCGAATTAAGCCGCTTTTTTCTTAAATTCGATTTGCCGTTATGACCGAACCCAAGAGTGTGACTCTCGCAGTCGATGCCATGGGCGGAGACCACGGTATCTCGATCACTGTTCCCGCAAGTTGTGCTTTTTTAGTCAGCCATGCGGATGCCAAGATCACCTTAGTTGGTAATGTCGACGCCATCGAGCAAGCCTTGAGCGAGCTGGGCGATGTTCCGCGTGATCGCATTCAAATTATTGCAGCCAGCGAAGTGGTCTTAATGGATGATTCCATTGAGGTCGCCTTGCGTCGTAAAAAAGATTCATCGATGCGGGTTGCAATTGAACAAGTCAGGGATCAAAAAGCCGATGCCATTATTTCTTCTGGCAATACGGGCGCCTTGATGGCCATTTCGCGATACGTCTTAAAAACCCTGGATGGCATTGATCGTCCGGCGATTGCAACGGGCATGCCAAATGAATTAGGTGGGGCCACAACCGTTTTGGATCTGGGCGCCAATGCCGATTGCGAACCCCTGCATTTGATGCAATTTGCGCAGATGGCGGACGTCATGGTGCGAGTCGTCGAAGGAAAGCCAAGTCCCACGATCGGCCTACTCAATATTGGTGAGGAAGTAATTAAAGGCAATGAAGTTGTCAAACTCACTGGCGAATTATTGCGTGCCAGCAATCTCAACTTTTACGGTAATGTTGAGGGTAACGATATTTTTAAAGGCACAACGGACATTGTGGTGTGCGATGGTTTTGTCGGTAATGTGGTCTTAAAGGCCAGCGAAGGATTAGCAAAAATGATGAGTGGCTTGATTCGCCATGAATTCAATCGCTCGTGGTTAACCAAAGCCATGGCGATGTGCGCCATGCTGCCGCTTTTGCGCGTGCGCAAGCGGGTTGATCACCGGCGTTACAACGGTGCCGTATTACTGGGTCTGCGCGGATGCGTAATTAAAAGCCATGGCTCTGCGGATAGCTTCAGTTTTGGCTTTGCTCTGGAGCGGGCATACGATGCGGCAAAAGGTAATATGGTTGAACGCATTGCCGAGGCATTTGCATTGAGGGCACCAGCATGACAATCCATTCCCGTATTGCTGGCACCGGTAGTTATTTGCCGGCGCTGCGCTTAAGTAATGATGATTTAGTGGCGCGCCTGGCAAAGTCTGGCCTAGATACCAGTGACGAGTGGATTAAGACGCGCAGTGGTATTGAGGCACGTCACTTTGCAAGTGATGATGAGCTGACCAGTGACCTTGGCATGAAAGCAGCCCTGGCTGCAATGGCAAGCGCTAATTGCACTGCCGCGGATCTTGATTTGATTATTTTGGCCACCTCCACACCAGACCATTTGGGCGGCTTTCCGAGTACCGCCTGCGTGATTCAGGACAAGTTAGGCGCCCACCATGGTTGCGCCGCTTTTGATGTGCAGGCCGTATGTGCTGGATTTATGTATGCCATGGCGGTTGCCGATGCCATGATTCGAACCGGTAGCTATCGCAAGGTATTGGTGATTGGTGCAGAAGTGTTTTCCCGCATCTTGGATTTTCAAGATCGTACCACCTGTGTTTTGTTTGGCGATGGCGCAGGCGCAGTCATTTTGGAGGCAAGCAGTGAGCCCGGCATCTTGGCCAGTGCCTTGCATGCCGATGGAAGTCAGCGCGACATTTTGTGCGTTCCTGGTCGAGCAGTCAGCGGCGGCATTACAGGATCGCCGTTTATGACCATGGATGGTCAGGCTGTATTCAAATTAGCCGTCAAAGTACTAGAGCAAGTTGCACACGAAGTGCTTGAGCAAGCAAACCTCAAAGCCGAACAAATTGATTGGCTCGTGCCGCACCAGGCCAATATTCGGATCATGGAGGGCACAGCCCGCAAGATGGGTATGTCGATGGATAAGGTGATTGTGACGGTTTCAGAGCATGGCAATACATCGGCTGCATCGATTCCACTCGCGCTCGATACGGGTGTGCGATCGGGGCAAATTCAGCGCGGTCAACATCTCTTACTCGAGGGTGTAGGCGGCGGTTTTGCCTGGGGCGCGGTCGTCCTAAAATATTAAACTAGCGATTCTTTGGAATTTTTCATATGACATTTGCATTTGTTTTTCCCGGTCAAGGCTCCCAGTCAGTAGGAATGCTCAATACCATTGCGGATCGCCCTGAAGTGCGCGCCACCATTGAAGAGGCATCGGACGCACTGGGTGAGGACATCGGTAAGTTAATTGCCGAAGGGCCTGCCGAAGCCCTATCACTCACTACCAATACACAACCCGTGATGCTCACGGCCGGGGTTGCCTTTTATCGCGCTTGGTTGGCCGCCGGCGGACCTAAGCCTGCACTGATGGCTGGACATAGCTTGGGCGAGTACTCTGCCTTGGTGGCATCCAATGCCTTGGCATTCAAAGACGCAGTGCCTTTGGTGCGTTTTCGTGCCGAAGCGATGCAAAGTGCAGTCCCCGTTGGTACGGGTGGTATGGCAGCCATCTTGGGTTTGGATGATGTGACTGTGGTTGAGGTTTGCCGCGCAGCAACTCAATCTGCAGGTGCGGTTGTCGAGGCTGTGAATTTCAATGCGCCTGGGCAGGTGGTCATTGCCGGTGCTAATTCTGCAGTGACCAAAGCCTGTGAGTTACTAAAAGAGGCGGGCGCGAAGCGCGCCTTACCTTTGCCGGTATCGGCGCCATTTCATTCATCGCTTTTGCAACCGGCCTCAGAAAAACTGAAAACGTATTTTGAAAACCTGGCAATCGTTACGCCAGAAATTCCAGTAATTAACAATGTGGATGTCACTATCCTTAGTACGCCAGCCGAGATTAAAGAGTCTCTGGTGCGTCAAGCTGCCAAACCCGTGCGCTGGCAAGAAATTATTCATGCGATGGCAGGGCAGGGCGTTACTCAGGTATATGAATGTGGTCCTGGCAAAGTTCTGGCAGGCCTCACTAAGCGCATTCATGAGGGCGTTATTGGCCTACCGATTTTTGATGCAGTGAGCTTGAATGAAGCCTTAGAGGCAGTCAAGCAACAATAAGTACAAGGAATAAAGATGAATCTGGATCTAACAGGACAAATCGCGCTAGTGACTGGCGCCTCCCGTGGTATCGGGCAAGCCATCGCCGATGCCTTGATGCAAGCGGGCGCCAAGGTTATTGGTACTGCAACGACAGCTGAAGGTGCTGCTGCAATTGACACGCGCTTAAAGGGGAATGGTGGTCGTGGAGTCGCACTGAACGTGACCGATCCTAAGGCATGCGAGGACATTATTGATTCCATTGTGAAGGACTTTGGCGGCATTCAGATTTTGGTGAACAATGCCGGCATCACACGTGACCAGTTGGCAATGCGCATGAAAGCCGACGAATGGACCGATGTCATCGATACCAATTTAAGCGCCGTGTTTCGTTTATCGCAGGCAGTGCTGCGTCCCATGATGAAAGCGCGTTCCGGCCGCATCATTAACATCACGTCGATTGTTGGGCATATGGGAAATCCAGGCCAGGCCAACTATGCGGCGGCGAAGGCTGGGGTATCAGGCATGACTCGGGCTTTGGCTCGCGAGATTGGTAGTCGCAACATTACCGTCAATTGCGTCGCTCCCGGATTTATTGATACCGATATGACCCGCGCTTTAAGCGAAGAGCAGCAAAATGCGCTCAAGGCTAATATCCCATTGGCCCGCTTGGGCACCCCCGAAGATGTGGCTCAGGCGGTCGCTTTTTTAGCCTCCCCCGCGGCTGCCTATATCACCGGAAATACCCTCCACGTCAATGGTGGCCTGTATTTAGCCTAATTTTACTTACCTGGAAATAGACAGTTCTGCCCTCGATTGCGCCAAACTGTTAAAATCTTTAAATCGTTTTTTTACAACCCCTGGGGGACTTAATGGATAACATCGAACAACGCGTTAAGAAGATCGTCGCTGAACAATTAGGCGTAGCTGAGGGAGACATCAAGAATGAGTCATCCTTTGTTAATGACCTAGGCGCTGATTCACTTGACACAGTTGAATTGGTCATGGCTTTGGAAGATGAGTTTGGTATTGAAATTCCAGACGAAGAAGCTGAAAAAATTACGACCGTTCAACTCGCAATCGATTTTGCTAAATCAAAAGCCCAGGCTTAATTCCTGAGCTAGGCCCAAGGCTGTGTCCGCAATGAGAAACCAGCGCCGCGTGGTTGTCACCGGCCTGGGGATTATTTCCCCAGTAGGCAATTCAGTTGACACGGCATGGGCAAGCGTCATGAGTGGCAAAAGCGGTATTGCCACCATCACCAAGTTTGATCACACCCCGCTGAGCGTTCATTTTGCGGGCGAAGTGAAAGACTTCAATGTAGAAGAATATGTCTCGGCTAAAGAAGCGCGCCACATGGATACCTTTATCCATTACGGCATTGCTGCTGGCACGCAGGCGATTCGAGACAGCGGCATCGAAATTACCGACGAAAATGCTGAGCGTATTGGCGTTATGGTGGGTTCTGGCATCGGTGGTCTCCCCATGATTGAAGACACAGGTGCTGAATTGCTGGCCCGTGGCCCACG
>CAZUMD010000116.1:0-5202 GCA_964621735.1 uncultured Polynucleobacter sp.
TTGATGTCCTGGTTGGGATTAACTTGCTGCGAGAGGGTCTCGATATTCCCGAGGTATCGCTGGTTGCTATTTTGGATGCCGACAAGGAAGGCTTTTTGCGCTCGGAACGCAGCCTGATTCAAACGATTGGTAGGGCGGCACGCAATATGAATGGCAAGGCAATCTTGTATGCCGATCGCATTACCGATTCGATGCGCCGCGCCATTGACGAGACCGAACGCCGTCGCACCAAGCAAATCACCTTTAATACAGAGCACGGTATTGAGCCACGCGGGGTAACTAAGCGCATTAAAGACATCATTGATGGGGTTTACGACGTTAAAGAGAAGCGCTCCGAGTTTGTGGCTGCAGAAGAGCAGGCCCACTATGCTGGATTAAGTGAGCGGGCGCTCTCGGCAGAAATCAAGCGTTTAGAGAAGCAAATGAACGCCGAGGCCAAGAATCTGGAGTTTGAAAAGGCAGCTGCGACCCGCGATCGCCTTAGTAAGGTCAAAGAAATGGCCTTTGGAGCCTTATCCCAGGATGCCCTATAGCCAAAATGGGTAGTACTTGAGCAAATTAGTGGGGTATCTGTTATTCTTGACTATAACGGTTGGGTATTACCCGCCCGACTGTGCGCTGTCCATAACAATCCATTACCAAGGTGCCATATGAGACTTACAACAAAAGGTCGTTTTGCAGTAACCGCCATGATTGATTTGGCGCTACGGGAGGCCCATGGCCCCGTAACCCTAGCCGGAATTAGCCAAAGGCAACACATTTCACTCTCTTACCTTGAGCAGCTGTTCGGTAAGTTACGCCGCTTTAACATCGTTGAGAGTACGCGCGGTCCAGGCGGCGGTTATACCCTAGCGCGCAAGCCCGAAGAGGTTAGCGTGGCCGATATTATTGTTGCGGTGGACGAGCCCTTGGATGCAACCCAGTGTGGCGGTAAAGGCAATTGCCACGGCGATGATGAGCAACATGGTCGCTGCATGACGCATGATTTGTGGGCCAATCTCAATACCCGCATGGTGGAATATCTTGCATCGGTATCGTTGCGTGATTTAGTGGCTCAGCAAGCTGGTCGAGGTCAAGTCATTCATGATTTACGCGAGCGAAAAGTCAAGGCTGAGCCGATAAAATTAATGAAAGCGGCCCCAGTAGCGCTTGCTAAAAAAGAGACTAGCACAGCAGCCAAACCCCATTTAGTTAATTCCGTTTTTAACCTTGCCCGGCAAAGTTAAGTTTCATTATTCAATTGCTCACTATCAAAGACTTTATTTATGAACGCACCTGAAACCAAAGCCATCCAGCCGGTATCGCTGTTTAGCCCTAAGCATTTTCCAGTCTATATGGACTACTCTGCTACTACGCCGATTGACCCGCGCGTGGTTGATAAGATGATTCCTTACCTGCGCGAGCAGTTCGGTAATGCGGCATCGCGAAGCCATGCCTTTGGCTGGGCTGCAGAAGAGGCTGTTGAAGAGGCGCGCAATGAGGTAGCAAAGTTGGTGCATGCCGATCCCCGCGAGATTGTGTGGACCAGCGGCGCAACCGAGAGTATTAATTTGGCGGTCAAGGGCGCGGCGCACTTTTATCAAGAAAAGGGCAAGCACCTGATTACGATTAAGACCGAGCACAAGGCAACCCTAGATACCTGCCGTGAACTCGAGCGGGAAGGGTTTGAAGTAACCTACCTCGACGTATTGCCCAATGGTCTGATTGATTTTGACCAGCTGCAGGCAGCCATCCGCCCCGATACGATTTTGGTCTCCGTGATGTACGTCAATAACGAGATTGGCGTAATTCAAGATATTCCTCGCATTGGCGAGCTCACCCGCTCGAAGGGCATCATCTTGCACGTTGATGCAGCCCAAGCCACCGGCAAGATTGAAATTGACTTGGAAAAAATCAAAGTCGATTTGATGAGTTTTTCTGCACACAAATCCTATGGCCCTAAAGGCATTGGCGCTTTATTTGTGCGTCGCAAGCCCCGTATCCGCATTGAAGCGCAAATTCATGGTGGCGGTCATGAGCGCGGCATGCGTTCCGGAACATTGCCAGTACATCAAATTGTCGGCATGGGCGAAGCGTTTAAATTTGCCCGCCTCGATATGATTGAAGAGAACAAACGCATTCGTGCCTTGCGCGATCGCCTCTTAAGTGGCCTGCAGGATATCGAAGAGGTCTATGTCAATGGTGATATGGATCAACGCGTGGCACACAACCTCAACATTAGCTTTAATTACGTTGAAGGCGAATCGATGTTGATGGCTTTGAAAGACATTGCGATTTCATCGGGATCGGCATGTACTTCTGCATCCTTGGAGCCATCCTATGTATTGCGCGCTTTAGGTCGCAATGATGAACTGGCACACAGCTCTATTCGCTTTACCATTGGCCGCTTTACTACCGAAGAGGAAGTTGACTTTACGGTGCAATTGGTCAAAGAAAAGATCGCCAAGCTTCGCGAATTGTCTCCTTTATGGGAGATGTTCAAAGACGGCATTGATTTGAGTACGATTCAGTGGGCTGCCCACTAAGCAGATTAAGACAGTAGGAGAAAGAACCATGGCATATAGCGATAAAGTAATTGATCATTATGAAAACCCCCGTAACGTGGGTTCATTTGCAAAAACCGATGACAACGTTGGCACCGGCATGGTGGGTGCGCCTGCCTGCGGCGACGTGATGAAATTGCAAATTCGGGTGAATGAGCAGGGCATCATTGAGGATGCGAAGTTCAAAACCTACGGATGTGGATCAGCGATTGCATCCTCCTCGCTTGTAACCGAGTGGGTTAAAGGCAAAACACTGGATCAAGCCCTTGAGATTAAAAACTCTTTAATAGCTGAAGAGTTGGCCTTGCCACCGGTTAAAATCCATTGCTCCATCTTGGCCGAAGACGCCATTAAGGCAGCAGTTCAAGATTACAAAGAGAAGCACCCCGGCAATTAAGTTGATCTGCACTTAGGAATCCTTTATGGCAATTACACTCACTCAAAAAGCCGCTGCACACGTCAATCGCAACCTGCAGAAGCGTGGCAAAGGCTGCGGCTTGCGTCTGGGCGTGCGCACGACCGGCTGTTCTGGCTTAGCCTATCAGTTGGAATATGTGGACGATGCCGCCCCGGAAGATCAGATGTTTGAATCCAATGGGGTAAAGATTTTTGTTGATCCTAAAAGCTTGGCATACCTTGATGGCACCGAACTCGACTTTGTACGGGAAGGCCTGAATGAGGGTTTTAAGTTCCAGAATCCAAACATGAAGGACGAGTGTGGTTGTGGCGAATCATTCCGCGTCTGAGAATTACTTTCAATTTTTTGGTTTAAGTCCGCAATTCAGTTTGGATCTAGCGCAGCTAGATCTTGCCTACTTGGCAATTCAAAAAGAGGTTCACCCCGATCGCCATACCCAAGGGAGCGACAGTGAGCAGCGGATTGCAATGCAAATGGCTACCTTAGCCAATACGGCGCACCAAACTTTAAAGCACCCGATTCAGCGTGGCCTCTATCTCTGCAAACTGCATGGCGTTGAGGCTAACTTAGAAACCAATACAGCCATGCCAACTGCATTCCTTTTGCAACAGATGGCTTGGCGTGATAGTTTGGATGAAAACGCAGATGATTTTGCTGCGCTCGATGCATTGGCGATTGAAGTCGACTCGGCATATAAGGCTGCTTTAGTCGAATTAGCGGAAGCAATGGATCGGACGCATAATTACCAACGGGCAGCCGAATTGCTTCGCGGCCTTTTGTTTATCGACAAATTTGCTACTGAATTAGATGACGCCATTGCGGCACTTGCTTGAGTTAATGATCAATGGCTTTATTACAAATTTCTGAACCCGGAATGTCGCTTGCACCGCACCAGCGGCGCATTGCGATTGGTATCGATCTCGGTACCACCAACTCCTTGGTTGCAGTGGTGCGCGACGCCCTGCCAAAAGTCTTGGCCGATGAGCAAGGGCGCGAATTGCTTCCATCGGTTGTGCGCTATTTACCAAATGGTCGAACCCAAGCTGGATTTGAGGCGCTCGAGAGCGTAGTCAGTGATCCAAAGAATACGATTGTTTCAGTTAAGCGCTTTATGGGCCGTGGCCTCGGTGATGTAGATCATTTGGAAAACGCCCCATACGACTTTGTCGATCAGCCGGGTATGCTTAAGTTGCGCACGGTTGCGGGTGACAAGAGCCCCATCGAAGTGTCTGCCGAAATTTTGGCGCGCCTGCGGCAGTTGGCTGAAGATTCGGTGAACGATGACATTGTTGGTGCTGTGATTACAGTCCCAGCCTACTTTGATGATGCGCAGCGACAGGCCACGAAAGATGCTGCCAAGTTAGCAGGAGTCGAAGTTCTGCGCTTGCTCAATGAACCAACAGCAGCAGCCATCGCCTATGGTCTTGATAACGCATCTGAAGGTCTTTATGCGGTCTATGACCTCGGCGGCGGTACATTCGATATCTCGATTTTGCGGATGAGCAAAGGCGTCTTTGAAGTTCTATCTACTGGCGGCGATTCGGCATTGGGCGGCGATGACTTTGACCATCGCCTTTACTGCTGGGTCATTGAACAGGCGAAATTACCCCCGATATCCATACAAGACCATCGCGCATTATTGATGGCCTGTAAAACAGCAAAAGAACAGCTAAGCCATAATCCCCTGGCGCGCGTACATCAAACCTTGAGTGATGGCACTGTGGTGAATGTGGGCGTTAGTCAGGCGCAATTTTTTGAGATGACGCAAAACTTGGTCGCCAAAACATTAGCGGCAGTACGCAAGGCTTTGCGTGATTCTGGGCTTAAGGCTGACGAAATCAAAGGCGTCGTGATGGTGGGTGGCGCAACGCGCATGCCGCATGTGCAGCGCGCAGTAGGTGAGCTTTTTGGTACGGCCCCATTAAACAACCTGAATCCCGATCAAGTGGTTGCCATGGGCGCTGCAATGCAGGCTGACTTGCTCGCTGGAAACCAAGGTAAAAATGAAGAGTGGCTGTTACTCGACGTGATTCCGCTCTCCCTTGGTATTGAGACCATGGGCGGCTTAGTGGAAAAGATTATTCCGCGCAACACACCCATACCCGTTGCTCGGGCACAAGAATTCACGACCTTCAAAGATGGTCAAACTGCGTTGGCTTTGCATGTGGTTCAGGGCGAGCGCGAAACGTCGGCCGATTGCCGCTCACTTGGTCAGTTTGAGCTCCGCGGCATACCCCCCAT
>CAZUMD010000117.1:0-5186 GCA_964621735.1 uncultured Polynucleobacter sp.
TTATGGCCATGCTGGCTTGCCAGATGACACCATTCACATCCAGTTAAATGGCACTGCAGGCCAAAGCTTTGCGGCGTTCTTGGCGCACGGCGTTACCTTGGATCTCGTTGGCGATGCCAATGACTATGTAGGCAAGGGTTTGTCCGGTGGGCGCGTCATCGTGCGCGCACCGCATGAGTTCCGCGGCGATACAGCAAAGAACATTATTGTTGGTAACACCGTTTTGTATGGCGCGATTGGCGGCGAAGCCTTCTTTAATGGCGTAGCTGGCGAGCGTTTTGCAGTTCGTAATTCGGGTGCCACTGCCGTAGTTGAAGGTACCGGCGATCACGGCTGTGAATACATGACGGGTGGTACGGTTGTTGTTCTGGGTGAAACCGGACGTAACTTTGCAGCCGGTATGAGCGGTGGTGTTGCGTATGTGTACGACGAAGATGGTTTGTTTGCAAAGCGTTGCAATACCAGTATGGCCACCTTAGAAAAAGTGTTGCCCCACGCAGAGCAGGTTTCGAGTATTCCTGAAGCCCAATGGCATGCACCGATCGATGTGAAGGATGGCGGTCAGCGCCAGAGCGATGAGCATATTTTGAAAGCCTTAATTGAGCGTCATTTCCGGCACACCGGATCTGAGCGTGCGAAGGCCTTGCTCGCCGACTGGGATCGGGCGCGTGCACGCTTTATTAAAGTCCACCCCACCGAATACAAACGGGCCTTGGGTGAGCTTTGGGAAAAAGTACAAACCAATTCAAAAGCGATTGCTTAAGTAAGAACACGATATTGAAGGAGTAGTTGAGATGGGTAAGGTCACTGGATTTATGGAGTTTGAGCGCGTTAAGGAAACCTACGAGGCTCCTGTAACGCGCTTACACCACTACAAGGAGTTTGTTGCAGCACTCAGCGATGATGAGGCTAAAGTGCAGAGCGCACGCTGCATGGATTGCGGCATTCCGTTTTGCAATAACGGCTGCCCCGTCAACAACATCATCCCGGACTTTAATGAACTGGTATTTCAGGGTGATTGGAAAAATGCCATTGAAGTGCTGCACTCCACTAACAATTTCCCGGAGTTTACTGGCCGTATTTGCCCGGCCCCATGCGAGTCCGCTTGCACCTTAGGCATCAATCGGGATGCGGTTGGTATCAAATCAATTGAGCATGCCATTATTGATAAGGCTTGGGAAAATGGTTGGGTTAAGCCCATGCCAGCCAAAACGAAAACGGGTAAAAAAGTAGCGATTGTCGGATCAGGCCCAGCGGGCATGGCGGCGGCACAACAATTGGCGCGCGCCGGCCACGATGTCACCGTATATGAAAAGAATGATCGGGTTGGCGGCTTGCTGCGCTATGGTATTCCTGACTTCAAAATGGAAAAGTGGCTAATTGATCGCCGCGTTGAGCAAATGCAAGCCGAAGGGGTTACCTTTGCTACCGGCGTTTATGTTGGCAAAGAGGCAATGGGCGCGGAAGTAAAAAACTATTCGAGCAAGACAGTCACGCCAGAGCAGTTGATGAAGGATTTTGATGCTGTCATCATTAGCGGCGGCGCAGAGCAACCCCGCGATTTACCCGTTCCTGGGCGCGAGCTCGAAGGTATTCATTACGCCCTAGAATTTTTGATTCCGCAAAATAAAGAAGTCGCTGGCGATTTGCAAAATGGCATTCGCGCAACAGGCAAGCACGTTGTGGTGATTGGTGGCGGCGATACCGGTTCGGATTGCGTTGGCACCTCGAATCGCCATGGCGCCAATCATGTGACCCAATTTGAATTGTTGCCCCAGCCGCCTGAGGAAGAGAACAAACCATTGGTTTGGCCGTATTGGCCAACTAAGTTGCGCACGTCGTCATCACATGAAGAGGGCTGTGAGCGGGATTGGTCAGTAGGCACAAAACGCTTTGAGGGTAAGAATGGCAAGGTTGAAAAACTCATTGGCGTTCGTTTGGAGTGGCAAGGCGGAAAGATGGCGGAAGTGCCTAATTCTGAGTTTGAGATCAAGGCCGACCTCGTTCTCTTGGCTATGGGCTTTGTGTCTCCAGCCCAGCAAGTACTGAATGCATTTGGCGTTGATAAAGACGCGCGCGGCAATGCGAAGGCCCACGTTGAAGGTCAAAAAGCCTACCAAACCAATGTAGCGAAGGTATTTGCTGCCGGCGATATGCGTCGGGGCCAGTCTTTAGTGGTCTGGGCGATTCGGGAAGGTCGTCAGTGTGCGCATGCAGTGGATTCGTATTTGATGGGGTCATCGGTATTGCCGCTCTAAAATCGAACAATTGACTACTACTTAAAAGATACGCATTGAATCAATCTGAATCTCCGCAAAGCTCCACCCGCAAAGATGATGTTGTTGTCTCAATTCAGGACGTAAACTTTTCCTATGCGCCGGGTGAGCGTCAGATTTTGTCTGGCCTCAATATGGAGTTTCGCCGCGGCAAAGTGGTCGCGGTTATGGGTGGCTCGGGTTGTGGCAAAACAACCGTCCTGCGTTTGATTGGTGGCCAAGTCACCACAACCGAAGGCAAGGTCTTATTCGAAGGCGGTAACGTTGGTCAAATGAGCAGTGCGGAGTTGATGCAGGCGCGCCGGCGTATGGGCATGCTGTTTCAGTTTGGTGCTCTGTTTACCGACCTCAGCGTATTTGAAAACGTCGCCTTTCCGCTGCGCGAACATACCAACCTCAGCGAGGATTTGTTACGCAGCCTGGTACTCATGAAACTCAATGCAGTGGGTTTGCGTGGCGCACGTGATTTGATGCCCGGGCAAATCTCCGGCGGCATGGCAAGGCGTGTGGCACTGGCGCGCGCGATCGCACTTGATCCGCCGCTCATCATGTATGACGAGCCGTTTGCCGGTTTGGACCCCATTGCGCTGGGCATTACAGCCCGTTTGATTCGCGATCTGAATACCGCACTCGGCGCCACTAGTATTGTGGTCACGCATGATGTCGAGGAGACATTTGCGATTGCAGACTACGTGTACTTCATCGCCAATGGACGCATTGGCGCCCAAGGCACGCCCGATGAACTCAATCGCTCAAGCGATCCATTTGTGCGCCAGTTCTTGGATGCCTCTCCCGATGGACCGGTGCCATTTCATTATCCGGGCGTAGACCTCTTGGATGATTTTGCTGCCCAGGTAATCGCGCGATGATCGTACGTAAAACCATTGATCTACTGGGCGACCTTGGATTTTTTATCCGCAGCAATATTGTTAGTCTTGGCCATGCTACGCGCATGTTCATCGCGGTCATAGCGCGCTCAGCTCCGTTATTAAAGCGCCCACGTTTGGTCTCGGATCAAATTCTCTTTATTGGTAATCACTCCTTTGTGATTATTGCGGTCTCCGGTTTATTTGTTGGCTTTGTGCTGGGCCTTCAGGGCTATTACACCTTGAATCGCTATGGCTCAGAACAAGCATTGGGTTTATTGGTTGCCTTGTCGCTCACGCGCGAACTGGGCCCCGTAATTACTGCCCTCCTTTTTGCGGGCAGGGCAGGCACTTCGCTGACCGCAGAAATTGGTCTGATGAAGGCAGGTGAACAGCTTAGTGCGATGGAGATGATGGCCGTTGATCCTTTAAGCCGTGTGGTAGCGCCGCGCCTGTGGGCTGGCATTATTTCCATGCCGATTTTGGCAACGATTTTTACTGCGGTTGGTGTGGTTGGTGGTTACTTTGTGGGCGTGCCACTAATAGGCGTTGATTCGGGTGCATTTTGGTCGCAAATGCAGGGTGGTGTTGATCTCTTCTCGGATATTGGGAATGGCTTAATTAAGAGCGTTGTATTTGGCGTAGTAGTGACGTTTATCGCCCTCTATCAAGGTTTTGAGGCCAAACCAACACCAGAAGGAGTGTCCCAAGCGACTACCCGTACGGTCGTGATTTCATCCTTAGCGGTATTGGCTTTGGATTTCTTGCTGACCGCCTTGATGTTCTCTAATTAATGATGAAATGCAGAAGGATTAAACTGAGGTCCATATGAGAAAAAGTGCGATTGACGTTTGGGTGGGGATTTTTGTTGCCATTGGCTTATTGGCCGCGCTTTTTTTGGCACTCAAGGTGGGTAATATGAATGCTGTCTCATTTCAGCCAACCTATACCATTACCGCTCGCTTTGACAACATTGGCGGGCTAAAGCCCCGTGCACCCGTTAAAAGCGCTGGCGTGGTGGTTGGTCGCATTGCAGATATTCGCTTTGATGACACGACTTACCAAGCCACCGTCACGATGACCCTAGAGCGTAACTATCAGTTTCCAAAAGACTCGGCAGCGAAGATTTTGACTTCGGGCTTATTAGGCGAGCAATACGTTGGGCTCGAGGCCGGCGGCTCAGATCAAATGTTGGCACAGGGCAATATGATTACGCAAACCCAATCGGCTGTTGTGCTCGAAAACCTCATCAGTCAATTTTTGTACAACAAAGCGGCTGATGGCGGTAAAGATGAAAGCGCTAAAAAGTGATTTTTTGGCCCCACTGCGCCATGAAGCGCGCCATCAGGCGCGTTTTTATTACCGTGCTGTCCGTCAGCATGATTGGCTGCGCCACCATTCCGGCTGGTACCCAGCCATCGGCGCAAGATCCGTGGGAGTCATTTAACCGTTCGGTCTTTAGTTTCAATGAAGGCTTAGATACTTACGTTCTCAAGCCGGTAACTACCGGTTACCGCTATGTAGTGCCCTCAGTTGCGCGCGATGGTATCAACAATTTTTTTGGGAATTACAACGACATTTACAGCGCACTCAATCAATTGCTGCAAGGCAATCCAGGTTTGGCAGCCAAGGGTTTGATGCGGGTGGTGGTGAACACCATTTTTGGATTAGGCGGCTTAATTGATATGGCTACTCCTGGGGGCCTACCAAAACACAAAGCCGATTTTGGTCAAACCTTTGGTGTTTGGGGTATTCCATCTGGACCTTATGTAGTGTTGCCATTCTTTGGGCCGAGCTCGGTCCGGGATACCTTTGGTACCGCAGCGGATATTGAAAGCGATTACCTGCTCCGCTTATTGCCTGATGTCGCCGTGCGAAATAGCCTGACTGGCTTACGTATCGTGAATGCCCGAAATAATTACTACCAGGCCGGCGATCTCCTAGAGGGTGCGGCGCTTGATAAGTACTCCTTTGTTCGGGATGGGTATATTCAGCGTCGTCAGTACCAAATTGATCAAAGCAAGGCAGGCGATGATGATGAAGA
>CAZUMD010000118.1:0-5181 GCA_964621735.1 uncultured Polynucleobacter sp.
CAGCGCGGGCGCTATCGCCAGTTTCACCAATTTGGGATTGAGGCCTTGGGTTTTGCCGGCCCGGATATTGATGCAGAAATCATCTTGATGGGTCAGCGCTTATGGGACGAGCTGGGCTTACGCGGTGTACGCTTAGAAATCAATTCGCTGGGTCAGGCCGATGAACGGGCGCTGCACCGTACTGCCTTAATTAGCTATTTTGAGAAAAACGCATCCGGTTTGGATGCCGATTCACAGCGCCGCCTCAAAACCAATCCACTGCGCATACTCGATTCGAAAAACCCAGAGATGCAAACCTTGATTGAAGGCGCGCCTCGGCTATTGGATTTTTTGGGACCCGAATCGCTAGCGCATTTTGAAGCGGTACAAGCCTTACTCAAAGCCAATAACGTACCGTGCAAGATTAATCCGCGCTTGGTTCGGGGTTTGGATTATTACAACCTGACGGTATTTGAGTGGGTAACCGATGCCCTCGGCGCGCAAGGCACGATTGCGGGTGGCGGTCGTTACGATCCCTTAATTGAGCGCATGGGCGGTAAATCAGCACCCGCATGTGGCTGGGCGATGGGCATGGAACGTGTGCTCGAACTGATGAAGGTGTCCGAGTCATTGCCCGAGCCGACGAATTTATGCGACATCTTTGTGTTGCATCAGGGCGGCGAGACCTTGCGTACCGCGATGGTTGCGGCAGAGGAAATGCGCAGCGCTGGTATTGACGTGGTTCTATTTTGCGCACCAGACGGTCAAACAGCGAGTTTTAAGTCCCAAATGAAGAAGGCCGATGCCAGCGGCGCGGCGTATGCGGTGATCATTGGCCCCGATGAGCTTGCCCGCAATGAGGCGCAACTCAAAGATTTGCGCAGTGGCGCGCAGCAGCGCGCCATTCCCTTGGACAAATTGCTAGGAACGGTAATTGATGCCTTAGTAGCGACATCCGAATAGAATGACGCATTCGTATCGTATTTAATAGCCTGGACCGTTATGCCTTTAGACCTTGAAGAACAAGAACAACTCGATAGCTTAAAAGCCTTTTGGGAGAAATACCGCTCCGTCATCATGGGCCTCGTTACGGCTGTTTTATTTGTATTTGCCGCCTACAACGGTTGGCAATGGTGGAAGAATAGCCAAGCAACCGAAGCCGGCAAGCTCTATGAAACCATGATGGGCTCGATTGAAAAGGGCAATAAAGAACAAAGCATGCAGGCGGCAGACGACTTGCAAAAACAATTTGCTGGGACCAGTTATGCCCCGATGGCCAGTTTGATTGCAGCCAAACTCGCGGCCGATGCAGGCGATGCTGCTAAATCCCAGGCTTATTTGCGCTGGGTTGCGGAAAAAGCAGCCAATGATGGCTATAAAGCGTTGGGTAAATTGCGCTTGGCAACGGCCTTGATGGATGAAGGTAGCGCAAAGTCCCTCGCGGAAGCGGATGCGATTTTGAAAGCGACGCCAACTCCCGGATTTGAGCCTTTATGGTTTGAGCGTCGTGGCGATTGGTATTTGGTGCAGGGTAAAAATGCCGATGCGAGAAAAAGTTATTCGCAAGCGTGGAAGTTGTTAGAAAAATCCAAAGAGTTTCCACAAGAGGCGCGCAGTCTGCTTAAAGTAAAGCTCGATGCCGTTGGGGGCGTTGAATGAAACGACTTCTAGGCGCTGCCGTTGTTGCCGTATTGGCAGTAAGTCTAGTTGCCTGCGCTGGCAAAGCGCGGGTGCGCCAGCCGGCTGAGTTAGTCAAAGTCAGTAACCAGTTTGATTTAGTACCGGTATGGTCGGTCAGTATCGGCTCATCAGAGCCATATAATTTTCATCCTGCCGTAGTCGGTGATGCGGTCTATGCCGCATCGCGTCGTGGCGGTTTACGCAAAATGGATTTGCAAAGCGGCAAAACCCTATGGGAAGCATCTGTTCCAGAAAAACTCATCATTGGTCCGGGCTCGGATGGCAAAGTCACTGCAGTGGTGACTACAGAAGGTGATGTGCTTGCCTACGATGACACGGGCAAAAACATTTGGAAGTTTCACATTGGCGGCGAAGTATTGACTGCTCCGGTTGTAGCCGGTGGCGTGGTGGTGATTCGCGGCTTGGATAATCGCTTTGTGGGCCTTGATGCGGCTACCGGTAAGCGCCGCTGGATTTACCAGCGCCAGCAATCGGCATTGTCCTTGCGCGTCGGTTACGGCATGCTATCGATTGGTAATGAAGTGATCGTCACCGGTTTTGCAGGCGGGCGGTTTGGCATGATTGGTATTGCCAATGGCGGACTCGTTTGGGAAACCCCAATCTCCTTTCCGAAAGGCTTTTCTGAAATCGAGCGCCTCAATGATGTGAGTGCCAAGCCCAGCATGGAGGGTGAGCTAATTTGTGCCGTCTCCTATCAGGGTCGGATTGGGTGTGCGCAAGCACGCACAGGCACCTTGACTTGGTTCAAAGATTTTTCCAGTTTTACTGGCACCACGCAAAGTACCGAGTTTGTTTTTGCTGCCAATGAAAAGTCCCACGTCACTGCGTTTCGGAGCAGCGACGGCGCTCAGGTATGGGAGAACACCCAACTGACCTGGCGCGATGTTGGCGAGCCCCTAGCGATTGGGCGGGTTGTTCTCATGGGTGATAAGCAAGGTTACATTCATGCGATGTCGCAGTCGGGCGGCGAGATGCTAGCGCGTATTCGCCATGACACCACGCCGGTGACTGCAGCGCCGATTGCAGTAGGTGGCTTGATACTGGTCCAGTCTCAAGGCGGCAAGCTAACGGCGTACAGCCCCAAATGAAACCAGTCATCACCATTGTTGGCCGACCGAACGTCGGCAAATCCACTTTGTTCAATCGCTTGACGCGTTCGCGCGATGCCTTGGTTGCCGACTTTTCTGGTTTAACTCGGGATCGCCATTATGGCAATAGCCGCCTTACTTCACGTGAATTTATTTGCGTGGATACCGGCGGCTTTGAGCCAGTGGCAAAAACCGGCATCGTGGCCGAGATGGCCAAACAAACCAAACAAGCCGTTGCTGAATCGGATTTAATTATTTTCTTGGTGGATGGCCGCCTGGGTATGGCGCCGCAAGATCGCGTAATTGCCGATTTTTTACGTAAGACCGGTCGTCCCGTTGTGTTGGCAGTCAATAAAACCGAAGGCATGTCGCATGGTGTAGTGACGGCTGATTTTCATGAACTGGGATTGGGTGAGCCGTTTGCGATTTCATCGGCGCATGGCGATGGCGTTAAAACACTGATTGATGATGCGCTCGATGAGTTAGGTATACCCGAGCCCGATGACAGCGCTGACGCTGATCCCTTAACCCCCCGCGCTATGAAAATCGCGGTTGTGGGTCGTCCCAACGTAGGCAAGTCAACGCTGATAAATAAACTCATTGGTGAAGAGCGTGTGATTGCGTTTGATATGCCGGGCACCACCCGGGATGCGATTGAAGTGCCTTTTGAGCGTAACGGCAAGCCCTACATCTTGATTGATACCGCGGGTTTACGTCGCCGTGGCAAAGTGTTTGAGGCGATTGAAAAGTTCTCCGTCGTCAAAACCTTGCAGGCGATTGCCGATGCCAACGTCGTGATCTTGATGCTCGATGCCCAGCAAGATATTTCAGAGCAAGACGCGCACATTGCAGGATTTATTTTAGAAGCGGGCCGCGCCCTGGTTCTAGCCATTAATAAGTGGGATGGCGTGGATCACTACGTCAAAGAACGCTGCCGAGTCGAGATTGGTCAAAAGTTGCGCTTCTTGGATTTTGCCAATGTGCATCCCATATCCGCTAAAAAAGGCACCGGCTTAAAAGAGCTGTTTAAGGACGTGGATTTGGCCTACGCTGCAGCCATGGCGAAATTGCCAACCCCTAGACTGACGCGTATTTTGGCCGAGGCGGTGGAGCATCAACAGCCCAAGCGCGTTGGCATGGGCCGTCCTAAATTACGCTATGCCCACCAAGGCGGTATGAACCCGCCGATTGTGGTGATTCATGGCAGTGCGCTGAGCGGTGTAACGGATAGCTATAAGCGCTTTTTAGAAGGGCGCTTTCGGGAGGCATTTAAGCTGCGGGGAACCCCCTTGCGGATTGAAATGCGCACCAATAAAAATCCCTATGTGGACGCCGATAAAGGCAAAAAGCGCTAATCTAGTGCCATTGTTCCGTATTTAATCATTTAGTTTTACTGATGATTTGGCAAAATAATTTTAGGCGGTATATATTAATAACCGTAGAGTGAATAGCACTCCGTAATGCAGTGCCTTGTTGTTGAATCTAAAAAAGCAAGACTCCCACACATCCAATAATGAATAAGGAGCAGTATGAATAGCAATAAGACCCAATTACTTCAGGATCCCTTCCTGAATACCTTGCGCAAAGAGCACGTTCCGGTATCGATTTACTTGGTCAACGGCATTAAGCTGCAAGGCAATATTGAATCCTTTGACCAGTACGTCGTTTTGTTGCGCAACACCGTAACGCAAATGGTCTACAAGCATGCGATTTCAACGATTGTTCCAGCGCGTGCAGTGACCTTCCGCGCTGACGAGGAAGAGCCTTCTGCATAAAACTGGCATTGAACCCGTTCGCGCAGTTCTAGTAGGAGTTGATTCGGGGCGAGAGGATTTTCCGGACAGCATGGCTGAACTCAGTCTCCTGGCCGATAGTGCAGGCTCCATTCCGGTCGCTAGTGTCGTTGCACGAAAAGGCCGTACCGATCCTGCTTTATTTGTGGGCTCTGGTAAAGCCAATGAAATCAAGCGAGCCTTAGAAGACAACGACGCTGAACTCGTTATCTTTAATCACCCTTTATCTCCAAGCCAACAGCGCAATTTAGAGCGCCACCTCGGTCACCATGTGATGGATCGCACGGGCTTGATATTGGATATTTTTTCGCAGCGCGCCCAAAGCCACATCGGTAAAACCCAGGTGGAGTTGGCGCAAGTGCGCTACCGGATGTCGCGCCTGGTGCGGGCATGGAGTCACTTAGAGCGCCAAAAGGGCGGTATCGGTCTTCGCGGCGGTCCTGGCGAAACCCAGATGGAGCTCGATCGTCGCATGCTAGCCACCAAAGCTAAGCGCCTTGAGCTTGAGCTAGAGAAGCTGCAACGCCAGCAGCGTACTCAGCGTCGGTCACGCAGTCGTAAAGATGTGTTCTCGGTTTCCTTGGTGGGCTACACCAATGCCGGCAAATCGACCTTGTTTA
>CAZUMD010000119.1:0-5102 GCA_964621735.1 uncultured Polynucleobacter sp.
GCAGCGCCTTTTTGGCCGCGCTCTTCTTTTTCTACCTGAACAATGATTTCTTGGCCTTCGCGTAAGGCTTCTTTAATGGTGGCATTGCGAACATCCACGCCATCTTTAAAGTAGGTACGCGCTACTTCTTTAAATGGCAGAAAGCCATGGCGTTCTTCGCCATAATTGACAAAACACGCTTCAAGCGAGGGCTCGATGCGCGTGATAACGCCTTTGTAAATATTGCCTTTGCGTTGTTCACGACCGGCAGCTTCAATATCAATATCGATTAATTTTTGACCATCGACGATGGCGACTCTCAACTCTTCTTGTTGAGTTGCATTAAATAACATGCGTTTCATAACACTCTCCTATGGGGGAGGATGTCGTTGCGCGGTGCGGAAGGGGACAGATTGGCGCCATCATGGGGATGTACTCCCAAGTGGCTTTACGAGTGTGGAACAAGCGTTTGCCTAGCACTGAGCTGGGCTTTAACCGATCTAAAGGGTATGAAGGTCGGTGCCACACTGGACACTCGCCGCAGAGACCTCCTTAAGGCCATCAATGCAGGCGCGTGCCTGAAAACTGTCTTCTAATCGCGGGTCGCGGCAAACGGCACACCAACCCTGCGCCTCATTAAAACGGGAGAGGGGCAACCCCGGGAGTCTTTTTAAGGGCGACTCCAAGCTCCACGATGAATTTCTGCATCGGGCCAATTAATTGGCTAGTGCCTTGATTATACGGTACAAGTGGATTGACAATAAGGGTATTCTTAGTTTCTTTGCTATTTTGGCGAAGAAAAACACCCCATCATGAAATCCGACCCTACTCCTAGCCCAAGCCCTAGCCCAAGCGTCCCAAAAGCTGCTGCCCAAGTCTTATTTCAGACCATTGGGCCGGAGGAGGCTGGGCAACGCTTGGACAATTACCTCCTAAAGTGGGCCAAAGGGGTTCCCAAGAGCCACCTCTATCGCATCATTCGCTCGGGCGAAGTTCGGGTCAACAAGAAACGCGCAGAGCCGACTACCCGCTTAATCGAGGGGGATTTAATCCGAATCCCACCGGTACGCTTGGCCGCCCCCGATCGTGGACCGGCTGAAAATGCTTTTAAAGACCAATCGCGCGCCCAGTTGTATTCCGCCAAAATGCCGATTTTGTTCGAAGATGAGGCTTTGCTGATTGTGGATAAGCCCTCTGGCCTGGCAGTCCATGGTGGCTCTGGCATTTCCCTCGGTGTGATTGAAACCCTGCGGATGACGCGGCCCGAGTTGCATTTCCTGGAGCTCGTACACCGTCTTGATCGCGATACCTCGGGTGTGCTGATGCTGGCGAAAAAGCGCAGCGCCCTCGTGGAGTTGCATCGGCAGATTCGGGAGGGCCTGACCGATAAGCGCTATTACTTAGTAACGCATGGGCAGATCACACTCGCAAGCCCAACGGTGCAATTGAAGTTCCCCCTGCATAAATACCTGTTAGCCAATGGCGAGCGCCGCGTGAAAGTCGATCCGCAAGGATTACCTAGCCATACCTCCCTTCGGGTTACCGAAGTCTACGAGCGGGGCGAGGATCGAGTGAGCATGGCAGAGGCCCAGTTAAAAACGGGGCGTACCCACCAAATTCGAGTGCACTTGCAAAAAATAGGACACCCGATTTTGGGGGACGATAAATACGGTATCGATGACGAGGATCGCCGATTAAAGCCCAAGCGGCTTTTATTGCACGCCCACCTCGCCGGATTCATCCACCCGCGCACTGGAGAAAAGATGCGGATTGAGTCGCCTTTGCCGCCGGACTTCACTGCTTTTCTGAAGGGCTTTCACCCAATTGAGCCAGAAACGGTATAGTGATTCCTCGATATTCAGCAAGGTCCTCAGTAATGCCGCAAGTCCACTCGCCCCTTTACGCAAGCCATGGCAAAGACCAAGAACGGCGCTATGAGCTGATTGTGTGGGATTGGGATGGCACCATCATCGATTCGACTCCGACGATCGTGTTTTGTATTCAGCAGGCATGCCGCGATCTTGGCTTTCCGGAGCCAGATGATTCTTTAGCGAGTTCAGTGATCGGATTGGGCATTCAGGATTCACTGCGTAGGGCAGTGCCATGGATTGAGCCGGTACATTTCCCCAAATTAGTCGATCGTTTTCGCCACCATTATTTAGCGCGCGATCATGACCTGCATTTATTTGACGGCATTCGAGATCTCTTGGAGGAGCTTCGTACTGCTGGATTTCGCCTCGGCGTAGCAACGGGCAAGTCGCGGGTTGGTCTGGATCGTTCATTGACTCACCATGGCCTTGGCCATCTGTTTGATGAAACGCGCACTGCCGATGAATCCTTTTCAAAACCGCATCCCGGCATGTTGCTTGAGCTCTCTGATGTAATGCAGGTACCGGTACGTCGAATGTTGATGGTGGGTGATACCACCCATGATTTACAAATGGCGATCAATGCTGGTGTGGATGGGGTTGCTGTTACCTACGGCGCTCATCCACTCGATACCTTACAAACAACGGATTCGCTGGGCTATGTGCACAGCGTACCGGAGCTGAGTAACTGGCTTAAACAGAATACTTACATTGATTTAGCTGCTGCAAAACCTGCTTAAGGATTAGACATGGAACAAGAAAAAAATTGGGAGCGTCAAGCGCTGGAGCACCTGCTTTTAGAAAATCTAAAAGAGACTCGCAAGGCGCGGCGTTGGAAAACCATACTGCGCGTTCTATTCCTTATCCTGATTGTTGGTTTCATTTTGCAAGTATTGGATCTGCGTCCGTTTGGCGGAAGTTTTGGTACCGAGCGCCATACCGCAATGGTCAGCATCGAGGGGGAGATTAGTTCCAACTCCATCGCCAATGCCTTGGATATTGGATCGGCCTTGCAAGCTGCTTTTGAAAACGACAACAGCGTGGGTGTGATTTTGCGTATTAATAGTCCAGGCGGATCGCCAGTGCAATCGGGGATTATTAACGATGAAATTCGGCGCTTACGTACGCTACATCCCAGCAAGCCGCTGCATGTGGTTGTCGAAGACATCTGCGCTTCTGGTGGTTATTACATTGCGGTGGCGGGCGATCAAATTCTGGTCGATAAAGCCAGCATTGTGGGCTCGATTGGGGTAGTGATGGATAGCTTTGGTTTTACTGGATTAATGGACAAGCTCGGCATCTCGCGCCGCATGATTACAGCGGGCTCAAACAAGGGCATGCTCGATCCCTTTAGTAAAGAAGACCCCAAGCAAGTTGAGATGGTGCAAACCATGCTCAATGAAATTCACCAGCAATTTATTACTGTGGTGAAGGAAGGGCGTGGCGATCGCCTGAAAGAAAATCCCGAGATATTTTCTGGCCGTGTGTGGAGTGGCGAGCAAGCCGTAAAAATGGGGCTAGCCGATGGTTTTGGTACGGTCGATACGGTGGCGCGCGATGTCTTTAAGGCGCCCAATATTCTTGACTACACCATGAAAGAAAACTTTGCCGAACGGGTTGCCAAACGCTTTGGTGCTGAGGTGGGTTCGGCCGCTGGTAAAGCATTAGTGCGGTCGGGCGATATTAAATAAGGTTTAGTGCGCTAGCAATAAAAACACGCATGGCCGATTTTGCAAGGCAGCACAGGCTGCTTCGCTGGAAAATATTTTCTTCCAGTCTGCCAGTGCCATGCTTCTGATTTCTTCTGTGGGCAGACTCAAATCCAGTGCCAGGCATAGATGCGTTTGAGGTACGAGCGCCTGCAGGCAGCTCGCCATCATCGCCGCATTGCGATAAGGCGTCTCAATCCAAAGCTGCGTTTGCTGCAGCTTGCGCGATTCGGATTCCAATTGTTTTAGGCGTGCAGTACGTTCACCGCCATCCTGAGGCAAGTAACCCTGAAACGTAAAACGCTGCCCATTGAGTCCGCTGGCCATTAAAGCCAAGAGTAGGGAACTGGGGCCAACCAGTGGTTTAACGCAAGCACCAAGGCGATGCGCCGCCCACACCAGCTCCGCTCCAGGATCAGCTACTCCAGGTACGCCCGCCTCAGACATCAGGCCAATATCGATGCCGCGCAGCAAGGGCTCTAGAAGCGTTTCCGGTTTGATCTTGTCGCCATACTTGGCATTACGCGCAGCGCCGCGCCATTCGGTCATCTGCATTTCTTGTATGGAGCACGTTAAAGGGGCAAGGGCATCAATCGACTTTAATAAGGCACGCGCTGTTTTAGCGTCTTCGACAATCCAATGCGTGAGTTGCGATGCGCAGCGCATGGTTTCGGTTGGCATGACGTGGGGAAGTTGCGCTGAGCGCGCATCATCGCCCAAAGTATTCGGTACTAAATAAAGGGTTCCTAGTTTTGATGCAGTCTTCATCGCAGATCATTTCTTGAAGGAGGAATTTCAAAACCGGCATCCCGTAGTAGTGCGCTTAATGCAATCAAGGGGAGACCGATGAGCGCAGTCGGATCATCCGAGCGAATGGATTCCAGTAAGGCAATGCCCATGCCTTCGCATTTAGCACTTCCAGCACAGTCATAGGGCTGCTCAATGCGTAAATAGTTGATCAACGTCGCATCAGGCAAGTCCCGAAATCGAACCTCGGTAGTGACATTCATCGCAACAGAATAATCTGCTCGCATTAAGCAGACGGCAGTATGAAAGAAGACAGTCTGACCACGCATGCGTTGCAACTGCAAAAGCGCATTGTCAAAGTTGCCCGGCTTGCCAATCGCTTCGCCATGCAGATCAGCCGCCTGATCCGAGCCGATGACCCAGGCATTGGGATGATTTTTTGCAATGGCCGCTGCTTTTGCAGTGGCTAGGCGTAGTGCCATAGCGGCAACCCCTTCATTTGGGAGGGGGCGCTCATCTACCGCGGGCGAAATAGCTTCAAAAGGCAAACCCAAGCGCGCCAAAAGGTCGCGACGGTAAATGGAGCTCGATGCCAAAATGAGCGGCTGTGTTTGTAAGTTACCCATGCAGCAAGCGTACCTTCATTTAGACTAAGAGCATGAATCGTAATCCCGTTTTGCCTTCGCTGACCCTGCCTGCCGTACCTAAAGCGCTGCGCTCAGTCGATCTGCTAGTGCCCCAAACCTATTCTGGAAAGGGATTTTTAGCACTGGACGACTTGCCGCGAGTTGCTTTAGAG
>CAZUMD010000120.1:0-5063 GCA_964621735.1 uncultured Polynucleobacter sp.
GTGGCAGGCCGCCGGTAATGTCGCGTGTCTTCTGTGACTCAATTGGAATACGCGCCAATACTTCACCCACTTCGACTTTTTGACCATCCTTCACGGTGATCAAAGCGCCGACTTGCAGGCCAATGGTGACGGGGTGGTCTGTGCCAGAAATCAGCACTTCATTGCCCTTGTCATCAACCAAGTTGATGACTGGACGAACACCTTTGCTTGCAGCGCTACGACGCTTACCGTCAATCACAACCAAGGTTGAGAGTCCAGTTACTTCGTCAACCTGCTTGGCTACCGTTACGCCTTCTTCGACGTTATCAAAACGAGCGACACCCGCATATTCAGAAACAATTGGACGAGTTAATGGGTCCCAGGTTGCTAAGCTTGCGCCAGCCTTAACAGCCGCACCTTCTTTGAGCAACAGGGTTGCGCCATACGGCACTTTGTGACGCTCACGCTCACGGCCGTTGTCATCCACGATCAAGGCTTCGCCCGAACGTGAAATCACGATCTGCTCGCCCTTGGCATTCTTCACAACCCGTAAGGTTGCCGAGAATTTCAAGGCACCATTGGATTTCGCCTCAACGTTGCTTGCTACCAAGGCACGTGATGCTGCACCACCGATGTGGAAGGTGCGCATCGTGAGCTGCGTACCTGGTTCACCAATCGACTGAGCAGCAATCACACCAACCGCCTCGCCGACGTTGACCAAGCCGCCACGACCTAAATCACGGCCATAGCACTTGGCGCAGAGGCCATAGCGTGTTTCGCATGACAATACGGTGCGCACTTTTACTTCATCAATGCCAAGCGCGACGATTTCATCAACATGATCTTCATCGAGTAAGGTATCGTTTTTAACGATAACTTCTTGTGTATCGGGATGAACGATATCGCCGATGCACACACGACCCAAAATACGGTCACGCAATGCTTCAATGATTTCGCCGCCCTCAACCAAGGCCTTCATGGTGACGCCATTGGTTGCGCCACAATCGTCCTCAATAACAACCAAGTCCTGGGTTACGTCGCACAAACGGCGTGTCAAATAACCCGAGTTCGCAGTTTTCAGTGCGGTATCAGCCAAGCCTTTACGAGCGCCGTGGGTTGAAATGAAGTACTGCAATACATTCAAACCTTCACGGAAGTTCGCGGTAATGGGTGTTTCAATGATCGAGCCATCCGGCTTAGCCATCAAACCACGCATACCAGCCAACTGACGGATCTGTGCTGCCGAGCCGCGCGCGCCCGAATCCGCCATCATGTAGATGGAGTTAAAGGATTCTTGACGGGCTGTTTTGCCATTGCGGTCGAGGACATCGACAAACGACAACTCGTCCATCATGGCCTTGCCCACTTGATCGCCCGCAGCACCCCAAATATCAACCACGTTGTTATAACGCTCTTGATTGGTTACGAGGCCCGACATGAACTGCTTGTCGTACTCTTTCACCTTGGTGGATGCTTCGGTAATGATGCGCTCTTTCGACGATGGAATCAGCATATCGTCAATTGCAATCGAGATACCGGCTTTCGTCGCCAAGCGGAAACCAGACTGCAAGAGGCGATCAGCAAAGATCACCGTATCGCGCAGTCCGCACTTACGGAAGGACGTATTAATCAGGCGTGAGATTTCTTTTTTCTTCAGCGGCTTGTTGATTTCCTCGAAAGACATGCCCTTAGGCAAAATCTCCGACAACATCGCACGGCCTACCGAGGTTTGATAGATCTTGGTCTTCTCAGCAAAACGAGCGTCGCCCTCTGCTTTTTTATCCACAATCTCAAACTCGGTAATACGAACGGCAACGCGGGATGCGATTTCAACAACACCTGCCTCATGCGCACGAATCACTTCAGTGATGTTGGCAAAAACCATGCCCTCACCCTTGCCGTTGATCTTATCGCGTGTGGCGTAATAGAGGCCCAAAACCACGTCCTGTGAAGGAACGATCGATGGCTCGCCATTGGCTGGGAACAATACGTTGTTCGATGCCAACATTAAGGTGCGTGCTTCCATTTGCGCTTCGAGCGACAACGGAACGTGAACCGCCATTTGGTCGCCGTCAAAGTCAGCGTTAAATGCCGCGCAGACGAGTGGGTGCAACTGAATCGCCTTGCCTTCAATCAGCATTGGCTCAAACGCCTGAATACCCAAGCGGTGCAATGTAGGCGCACGGTTGAGCATGATTGGGTGTTCCCGAATGACTTCTTCAAGAATATCCCAAACGATTGGCGTCTGACTTTCCACTTCCTTCTTCGCCGCCTTAATGGTGGTTGCGATTCCTAAAGTTTCGAGCTTATTAAAAATGAAGGGCTTGAATAACTCCAAAGCCATCAATTTTGGCAAGCCGCATTGATGCAATTTCAATGTAGGGCCAACCACGATGACCGAACGGCCAGAGTAGTCAACGCGCTTACCGAGCAAGTTCTGACGGAAACGACCGCTCTTACCCTTAATCATTTCAGCCAAAGTCTTGAGAGGGCGCTTATTGGCGCCAGTCATTGCCTTACCGCGACGACCGTTGTCGAGCAATGAATCAACCGCTTCTTGCAACATGCGTTTTTCGTTACGAACGATGATCTCGGGTGCGCGCAGCTCTAACAAACGCTTTAAACGGTTGTTACGGTTAATCACACGGCGATAGAGATCGTTCAAATCAGAAGTCGCAAAGCGTCCGCCATCGAGTGGCACCAATGGGCGCAACTCGGGCGGCAATACTGGCAACACTTCCATGATCATCCAGTCCGGCTTAATGCCTGAAGTCTGGAACGCCTCGAGCACTTTTAAGCGCTTGGCGTATTTCTTGATCTTGGCATCACTACCAGTGGCTTTTAAATCTGCACGGATGGTTTCTACTTCGCGGTTAATATCAATGCCGCGCAACAGATCACGAATGCCTTCTGCGCCCATGATGGCAGTGAATGCACCATCGCCATACTCTTCTGTCTTGGCGTAATACTCATCTTCAGACATGATCTGACCGCGCTTCATCGCGCCTTCAGGCGTCATGCCAGGATCAACCACGACATAGGCTTCAAAGTAGAGAACGCGCTCGATATCCCGTAAGGTCATATCAAGAACCATGCCCAAACGCGATGGCAAGGACTTCAAGAACCAAATGTGTGCCACTGGGGCCGCCAACTCAATGTGGCCCATGCGCTCACGACGTACCTTAGCGAGGGTAACTTCAACGCCGCACTTCTCGCAGATAACGCCACGGAACTTTAAGCGCTTGTACTTGCCGCATAAGCACTCGTAGTCTTTGGTTGGTCCAAAAATCTTGGCGCAGAACAGACCATCACGCTCGGGCTTAAAAGTCCGGTAGTTGATAGTTTCTGGCTTGCGTACTTCACCAAAAGACCATGAACGAATTTTCTCAGGAGATGCGAGACCAATTTTGATGACATCAAACTGCTCATCACCCTGCGTTTGCTTAAATAAATCGAGCAATGCTTTCATATCAGTTGCGCTCCATGTCAATGTCAATACCCAACGAACGGATTTCTTTTACCAGTACGTTGAAGGATTCGGGCATACCAGCATCAATCGTGTGCTCGCCCTTGACGATGTTTTCGTAAACCTTAGTACGGCCTGCGACGTCATCGGACTTCACTGTCAGCATTTCCTGCAAGACATAGGAAGCGCCGTAGGCTTCGAGGGCCCAGACTTCCATCTCACCAAAGCGCTGACCACCAAACTGCGCTTTACCGCCGAGAGGTTGCTGCGTTACCAAGGAGTATGGTCCGGTTGAACGGGCATGCATCTTGTCGTCCACTAAATGGTGGAGTTTCAAGACGTGCATGACACCAACCGTAACGGGGCGCTCAAACTGATCGCCAGTACGGCCGTCGCACAGAATCATTTGTTGACGCGATGGGGTCATTTTGAGGGACTCTGCAACATCAGCAGGATAGGCCAACTCCAACATGCGGCCGATTTCTGTTTCAGTTGCACCATCAAATACCGGCGTAGCAAATGGCAAGCCTTGGCGTAAATTCTCAGCCAGTACTGTAATTTGCTCATCCGTAAAGTTGTCGATGTCTTCGATTCGGCCGGTCTCGTTGTAAAGCTGCTTGAGGAACTTACGTAGCTCAGCTTGCTTTACGTGCTCCTTGACCATCGCATCGATGCGCTTACCAATACCCTGAGCAGCCCAGCCTAAGTGGGTTTCCAGAATCTGGCCCACGTTCATACGGGACGGTACGCCAAGTGGATTGAGGACGATGTCAACTGCACGACCATCGGCCATAAATGGCATGTCTTCTGCTGGCGCAATCTTAGAGACCACGCCTTTGTTACCGTGACGGCCGGCCATCTTGTCGCCAGGCTGCAGACGACGCTTAACTGCCAAGTACACCTTAACCATCTTGGTTACGCCAGGCTGCAAATCATCGCCCTGCGTCAGCTTGGTGCGCTTTTCTTCAAAAGCCTCATCAAATTGTTTACGCTTGGCTTCGATCGACGACTTAATTGCTTCTACTTGAGTAGCAACATCGTCGTCGGCTGGACGAATATCAAACCAATGGTATTTATCCAAGTCGCCAAGGTAAGCCTTGTCAATCTTAGTGCCTTTAGCTAATTTCTTAGGGCCACCATTGGCTACTTTGCCAATCAGCAACTTTTCTAAACGCATGAAGGCATCGCCCTCAACAATACGCAGCTGGTCATTCAAGTCCAAGCGATAACGCTGCAATTCTTCCTGAATAATTGACTGAGCACGGACATCGCGCTCAATGCCTTCACGGGTAAAGACCTGAACGTCGATCACGGTACCAATCATTCCGGAAGGAACGCGCAAGGAGGTATCTTTAACATCCGATGCTTTTTCACCGAAGATGGCGCGCAGCAACTTCTCTTCTGGCGTCAAGGTGGTTTCGCCTTTTGGCGTTACTTTGCCAACCAAAACGTCACCGGCCTCTACTTCAGCACCGATATACACAATACCGCTCTCATCTAAGCGGGAGAGTTGTGACTCTGCCAAATTAGAGATATCGCGTGTGATTTCTTCCGAGCCCAGTTTGGTGTCGCGTGCAACAACCGACAACTCTTCAATGTGAATCGAGGTGTAGCGGTC
>CAZUMD010000121.1:0-5047 GCA_964621735.1 uncultured Polynucleobacter sp.
CTGGAAATCGTAAATCCTGTGGTTGAGGGTTCTGCGCGCGCGCGGATGGAGCGTCGTGGCGATCTCACTGGCAGTCAAGTCATGCCTGTATTAGTGCATGGCGATGCCGCGATCGCTGGTCAAGGCGTCATGCAAGAAACCCTCGCCATGGCTGAAGTGCGTGGCTATTCCACTGGCGGCACGATCCACATTGTGATTAATAACCAGATTGGATTCACGACGTCTGATCCGCGCGACCTGCGCTCTAGTCTCTATTGCACCGACATCATGAAAGTGATTGATGCGCCGGTATTGCATGTGAACGGCGATGATCCAGAAGCCGTTGTTCTGGCAACGCAGTTGGCCGTTGAGTTTCGGAGTCAATTTAAGAAAGACGTCGCCATCGACATCGTGTGTTTCCGTAAATTAGGCCACAACGAGCAAGATTCGCCAGCAATGACCCAGCCCTTGATGTACAAAATTATCAGCGCACATCCTGGTACGCGTAAGTTGTACGCAGAAAAACTCGAGGCACAGGGCGTTGTTCCAGCAGGAACTGGCGACTTAATGGTCAAAGAGTACCGCGCTGCGATGGATGCCGGTGTGCAAACATCGGATCCTGTGCTGAGTAACTTTAAAGGCAAGTTCGCGGTCGATTGGTCACCCTTCTTAAATAAGAAGTGGACCGATAGTGCCGACACTGCCATTCCGCTAACCGAGTGGAAGCGTTTGGCAGAAAAAATTAGTACCATCCCAGCGGATCTGAAAGTGCATCCCTTGGTTGAAAAGGTGTTACACGATCGTGCTGCCATGGGCCGAGGCGAAATCAATGTCGACTGGGGTATGGGCGAGCACATGGCATTCGCCTCTTTAGTTGCCAGCGGTTATCCTGTGCGCCTGTCGGGTGAAGACAGTGGACGTGGTACGTTTACCCACCGCCACGCAGTCTTGCACAATCAGAACCGTGAAAAATGGGATACCGGTACCTACGTTCCGCTGCAGCACGTGGCAAAAGACCAAGCCCCATTTACCGTGATTGATTCGATTCTCTCTGAAGAGGCTGTATTGGGTTTTGAATACGGCTACGCTGCCGCCGAACCCAATACCCTGACCATTTGGGAAGCGCAGTTTGGCGATTTTGCCAACGGTGCGCAAGTGGTGATTGACCAGTTCATTGCCTCGGGTGAAGTCAAGTGGGGCCGTGTAAACGGCCTTGTCATGATGTTGCCCCACGGCTATGAAGGTCAGGGCCCTGAGCATTCCTCAGCACGCCTCGAGCGTTTCATGCAGTTGTGTGCCGATACCAATATGCAGGTGATTCAGCCAACAACGGCAGCGCAGATTTTCCATGTGTTGCGCCGTCAAATGATTCGCCAGTTCCGCAAGCCACTCATTTTGATGACGCCGAAGTCCTTGCTGCGTAATAAAGAAGCTGCGTCTCCCTTAATTGAATTTACAAAGGGAGTATTTCATACGGTATTGCCTGAGCGCGATGAATCGATTGATCCGAAAAAGGTTACGCGAATCATTATGTGTTCTGGCAAAGTCTATTACGACCTTGCCAAAGCGCGTACTGATAAATCGATTGGTGATGTGGCGATTGTTCGTATCGAGCAGCTTTATCCATTCCCGCACAAGGCCGTATCTGCCGAGATGAAAAAGTATCCAGCTCTGGAGGAGGTAGTGTGGTGTCAGGATGAGCCGCAAAACCAAGGCGCTTGGTTCTTTATTCAGCACAATATCCTGGAAAACATGAGCGAGGGCATGCGCATGGCCTATGCCGGTCGTCCCGCCTCAGCCTCACCGGCAGTTGGCTACGCCCACCTCCACCAAGAACAACAAAAGTCGCTGATCAATGCGGCCTTTGCCAAACTCAAGGGATACGTCGTTACGAAATAAGTATCGGCAAATTCACATCACATTATTTATTAGGAAGAATCATGGCTATTTTTGAAGTTAAAGTTCCCCAGTTGTCGGAGTCGGTTGCCGAAGCAACCTTATTGCAGTGGAAGAAAAAAGTAGGTCAAGCAGTTGCTCAGGATGAAATCTTGATCGAAATTGAAACCGATAAAGTGGTACTCGAGGTACCATCCCCATCCGCTGGTGTATTGGTTGAGTTGGTCGTTGGTGATGGCGGTACAGTTGTTGCTGATCAAGTCATCGCGAAGATTGACAGTACAGCAACCGCTTCAGCCACAGCGGCGCCGGCGATTGCTGTTGCATCTGCAGCCGCGAGTAGTGCAGCGCCTGCCACGAAACCTGCTGCTGCTCCCATTGCGAGCGCGAGTGCAGCGCCTTCTGCCGCCAAAATGATGGCAGAAAAGAATATCAGTCCAGCACAGGTTGCCGGCACAGGACGTGATGGCCGCATTACCAAAGGCGATGTGATTGGTGCGGTTGCTGGTGGATCCAAGCCGGCAAAAGCGGCTTCGCCCGCTTTACCAGGAGTTGCAGTGCCCATGGGCGAGCGTCCAGAAGAGCGCGTACCGATGAGTCGGTTGCGTGCACGGATTGCGGAGCGCCTGCTCGAGTCCCAGGCAAACAATGCCATTCTGACGACCTTCAATGAAGTCAATATGGGCCCCGTGATTGCCATGCGCAATAAGTACAAGGACATTTTTGAAAAGACCCATGGCGTCAAGCTGGGTTTCATGTCCTTTTTTGTCAAAGCAGCAACCCATGCCTTAAAGAAATTCCCCTTGCTGAACGCATCGGTCGATGGCAATGACATTGTGTATCACGGCTATTTTGATATTGGTATTGCAGTTAGCTCGCCACGCGGTTTAGTAGTGCCGATTTTGCGTGATGTGGATCAAATGAACCTAGCCGATATCGAAAAGAAAATTGCGGAGTATGGCGCGAAAGCCCGTGACGGCAAGCTATCGATTGAGGAGTTAACTGGCGGCACCTTCTCCATCTCCAACGGTGGTGTTTTTGGATCAATGCTGTCGACGCCAATCATCAACCCACCGCAGTCTGCGATTCTGGGTATTCATGCCACCAAGGAGCGCCCGGTTGTCGAAGATGGGCAAATTGTGATCCGCCCCATTAATTACTTGGCCTTATCGTATGACCACCGCATCATTGATGGTCGCGAAGCAGTACTTGGTTTGGTTGCCATGAAGGAAGCGTTAGAAGATCCTTCACGTCTCCTGCTTGACCTGTAAGGAGCCAATACATGAGTCAAGTATTTGATGTGCTCGTTATCGGTGCGGGTCCTGGTGGATATATTGCAGCGATTCGAGCTGCTCAGCTGGGTTTTAAAGTGGCCTGCGCAGAATCCAATGCCTACGATGATCCCAAGGGCGAACCACGCTTAGGCGGCACCTGTTTGAATGTGGGTTGCATTCCTTCCAAGGCCTTGCTTGCTTCCTCAGAGGAGTTCGAAAAGATTAGCCACCATGTTGCTGATCATGGCATTACGGTGGGTTCGGTTAAGCTCGATTCCAACAAAATGCTGGCACGCAAAGATGCGATCGTGACGAAGATGACGGCGGGTATTCAGTTTCTGTTTCGCAAGAATAAGATCACAACCCTCAAAGGCCACGCTTCTTTTGTTGGTAAAAATGCAGATGGGTATCAGGTTCAGATCGATGGTAAAGATGCCGGCACGGTGACTGCAAAGAACGTGATCATTGCAACGGGATCAAAGGCGCGCCATCTGCCCAATATTGCAGTTGATAATGTCCTGGTTTGTGACAACATTGGTGGACTCAAATTTGATTCCATCCCCAAGCGTTTGGGCGTGATTGGCGCTGGCGTGATTGGCTTGGAGCTCGGATCGGTTTGGCGCCGGGTTGGCTCGGAGGTCACGGTTTTAGAAGGCTTGCCTACCTTCTTGGGTGCGTGCGATGAAGGGATTGCGAAAGAGGCCCATAAGATTTTTGTAAAGCAGGGCCTCAAGATCCATATGGGCGTCAAAATTGGTGAAGTCAAGGCGGATAAAAAAGGCGTTGTGGTTCAGTACCAAGATGCTGAAGGCAAAGCACAAAAGCTCGAATGCGATCGTTTAATTGTTTCGGTTGGTCGCGTGCCCAATACCGACAAACTCAACCTCGAGTCAATTGGCCTTAAGGTCGATGAGCGTGGCTTTATTCCGATCGATGACCATACCTGCGCTACGGCGGCCCCTGGGGTCTACGCCGTTGGTGATGTCGTGCGTGGACCGATGCTGGCCCACAAGGCGGAAGATGAGGGCGTATTGGTTGCCGAAATCATTGCAGGTCAAAAACCCCACATCGACTACAACTGCATTCCGTGGGTGATTTACACCGACCCCGAAATTGCATGGGTGGGTAAAACCGAGCAGCAATTGAAGGCCGCTGGTATCGCCTATAAGGCAGGTCAATTCCCATTTGCTGCAAACGGACGCGCCCTTGGTATGGCCCGTACCGATGGATTTGTTAAGTTTTTAGCAGATGCAAAGACCGATGAAATTCTCGGCGTGCACATTATTGGGCCAAATGCCTCGGATCTGATCGCAGAGGCTGCGGTTGCAATGGAGTTTAAGGCCGCTGCAGAAGACATTGCACGCATTTGCCATCCACACCCCAGTCTGTCAGAGGTAATGCGTGAAGCGGCATTAGCAACGGATCAACGCGCATTAAATATGTAAGTTGAGCACACTCGCGTTCTACCGAAAAGAGCTGGAGGCGCGGGGGTTTCATTCTGACCCCGCGCAAGAGCGTGCAGTTGAACGCCTGCAGTGCTGTGAGGATGAGTGGGTTGCGTACAAGGATGTACGCAGCAATGCGCTCACCAAAAAATTATTCCACCCCGCACTACCCAGGGGAGTGTATCTCTGGGGTGGGGTAGGTCGCGGCAAATCCTTCTTGATGGATTGTTTTTTTGCCGCCTCACCCCTCGAGAAAAAGATCCGCATTCATTTTCATGAGTTCATGCGCGAGGTGCATCGTGAATTACACGAGCTATCTGGCATGGCTGATCCCTTGGATGAATTATCTAAGCGCATTGCCCAGCGTTATCGTTTAATTTGCTTTGATGAGTTTCACATTAACGATATTGCGGATGCCATGATTCTGTATCGGCTATTGAGCGCGCTATTTGA
>CAZUMD010000122.1:0-5042 GCA_964621735.1 uncultured Polynucleobacter sp.
GTTGCCTTGGCGTTGGCGTTGCGCTCGCTATTGGCTAAGTCAGCATTAGTGAGCAAGACTTGGGCGCTACGCAAACCAAAGCGCGCAAAGGAACTTTCATACACCTGTACTAAACCCATTTGACCCACTGCAGCAGCGGCTTGCAACTGGTGTATGTCGGTGGGGCGCTGGGTCCATGCAAGGCGCTGCATTCCTTCAGCAATTGCGCCGGAACTGACCATCAAGACCTCACATCCTGATTTTTGCAGGCCAGCAACTTGTTCAGCCCAGTTGGCGATGGCCGCGTGATCTAAGCCTTCGCCATTATTGGTAACTAGGCTAGAGCCCACTTTCACCACAATTCGTTTTGCGTTCTGTATTCCCATGTACATCTCAATCGTATTTTTTACTCAGGTTAATCTTCGGTGTCCATCACCTTGCGTGCGCGCTCATCATCGTTGCCTTGATAACGCGGGTCGATTGCGCGCTCCTCTGCCGCATCATGCTCACGGCGTACCGAATCTAAATAATCTTGCAAGGCATAGCAAAGTTTTTCACAGCCAAGGCCGGTCAAAGCGGAAATCTCAAAGACGGGGCCCTTCCATTTAAAGCGCTTAATGAAGTCTTTTACCTTCGTAGCGCGCTCATCCTCTGGGATCATGTCGATCTTATTGAGCACTAGCCAACGCGGCTTTTCAGCCAAGGCTTCATCGTATTTGCGCAATTCATTGACAATCGCTTTTGCATCGGCAACGTTATCCACGCCCTCATCAAATGGAGCCAAATCAACCATATGCAACAAAACACCTGTGCGCTGTAAGTGGCGCAAGAATCGATGGCCTAAACCAGCGCCCTCTGCTGCTCCTTCAATCAAGCCTGGAATGTCGGCAATCACAAAGCTACGCTCTTGCCCAACGCGCACCACGCCCAAATTCGGATGCAAGGTCGTGAATGGATAGTCTGCAATTTTGGGTCTTGCGTTTGACACCGCCGTAATCAAGGTCGATTTACCGGCATTGGGCATGCCGAGCAAACCCACATCAGCCAGTACCTTTAATTCGAGTTTGAGTTTGCGACGGTCCCCTGGTTTTCCATTGGTCTTTTGTCGCGGCGCACGATTCGTACTGCTCTTAAAGTGAATGTTGCCCCAGCCACCGACACCGCCCTCGGCCAAACACAGGCGTTCACCGTGCGTTGTCAGATCAGCAATCAAATCGCCAGTATCAAAATCGGAAATGATGGTGCCGACCGGCATGCGCAATTCAATATCGATGCCAGCCCGGCCATAGCAATCGGCGCCCCGCCCCGGCTCACCATTTTTGGCGGTATGGGTTTTGGCATAGCGGTAGTCAATCAAGGTATTGATATTGCGATCAGCAACCGCATAGACACTGCCACCGCGCCCGCCATCGCCGCCATCGGGTCCACCAAACTCGATGAACTTTTCTCGGCGCATAGAAGCACTGCCGGCGCCACCGTCGCCAGCAATTACTTCGATTCGAGCTTCATCAATAAATTTCATGAATAAAAAAGGCCTCGCTGTGCGAGGCCTGTTCCTAAGAGTTTAATTTCGGTGTTGCGTTCAGAAATAAAACTGGTCTCAGTCAGGCTGCCTTATGAACGAGGCAATACCGAAACTTGGGCCTTATTCAAAGCGCCTTTGATAGCAAACTGAACTTGACCATCAATTAATGCAAACAAAGTATGGTCTTTACCAATGCCGACGTTTGCGCCAGGGTGAACCTTGGTGCCACGTTGACGAATGATGATACTGCCAGCATTAATGTGCTCGCCGCCAAATACCTTCACGCCTAAGCGTTTCGATTCTGAGTCGCGGCCGTTTCGTGTCGAGCCGCCGCCTTTTTTCTGTGCCATTGTTCTTCTCCTGCTATTTCAGCGTGTGCCTAATTAGGCCTTGATCGTATTAATCAAAATTTCAGTGAAATTCTGACGATGACCCTGGTGCTTTTGATAGTGCTTGCGCCGGCGCATCTTAAAGATTTTCACTTTGTCGTGACGTCCTTGGGAGATGACAGTGGCCATCACAGCGGCACCATTAACCAGTGGATCACCCAACTTGAGTGAAGCGCCCTCGCCTACGGCAAGAACTTGGTCTAAGGTAATTTCGCTGCCGATATCCGCTGGTATCTGTTCTATTTTCAATTTTTCACCAGCAGCAACTTTATACTGTTTGCCACCGGTTTTTATGACCGCGTACATGGTTTGAAACCTCAAATTAATGAAACATTGAAGCTAATCCACACGGACTAGCTGAGCCGATTATTATATCTTGCATGAGTACCACTGTCAAAACTCCTGATCTGGCTGCCATTTTGGCCCCCATAGCCCCTGATTTAAAGGCTCTAGACGAGGTTATTAAGCGCCGTTTAGCCTCCGAAGTGGCCTTAATTGACCAGATTTCAGGCTACATCATCCAATCCGGCGGGAAACGGGTACGCCCCGCCCTGTTGATTTTGGTCGCAAAAGCCCTCTCCAGCGACCGAGAAATCCCCCATGTGCTGGATTTAGCTGCTGTCGTTGAGTTTATTCATACGGCCACCCTCTTGCACGACGATGTAGTCGATGAATCCACCCTGCGCCGTGGGCGTGAGACTGCGAATGCCGCCTTTGGCAACGCTGCCAGTGTTTTGGTAGGGGATTTCTTGTACTCCAGGGCATTCCAAATGATGGTGGCGCCTAACGACATTCGGATCATGCAGATTTTGTCCGATGCCACCAATACGATTGCCGAGGGCGAGGTATTGCAGCTTCTCAATATGAATGACCCTGAGGTAGACGAGTCGAGTTACCTTCAAGTGATTCGCTATAAAACGGCCAAATTATTTGAAGCCTCGACTGAGCTAGGGGCTATTTTGGCTGGTGCTAGCAACAGTGAGCGCGAACTCGCCGCGGCTTTTGGTCGCCATATTGGTACTGCGTTTCAGCTGATGGACGATTTACTCGACTACACCGCTAGCCCTGAACAAATGGGCAAAAACGCCGGGGACGATCTGCGCGAGGGTAAGCCAACGCTGCCTTTAATTTACTTATTGGAAAACGGCAATTCGGAGGAGCAGTTTTTAGTGCGCTCAGCCATTATGCAAAATACCGATCTTCCAGAAGACGTATTCGAGCAAATTCTGACTGCGGTCCAGGGCTCTGGCGCACTGGAATACACCCAGCTTGCCGCCAAACGTGAAGCAGACCTAGCGCTTGGCAATATCAAAGCCTTCCCCAAGAATGCAGCTACAGACTCCTTGATTGCCCTTTGCGAATACTCCCTTGCAAGGCAAATGTAGGAGTCTGTTTAGCTCCTTTTCCAGGCAGCACTAGTCAGATAAAATAGATGTACTGGCAATAACGGAATGTAGCGCAGCCTGGTAGCGCACCTCGTTCGGGACGAGGGGGTCGGAGGTTCGAATCCTCTCATTCCGACCAAACCCCCATGGATTGATTACTTGCCCACTGCTTTTATTCGCAAGGCTTTGGCTGTTTCACGTACCGCCTCTGCCTCGGCTTTCAAACGCGCTACCTCTTCTGGGGACAAGCGCTCAATATTCGAATAGTCGAGCTTCCAGCTTGGATCCTCACTCCAGATGAGTGGCGACTGCATCGTAGTTCGAGGCCCGACCGCCGACTCCAATAAACGCAACGCCAACTCAAAATTAAGGGTGCGCGATTCTGGATCATTTGGTCTTGCCGCTGCATTACCCAAAGGGAAATCACTAAAGAGCATGCGCGGCACACCGCAGTACTCGACAATGTCTTTCGCGCTGGACATCACCACAGTGGCTATCCCTGCAGACTCTAAGGCCCTAGCTAGCAAACTTTGGGATTGATGGCAGATCGGACAGTTGGGAATCAATACCGCAACATCAACCGCATCTGCTTGGCACATGGCAATGATGGCGGGCGCATCGATCTCGAGGGTATGGCGCTGGCTGCGATTACTGGGTAATCCATAAAAACGGGGTGAGAGCGCTGCAATTCGGCCGGATTGCTGGGCGGCCTGCGCCGCCTCATACGGAAACCAGCATTCGCTATCGCTCATATTGGCGTGCTTGCGATCAATCCCAACATGCGCGATGCGTAAATCCGGCTTACTGGTCATTGAACCTGCGTAAGGCTGATAAAACTTTGCACTGGCGTTGTATGCTGCGCCTGCACCTTGCGGACCCTTATCTGCCTGATAAGGCGCTGCTGTTGTCACCAAGGCTAACCTAGACGCGCTCAGCGGTTTTTTGAGTGGGGTAAACGGTGCATCGATGTAATGTGCCCAGACATAGGGATTTTCATAGCCCAAGCCCAAGTAGTAGCTGCGGGTGCGCAACATGTAACGCACGGGTTGATCGAATTCCGGTGCAAAACGGATTTCAGCTGGAGCCGCAGACTGGGACATAACCGATCCTTGATAAGATAGAACGCATTCAATACTGAAAACAAAAGGAATTCATTATGACGCAATGGGTACGCTATCAGCACCAAGGTCAAATTGGCTTTGGGCAATTTAAAAACGATCAAATTACAGTGTACAGCGGCGATTTGTTTTGCAATCCCACGCCAACCGGCGCCACACTAAAGCTCTCTGATGTCGTGATTGATATTCCCTGCGTGCCAACGAAGATGGTTGCGCTAGTAGATAACTTCCATGCCCTGGTGACCAAGCTTGAGCATGCAGTACCAGCAGAGCCGCTGTATTTCTTAAAATCGAATACCTCTTTTTTGGCTGCCAATCAAACCATTCGCATGCCCAAGTCCTACTCCGGCAAAGTAGTGTACGAAGGCGAAATCGGCATTGTGATTGGGCGGCGCTGCCAAGGCATTAGCGAGGCTGAAGCTGCTTCTGCTATTTTTGGATACACCTGCATTAATGACGTCACCGCCATTGAAATCCTCAACCGTGATCCCGGCTATGCCCAGTGGACGCGCTCGAAGAGCTTCGACACCTTTGGCGCCTTTGGTCCCTACATCACCACTGGCATCGACCCAAGCCAGTTGCACATTAAAACCATCTTGAACGATCAGGAGCGCCAGAATTATCCGGTTGCCGATATGATTTTCCA
>CAZUMD010000123.1:0-4953 GCA_964621735.1 uncultured Polynucleobacter sp.
TGGCGCCTGGCATGAAACAAAAGCCCACCCAAGCCGAGATTGAAAATGAAGCCAACAATGGCCTCAAAAACGTCAATGGCTCGGTTGCCATGGCACGCACCAATGAACCCCATTCAGCAAGCTCGCAGTTTTTTATTAACGTCAATGACAATGATTTCTTAAACCACACTGCGCCAACTGCACAGGGCTGGGGTTATGCGGTTTTTGGCGCTGTTAGCGATGGCATGGACGTGGTGAATGCCATTCGTAAAGTGAAAACGGGTAGCTCTGGATTTCATCAGGATGTACCAACCGAAGATGTGGTGATTGAGAAAGCAAGCGTTCTTGCTGAATAATTCATGCACACCATCGATCAATCGGTTCTGGGCATAACCGTCTGATGCAGTCTAGTCACGCCAGCGCCTTTCTGATTTCAGATTTGCATCTGACGCCGTCAATGCCCTTGACGGCGCAGCGCTTTTTTGACTTCTGTGAAAAGGATGCGCGCGAAGTCGAAGCGGTTTTTATCTTGGGTGATTTATTTGAGTACTGGGTGGGCGACGATGCTAATGCGCAATCGCCCTTCCACAGCGAAGTCAAAAATGCCTTAGTAGCCCTGTCTAGCCTTGTAAAAATCTATTACATGCATGGCAATCGGGATTTTTTAGTCGGCAGTAGCTTTTTGAAAAAAACCGGCATGACCTTATTGACTGACCCATGCACCGTTCAGATAGCCGGCGATGACTACATCCTGAGTCATGGTGATGGCTTATGCACTGCCGATACCGGCTACCAGCTCTATCGCAGCTGGACACGCAAACCATCGATTCAAAAATGGTTTCTCCGCCTGCCACTTTCTTGGCGTCATGCGATTGCCGATCACCTACGAAAAAATAGCAAAGCGCAATACCGCCGTGATACGCGCTTTAGTCTCGATGGCGTCAATCCAAAAGCCAATGTCACCCTAGAGGCCTGCGCTGCATTAGTGCGATCGCAAGCAAGTCATAAACTCATTCATGGTCACACCCACTTACCGGCTCGCCATCATGAAAACCACCTCGATTTAGAGTGGCAACGCTGGGTTCTGTCGGACTGGGATTTAGATCATCCTGAGGCATATCTGCCCAAAGCCAGTGCCTTGCGAATTGATCAGCATGGCGTACGTTACTTGGATTTAGTTAAAAACTAAATCCGTTCGCACTGCTTTGCTGCATTGCTGTATTGAAATTTAGGCTTTACTGTATTTTGCCAATTGCTGTGCCAGCTGAGCAAAGATACGGGGATTGCCCGCCATAATTTCACCGCTATTGAGGTAGTTTTCTTCGCCGCGGTAGGTGCCAACTAAACCGCCGGCTTCGGTGATGAGCAACGCTCCCGCCGCCATGTCCCAGGGCTTTAGTCCGCTCTCGAAAAAACCGTCGTAACGCCCTGCGGCAACATACGCTAAATCCAGCGAGGCTGCACCTGGGCGACGTAATCCAGCGCACTGCGCCGTCATATCAGCAAACATCTTTAAATAGGTTTGGAGGTCTTGGTCTTCGCGATATGGAAAGCCCGTGCCCAGCAAGCAACTGCTTAAACGGGTTTGGCCTGCTACGCGTAAGCGACGGCGATCCAAGTAAGTGCCGCTGCCGCGGGTAGCCGTAAAGAGCTCGTCACGATTCGGATCATAGACCACCGCCTGCTGGGTTACACCGGCAACGGAGAGCGCAATCGATACCGCGTATTGCGGAAAACCATGAATAAAATTAGTGGTGCCGTCTAAGGGATCGATGATCCAAACAGACTCTGCTCCAGGATTATGTTCACCAGTTTCTTCTGCTAAAAAACCATGCGTTGGATAGGCATCGGTGAGGATTTCGATAATGGCTTCCTCGGCCGCTTTATCCACCTCCGTTACAAAATCGTTGTGCTGCTTACGGTCAACCTGCAGCCGCTCTAAATTGAGAGAGGCGCGATTAATCACGTTTCCGGCACGACGAGCAGCCTTGATGGCCACATTTAACATGGGGTGCATATATAGTGGTGAACAAATTAAATAAGAACAAGCCCAAAGCCAATAGCGAGCTAACGGCTTGATTCTAAACGATTGGATAGCCATCCCATGAAAAACAAGGACGCCATGACCCCAGTACTGCCCCACGATCAGCGCATAGCAGATGCATTTGCCCAGCTTCGGATGATCTTGGTCGAAACCAGTCACCCTGGCAATGTGGGGTCAACCGCGCGGGCGCTAAAGACCATGGGCTTTCAGGATCTGTGTTTGGTGAATCCCAAAACACTTGGGATAGCGCAGGAGCCTGAGGCCATCGCCTTGGCCAGTGGCGCCCTCGATGTATTGGACTCAAGTTCAGTTGCGACTGACTTAAGTGACGCCGTCAGCGGCTGTACCTTGGTATTGGGCCTGACCAGCCGCGATCGCGAATTTGGCCCGCCTGGCCTCGATTGGCTAGAAGCACGTGAGCGCATTGTGATGCAATTAAGCCAAGGAAAGCGGGTTGCCTTGATGTTTGGACCCGAACGCACGGGTCTTGATAATGCCCATTTAGCCTTATGCAGCCACCGCGTTTGGCTTGAGGCCAACCCAGCCTACCCTTCCCTCAATTTAGCCCAAGCGGTCATGGTCTGCGCCTATAGCCTGCGAGAAGGCCTTATCAAGACGCTCGGCACTGCTGACGCTGATTTAGCACCAAAGCTGGCTCCTGAAGACCGAGCCGATCCCGCTGCCGTTGCCGCCATGCTGGAGCATTTGCGTTTAGGGCTGGAGTCGATTGGCTACTTAAACCCCGAAAATCCCAAGAAACTCATGGCTCGGCTTTCGGCCCTTTTTGCCCGAGCAGAGCTACAAACCGAGGAAATTGACTTGCTGCGGGGGATCGCAAAACAGATGCTTCTGAGAAAATAAGTAGTTCGCTTTAAACTGCAAGCATGCTGAACGCCCTTTTTGATGAAGTTGATTCGATTATTGCCCGCGATCCTGCGGCACGACACCGCTGGGAAGTCATTACCTGCTACCCGGGTTTGCATGCCGTTTGGCTCCACCGCGTTGCCCACTTTTTATGGAAGAGTGGCTTACAGTGGGTTGCCCGATTTTGGTCCATGCTGGCTCGGCTCTTGACCGGAATTGAAATTCATCCGGGGGCAAAAATTGGTCGGCGTGTTTTTTTAGATCATGGCCTGGGCATTGTAATTGGCGAGACCGCCGAAATTGGTGATGACTGCACCATTTACCAAGGCGTCACACTAGGCGGAACTTCACTCTACAAGGGTGTTAAGCGTCATCCAACCCTGGGCAAAGGCGTTGTGATCAGCGCAGGCGCTAAAGTGCTTGGTGGCTTTACAGTCGGCGATGGTGCGCGCGTCGGATCCAATGCTGTTGTGCTGAAAGAAATTCCAGCGGGCGCTACTGCAGTCGGTGTGCCGGCGCGCATCTTGCATCCCGACTTACCTTCTAGCGCAAATGGCAGCGATGTGAATGATAAAAAGGCATATTTTTCTGCGTATGGCATCACACCGAACGTAGATGATCCGGTATCGATGGCGCTGAAAGGCTTAATTGATGCAACGCTAGAACAAGAAGCCAAAATCAAGTTACTCGAGACTCAATTAGCCAAACTCAGCGGTACTACGGCTGTGGATAGCAGCGAGACATCGAAGTCAAATACGGGGCAAGAGACCAAACACGATCTCGACACCATCAAGCAGTGGTTAAAAGAGTAAAACCGATTTAGTGCAAGGTGCGCGGATTATTTTTCCCGCTACCTGCGGCCACATCAATTAACTGGTCCAAGTCAACATCGTCTTCATCGTCGTTTGGCATCCCAAACGTGATGGCGTCAACACCTTCTGGGTGGCGATTCTGAATCTCTTCTTCGGTGGCTGAGCGGATGTCGGTCACTTGCAAAGTAAAACGCAGGGCCATGCCGGCAAGCGGATGATTGCCATCGAGCACGACCTGGCTGTCAGCGACATCCGTCACGGTGTAGATTAAAGGCTGTAAATCATCGTCGTCTTCCGAATCATCATCGCTAGCGACGATTTCACCTTGCTCATCGAGGGCCTCAGGGATCCCTTCGAACTGCATGCCAATTTCAATTGGCTCCGGAAAGCGCGCACGGGGCTCTATTTTTAATAAATCGGGGTCGTACTCCCCAAATGCATCACCAGGCTCAAGCTGCACGGTGGTTTCAAAACCCAGTTCATGGCCATCCAGTAGCGCTTCTATTTTTGGAAAAGTGCCATCGTAACCACCGTGGAGGTATACCATCGGGGAATCAGGCTCTTCGATGAGGTTGTTTTGCGCATCGGTTAATTTATAGCGAAGCGACACGACGGTATTTTTTTCGATCTTCATGCGCGTTGTATGAAAAGCCTATGGTCAGATTAATTGTGAACTGCAGATGAAATCATTTTACTTGAGCACGCCCTACCAGCCGCCAACACCCCCTTACCCCTTGCCCATCAAGGCCCCTTGGGCTCTCTTGGGCGGAATTAGCCCTGAACAATTTATGCGGCAGTACTGGCACAAAAAGCCTTTATTAGTACGCGGCGCCATTCCCGCATTTGCGCTTGCCAAGGCAGCTGGCGAGCCACTTGAAAGCCCGATTTCTGCAGCGGATTTGGCTGTACTGGCAGGACATCCCGACAGTGAATCCCGCCTGATTCAAAGTAAACCCTGGAAAATGGCCCGCGGCCCCTTTTCTAAAAAATCGATTCCATCGGTGAGCCAAGCAAATTGGACACTATTGCTGCAGGGCGCAGATGCCCTCCACCCCGCCGCTAAAACCGTTTTATCTTGGTTTCGATTTATTCCGGACGTTCGGCTTGATGACCTCATGATTAGTCTTGCAGGGCCCGGCGGCGGCGTTGGTCCGCATGTCGATTCCTACGATGTCTTTTTGATTCAGATGTCAGGTCGTCGGCATTGGAAAATCTCCACTCAAAGTAATTTAAGCCTGAAGCCCAATTTGCCGC
>CAZUMD010000124.1:0-4898 GCA_964621735.1 uncultured Polynucleobacter sp.
ATGGCGCCAGCAGCCCGCTGCAAATCACCCCATGTCTCGGAGAGCGCACCAATCGATCCAGCGATCAATACCGCATAGAGTACAAACTGCGTTAGCTCCCCTAAGGTCATTACGCCAGCAGTCACCTGCTGCGCTCCAATCCACAGCACAAACACAATCACACCAAAGGACATCACAATCGCCATGGCGGTTAGTACCGAGCGCATAGTGATGCGCTTCTTTGCTTCCAGAAAAGCCGTTTCTACTGCGGCATTAAAACGTTGCTGTTCATGGGGCTCACGCGTGAATGCTTGTACCGTGGTGATGGCATTCAAAACTTCTCCAGCCATGGCGCTGGTATCGGCGACTTTATCTTGGCTGGTACGCGACATTTTGCGCACGCGTCTGCCCAGTGCCCAGAGCGGCAACACAATAATGGCAAGCAGAACAATCATCACACCCGCGAGCCAAGCACTCGTCACCAGCATCATGGTCATGCCGCCAATCAGCATGACCAAGCTGCGCAATGCAATCGATATGCTCGAGCCTACCAAGGTTTGCACTAAGGTCGTATCGCTCGTTAGCCGCGATAAGACTTCCCCCGTTTGCAGGGTTTCAAAATAACGGGGGCTTTGCCGCAAGACGTTTTCAAAGACGCGTTGCCGAATATCGGCTACTACACGCTCACCTAACCAGGACATCATGTAATAGCGGCTAGCTGTCATCACCGCGAGGACCGCGGCCAATATCAGTAGGTAAATGAACTGCCGGTCAATTGCATCACTGGTTAGGCCGGTGTCAACCACCCCCCGAAAGGCCAGCGGTACGGCTAAGGTAGCTGCTGCCGCTAAGAGCAGAAAAAGGCACGCCAACATCCACTGGACTCGATAGCGGGATAAAACACGGTAGTCGCGAAGCCAGCGGGTCAAGCTATTGAGTTTGGATGCCATAGAAGGCGAGTGTAAGTGATATCACCGGCCTAGGTTCATTTTACGATGAACTCAATACCGTTAAACCGATTGCAGGCGCTCCGATATATTACACAGAGCGCTAAATGAATCGCGACTTAAATCAATACATCCGCCATCTGCATACACACCGGTAGGGTCACGATAGACCATCATTTTTTCTAGTATCGATCGACTAAGAGCCGGATCATTGAGGGCTTTGTTAACCTGCTCTTTGACCACAGCTTCGTTCATCCAAGGAATGCCAGCAGGACTTACCTCAACGCATTGGCTCCAATAATAAATCTCCAGGCACTTCTCTTCGAGGGTATAGGGTCGATGGCGATCCCATAAATTACAGAAGCGCCCGCCGCCTAAATAAATGACCCAGGAACCCTCAAACCCTTCAAGATCCGAAGAATGGTCATCGGGATTTTTAAACCAAATACGATCTCCCGGAATGTAATAGCGCATCGGCATAGGATTTTCGCGAGTGCCCCGTTCCCCTAAAAAACGGAACAGAAAATCATCGCCCGTTAAGGCGCGCTTGCGCCACTGCTGCTCTACGTCATTTAAGCCCGTTTTATTGACCTTCTGCAACTCGCATACGACCGCATACAGTATTAGGTATTCCGAGGCACGTTGGCATGAAAAAGCATACGTAAATCCGCTGACATCGGGGCATAGCGCCCGCTCTAACCCATCCGCGAGTGAAACGCCTTGGCGGAGTAAAAACCCATTCTCTTTGGTGTAAATCCAATATGCCTGTGGGCGTGTGATTGAACTGGTATCGAAGTTCAACTCGGTGCGTGAGGCCACTTGCACGACAGTGCAGCGCATGCGTAGATTACTTTTGAGTTCCTGCTCGCTGCCAAAGTACACCACATCGGGGCTAAGTGCCATTGCCAAGATGATCTCGCTAATCAGCGCCCGATCCCGATTCGGCTGATGTGTACGCAAGAAAGTGGTGATATTGGCAGTATCGAAATCAGGGCATAGCGCAAGCAAACGGTGGCTCGCTCGCAAATGCAGATGGCGCTCATCTCCACCCGTACTCAAGCTGCAATCAACTAAGTCATCGATGCCAAGGGAGCGTAAGCAGCGCTGCGCTTGGCATAGACGCCTTTCTGAATCTACACGACCTGCAAGCAATAGGGCAAAGCCGATGGATTGGGCATGTATCAATGCTTGGGTCTCCACATCGCTCGTGTGCATTGGTTTGGTCTCGCGTACTTGAAATCAGCGGAAGGCTCACCCTTTCGCCACGGGGAATAAAAACCCACTTCTTTTGTAAGCCTAAACTATTTCAATGCCATTCACTATCTTGGTGCCTCATCGTATACCCCAATTCGTATAAATAATTGATTAATTTAGTATTTTTAAGGGTATCCCCAAAAATAAGGAAGATTGCCCCCGTAGCTTTAGGATAGGAAGCATCATCACACCGAAGGACCTGCTTTGTATGACTAAGCCGCACAAACGCATTACCAATCGTGAATTCAAACTCTTGATTAAGCCGCAAGGCCTCGATCGCTTGAGTCGCATCACCAAATTGAGCGAGCAAATTCGCCTCTTTTGTAAGAAGAGGAAGGTGGGATTCTTTCATCTTGATAATGCTAATACGGCATTACGCAATGTCTATTTTTACGATACGGCTAGCGAGCACTTTCGGCAAAACAACCTTATTTTGCGGGTTCGTGAATCCCGCCAAAATATCTGGGTCGATGATTGGTGTGAAGTCACTTTAAAACACCGCTCGCATGAGATCAAGGACGCTATCGCCATAGACCCCAGCCCAAAAAAAGGATTGAGGTGCCGCCTGCGTTTAAAAGAGGAGATACTGCGTGGCGATAAATTGGGTTCAACGCGCATCTTGTATTCGAATAATGCAGTATTAGATGCCGTCCCACTCGACAGCATCTTTGATCGCAGTTTTGCAAGTATTTCTCGGTTTTTTCCTAAACTTAAAATTGAATCCTTAGAAAAAAAGACGCCAGTCCGTATTGTGGGTGGTAGCACCAATAAGATTTTAGAGGCCTGTTTACCATTGGGTAATTTAATTTTTGGTGATGGGGTCGAAGCCCATTGCGAAATCGCCATCTGGATGCGTAGTGTCGGCGACCCCATTGTGGGCGAGCTTGCCTTTGCCTACCGAGTGACCGATGAGAATCGCGCGCAAGTAAAAGCGCATAAACGGGCCGATGCCTTTTTTAGCGCACTGCAGTTTGAGCTGGAGAAATGGCTCGAGATAGGCAGTACTAAAACTGCCTTGGTATACGGCAAGCCGGAATAATTCGCGCCGTGCTGAATTCATCTCCAACCGCCATTCAAAGCACTCAGAAATCCGTTCCGCTACTTGACCTATTTCTGCAATTTTTATTTGTGGGCGCCGTCAGCTTTGGTGGTGGCATTATTGCTTACGAGCGGATCCTTTTGGTCGAGAAGCGCAAGTGGCTAACTGCAGACCAATTTATGGCTTACCTAGCCATTAGCCAAACCATGCCTGGGCTTAATTCGGTCAATTTAGCAATCTTAACTGGCGACTACTTAAGGGGTATCAAGGGATCAATCATTGCATTACTGGGGCTGGTATTACCTGGCTCTACCCTCGTTCTCTTGCTGGGCTTTGTCTATAGCGCCCTAACCGATCATGCCATTACGGTTTTGCTATTAACGGGCATTGCGGCTGGCGCTACTGGCCTGCTGGCGGCAGTTACGTATCGGATTGGTGATGCGCACTGGAAAAAACCCATCTCCCTCATCCTGATTACAGCCACTTTTATTTTAATGAGCATCGTTAAATTACCACTGCTCGAAGTACTTGCGATTATGGCTCCCATCAGCCTCTTTATTTATCGCCCCAAAGGCAGTAGTTAAATGGTTCTGATTCACCTTGCCTTGACTTTTGGCTTGCTATCCTTGCTAGCAGTCGGCGGCGGAACTGCAGTTCTGCCGGAGATGCAAACGATCTTATTGCATGAGTTTAGCTTGACGCACGATCGATTTGTGCATATTTACAGTTTAGGTCAATTGGCGCCTGGCCCCAATATGCTGATGGTCTTGGTGATCGGCTTGCAAGTCGCCGGAATACTTGGCGCTGCGGTGGTTTTTTTATCCTTCTTTATTCCGTCGAGCGTCTTGTGTTTATTTGTAGGGCGCCTTTGGATCAAGATGGGTGAAAGCCCTTGGCGCAGAGCCATTCAAAATGCGCTAGAACCGATCTCAATTGGTTTAATGGTATCTGGAGTTTATGCAGTTGGTAAGGCTGCAGCCGTTACCCCCCTTACCTTTGGGCTTGCACTCATTGCCTTTATTATCTTAGTGCGAACCAAAGTAAACCCAGTCCTCGTTATTGTGGCCGCCGGAATACTGTTTGCGGTTCAGCATATGCTGAGCTCTAACCTACTAAGTTAAGTAATCCCTATGAATCCAAATGCCAGCATTGAACTCAAGGATCTACGGCTTCGCACCCATATTGGCACCTATCAGCCCGGCGATACTGTGCCGGATGCCCATCTACTCGATTTAACCCTATGGATTGATGCCAGCCTAGTGCTGATTAAGGAAGATGGCATGGCCTATGTGTTTGACTATGACCCGCTCGTTTTGGAGATTGATCGACTCGCAGGAGACCGCCATTACGAAACACAAGAGCGGCTGATTAGCCGAATTGCTCAGGCATGTTCGGCGTATTCTGAAATTGTCTCTATGGAAATCGGCTTACGTAAAAGCCCGGTTCACAATGGCTCTGGATCACTAGGGGTAAAACTTCACCTCGATGCGACCGCCCTGAATCAATTACGAGCATCGAAGAGGTAGAGCAAACGGATTACTCTTGCGATACCAATTCTTGTAGGTGCGGTGCGTAATCTACCGCACCATACTTTAAGAAGTTTTCACGGTGACGGCGGTAATAGAGCAAGCCCTCTTGAATGCTGGAAACAGAAGCCCCCTGCTCTTGCATCTTGTCCC
>CAZUMD010000125.1:0-4767 GCA_964621735.1 uncultured Polynucleobacter sp.
ATCACATCGGCATCCTTCACGGCCTCATAGAGAGCCTCACCCTGAAGGGGTTCATGGTGAATGGTGATCTTGGCGCGTTGATCCAGAGCTTCCCAATTGGAGAAGCGGCGCAAGGCGCGTTCGTAATCACCCAGAATGACGATATTGGCTAATGAGGACATAGTGAGTATGGAGAAGTAGTGTGATGGGGCGTGGGTGAATCGGAGTGGCTTGATTCTACTATTGACCACAGCTACTGCCTTGGAAGCGTCAAAATTGTACTGAACAACAGCAAAAACAATGGTTTAAGCCTAGCAATCATGCGTCCGCACATGAAGTAATAGCAAGCTACTTCACTTGCAGCATTGGGGAATGGGCTGAATCCCTCTAATTTTTACAAGGCCACTTTTCTGCCATTGCATCATAAACTAGGGAGGCAAAGGCTTCATTCTTTCGGGTTGGTTGATTAGCGATATATTCCGTCACAACTTGAACGCGCTCATGAATACTAATATTTTTAGGCACGCAGATTCTTTTGTCGTAATGGGCATTATCTTCAACTCCCAAAATGATGCCAATACACAAGCCTTGATCAAAGCTTTGCTCTTGTGTTTTGCCGCTCAATATCTCGCTACACGCTTGGTTTAATTTAGCAGTCGTTAAATTAGGCATGTCATTCATATTTGATTCTCCAAAGCCCCGAGAGGGGCTTATAAATGAGATTGAGAAGGTTCATAAATGGCTAACATAATCCATTAGAAGAACATAATTAAATAGCCTGAAGCGCCTAAATAATCAAAACATTGCTTAGTAAGAGCTTGGCCAGAACTCTTTATCGTCATACATCGATTTACTCAGTGGAGGGATCTTTAACTCTCGCCTTATCTCTATCAAAGGCATATGGGCAATAGCAAGATGATCTAATTTAGTAAAGTCACCGCCACATGCTGCGCCACGCTGCAATGCCTCAGCAAAAAGATCTCCCGCTCCTGGCATATCTACCGCGCCTCTTACGCCAGCTTTGTAATATGGATCTCCATCTTGTCCATGAGGAACAAATTGAACATCGGTGCCATGCGTAAATAAGCCGACTTCATGAATTAAAAAATTAGCTAATGACGCCATCCAATTCGCATCACTTCCATCAAGTCCAAGCTTTATGGCACCGAGAGCAATTTCTCCTGGCCCAGTGGCTTCATAACCGGAAATAACATGGCCCATATCATGACTAACATAGTAGCTAGGGTTTGGAGAATCGCGCCCCGGCATCTTTAATTTGCTTCGGGAATAGAAATTAGTAAATGCCCAACCTAAGCTTCCATAAGGCATTTGAGATAACTTTTCAATGCGCTCAAAAAAATCATCATCAAGCTCCCGTGGATCGCCCGCCGGAAGTTTTCCATGATGCTCAGCAAGTTCTGGTGTGTATGAACCATACAAACGAATGAAATCAGAGGTTGCGTCAATTGCCGACAAGTGGGCAAAATCGCGCAAGATCTTGAGTTCGACCCCATTAAATTTAATTGCTGCAGCATATTCTTCTAATCGACGAAATTGCTTCTCATTTTTGGGATGACGACACAAATCTAAAACAATCGCAATCTGCATGAATATTCGTTGATATCGTGCGTCTTTTAGACGCATATCAAGCTCGTAAGGAGTTATCGCTGCAGTATTTGACATGGATTTCATATCAATACCGAGCAGATGGGTTGCTAGCGCACTCAAAATGCTATTCTGCTCGGGCGTAGGTCCGCCATCGATGTCGACTAGTCCCATAAGGCCGCCTACAATTGCCTGCGATATAGGCTGCGGCAGAGGAAAAGGCATCCTAGTGCTCGTTACGTTATTTTGGATAGTATTCATCAAGGAGTTCCTAGGACGGATTTTTTGGGTGATATTTCCCAAAACATTATGCACACCTTTTAAGTTTCTATTCTGTTGAGAATCGGGGTTTTTGAAATAATCTCAGTGGCCAGTCGGATCTTTGACCTGCCCAGCACGATTGGCTTCGCCGATACTTCGTATTCGAACGTGCGACCTGTGCCTTAGAAGAGTACCCCCCTATGGCGTGCGCTGCAAAATGGGCCAATTGAGCCAGTATGTACGATGGGTGGTAATCTATCAGCCATTGTTTAGGGAGAGATACGTGATAAATACAATCGGGGCTTTCATCAAAAAAGTGGGCTTATGGAGCCTGTTACTCCTTGGCGTCAGCGCCAGCGCTTACGCTCAAACCGCTGGCCTTGGAAATTGGCCAACCCAAAAGCCGATACGCTTGATTGCGGTGTTTCCGCCGGGCGGGTCGGTTGATCAGGTGGCGCGGATCTTGGCTCAGGAGCTGCAAACTCAATTAAAGCAAAACGTGATTGTGGAAAACATTGGCGGCGCATCTGGCGTGATTGGAACCGCGGCGATGGCCCGTTCTGATCCCGATGGCTACACCTTTGCAGTGGTATTCGATACGCATGGTGTTAATCCCATCCTCAAAGACAAAATGCCCTATGACACCATCAAGGATATTGCGCCAGTGACATTAATCGGCACCTCGCCCATGGTCTTGGTTGCCAGTAAAAATTCTGGCATTACCAGTTTTAAGCAACTCATAGAGCAGTCAAAGGCGGGTAAGCCATTTAGTTATGGCTCCATCGGCATTGGCAGCCTTGGCCACTTATCGATGGCTAGACTAGCCAAGCAAGCTGGCTATGATTGGAATCACATTCCGTATCGTGGCGGCGGTCCGCTGATGCAAGATGCCCTCGGAGGTCAGGTGCAATTGGCGGTGGGTTCTGAGTTTTTAGTCAAGCCCCACATTGATAACGGTGGCGTGATTCCCTTGGTTATCACCACAGCCAAGCGCTCGCCAGCATTACCCCAAGTGCCAACCATTGCGGAAAGTGGCTTCCCTGGTTTTAATGCCCCCGCCTGGTGGGCAGTAATCGCACCCGGTAAAACACCCCCTGCGATTGTGAATGCCATGAATCAGGCCGTTACCAAAGCTTTAAAAACACCCACAGTTTCAGACAAGTTAAAAACACAGGGCATTCAGATTGTGGCCGGCGACCCCGAAATGCTGCGTGATTTTATTGGTAAGCAAATTGCGCTGTGGGGCAAGTTCGTGATTGAAAACAACATCAAAGAAGCGCAGTAAGAAGGGCAGCAAGAAGAGCATACAGCTCCGCCCGTATACCTTACAGCACATAAAAAATGAGTCCTACGGGACTCATTTCTTCTATTGAGCCAATGCAAAATGGGTTTGCTGCATTGCACTCTTTTGAGCCAATAGGAATGATGCTGTGCGTCATTTATTACTTCAAACCATACTGAAATACTCAAGTTATAAAAAGGAAATCTCAATTCGGTTTATTTCGATATATTGAGCAAATACCGCATTAACTGATTTCACATCTACTTGATCTAAGGACCCTTTATGACTATTCCGTTCGTGTCAGCGCTTGCCATCCTAGGGGCTAGCCTTTCAACCAGCGCGTTCGCGCAATCACAAATACCCGTTAATCCCGTCGCCATGGTGAATCAGTTTGAGGCGACCAACGGTAAGTTCGATGGCTATCGCCGTTCGGGAGCCAAAGGCATTTGTGCCACCGGAGAATTTACAGGTTCAGCCGAAGGCCGTGCATTGTCGGTAGCCTCGGTATTTAGCGGCAAACCGATTCCGGTCGTTGCCCGTTTTTCAGTGGGCGGAGCAAATCCAAAGGCAGCAGACAATACCAAATCCCAACGCAATATGTCCTTGCAGTTCACTTTGCCCAATGGCGAGCAGTGGCTAATGGGTAATATATCTGCGCCGATATTTGGTAGCGCAACGCCACAACAATTGATGGCCGTACTGGCAGTGCGCCAGCCAGATCCCGTGACGAAAGTCGCAGATCCTGCAAAGATAAAAGCATTTAATGATGCCAACCCCGAGGTATTACTTCAGGGCAGGTACCTGGCATCACAGCCCGTACCCGCTAGTTTTGCTAGCGTGAACTATTGGGGTGTGCACGCCTTCAGTTTCACGAATCCCAGCGGAGCAAAGCAATTCGGCAAATGGGTATTTGAACCGGTCAATGGAACGCAAGGACTCACCGATGAAGAGGCAAAAGAAAAAGGACCTAATTTTCTGGCAGATGATTTACGCCAACGTGTAAAAGAGGGCAAGGTTGCATTCAACTTTAATTTAGAGTTGGCACAGCCTGGAGATCAGTTAGATAACGCTACAGTAGCGCTTCCAGAAGGTAGAAAAAAAGTAACGCTGGGAACTTTACGAATTACCGCGGTATCGCCAGATGAAAAGGGCGCCTGCCTGACCGTCAATTACAACCCGATGGTGATGCCCAAAGGCGTTGAACCATCGAATGACCCGATGTTAAGTGCGCGCGCGGCACCCTATGCCGTTGCATTAGGTCGCCGCTTATCGGAAGGCCCAAAACAATAAAAGCTGGATACAACTTCATTACACAGGATACTTATTATGAATAAACGTCGACATTTTATGATTGCAACCGCCAGCTCCTTGCTGAGTGGTGTTGCTATAGCCCAAAAACCAGCCGTTAACGTAGTGCAAGAATCTGATCCGTCCGCAATCGCACTCGGTTACGTCAGCAATATTAGGAATATTGATACGAAAAAATACCCTCAATTTACGATGGGCCAATACTGTGCTTCTTGCACCTTATTCCAGGGAACAGCAAAAGATGCAACTGCACCGTGCCTAGCGTTTGGTGGCAGTGCTGTTTCCTCCAGAGGGTGGTGCAGTGCATGGGTGAAAAAAGCATAAACACAAAG
>CAZUMD010000126.1:0-4680 GCA_964621735.1 uncultured Polynucleobacter sp.
GATTTTTTGGTGGCAAGTTCGATTTAATTACCCAGCGCGCCATCGAGATTTGGTCTGCCATGCCGGAGCTCTACTTGCTGATTATTTTTGCGTCGATTTTTACTCCGAGCATTTGGCTCTTGGTGGTGTTATTGGCTGCATTTAGTTGGATGGGTTTATCCGATTACGTACGTGCTGAGTTTTTCCGCAATCGCGCCTTGGAATACGTGCGCGCAGCGCGTGCCTTGGGCTTAACCAATATGCAAATCATGCGCCGCCATATTTTGCCGAACAGCTTAACTCCCGTCATTACCTTTTTGCCATTTCGTATGAGTGCGGCAATCCTATCTCTCACCAGCCTTGACTTTCTGGGGCTAGGTGTACCTCCGGGTACGCCGAGTTTGGGTGAGCTCTTGGCCCAAGGAAAAGGTAATCTCGATGCATGGTGGATCTCCTTATCTACCTTCGTGGTATTAGTTTCTACTTTGCTATTGCTCACATTCATGGGCGAAGCCTTGCGCGATGCATTTGATTCCCGTAAGAGTGGCGCAGTATTGGGGGCGCGCTGATGAGCGAACAGTCAACATTAGTCACCCCTTTGCTACGTTACGACAATCTGTCGATTTCGTTTGGATCGGGGCGACGTGAAAAGTTTGCCGTCAAAAATCTGAATCTGGATATTGGCGTTGGCGAGCGCGTGGCGCTGGTTGGTGAATCGGGCTCTGGAAAAACCCTCTCTGCCTTAGCTCCGCTGCGCCTCTTGCCCGAGGGTGCCAAAGTAGAAGGAACGTTAATTTGGACCCCCGTGAGTGCAAAGCAATCTCAACTAACGCCTTCATTTACGCCGCAGTCGACCGATCTGCTCGCACTCTCAGAGCCTGCCATTCGGGAAATTCGGGGGCGCGACATTGCCATGATTTTTCAGGAGCCGATGACGGCTTTAAATCCGCTGTTTACGATTGGCAATCAAATCGTCGAAGCGGTCTTGGTGCATGAGCCCCTCACATCAAAAGCGGAATGCATGGAAAAAGCGATTGCACTCCTGCGTAAGACCGGCATTCCTGAACCAGAGCGCCGTTTTTATTCATATCCGCACCAACTGTCAGGCGGGCAGCGTCAGCGCGCCATGATTGCCATGGCCTTAGCATGCAAACCCCGCTTACTCATTGCCGATGAGCCAACCACGGCACTCGATGTCAGCTTACGGATGCAAATATTGGAACTCCTCATCGAGCTACAAGCCGAGGCAAAGAGCGATCAAGGCATGAGCATTTTGCTCATTACCCACGACCTGAATTTAGTGCGCCATTTTGCTGAGCGTGTCGCGGTTTTAAATCAAGGCAATTTGATGGAGTGCGGTGCTACCCGGCAGGTTTTTGAGCATCCAGAAAATACCTATACCGAAGCCTTAGTGAACAGCAAGCCGGTACGTGCGCTCTTGCCCGTAATGCCCTTAGCTCCCGTGTTACTCAGCACCGAAAATCTCCACGTATCCTATCCCGGATCGAAGTCAGGGAATCCGTTGCAGCTCCTATCCTTTTTTAAAAAATCACCGCGCCATACCGTGCTTAAAAAAGTGCAGTTTGAATTACGCCAAGGCCAGACGATTGGGGTGATTGGAGAGTCCGGGTCCGGCAAAACGACATTGGGTATGGCGATTTTGGGTTTGCTGGGTGATTCTGCTGCCCAGGTTGGTGGCACGGTTAATGTACTCGGTAGTGATTGGCAAGCGCTAGACTCTGCCGCCATACGTAATCTGCGCTCCAGTTTGCAGGTGATTTTTCAGGATCCATTTGGATCGCTCTCGCCGCGCATGACCGTCTTGCAAATTGTGTCTGAAGGACTGGATGTTCATTTTCCAAATCTATCGGCGACGGAGCGCGAGGGCAGGGTGCTCGATATGCTCAAAGAGGTTGGTTTGGATCGCTCGGCTTTGCAGCGTTACCCCCATGAATTTTCAGGTGGGCAGCGCCAACGGATTGCAATTGCGCGCGCGCTCATATTGCGGCCGCAAATTTTGGTCTTGGATGAACCTACCTCGGCCTTGGACGTATCGATTCAGAAGCAGGTGCTGGCGCTGCTGACTGAGCTACAGAAAAAGTACAACCTGGCTTACGTGATGATCAGCCATGATCTGGCTGTGATTCGGGCGATGTCCCACGAAATCATGGTTTTAAAAGAGGGTAAGGTCGTGGAGTTTGGCGAGACCGAGGCTTTGATCGCGCATCCCAAGCAGGCCTATACCAAGCAGCTCTTTACTGCCGCAGAAATGACTTAGTGCACCACAGCAGTGCTATTCTGCCTAAAAAATGGGCAAGTTATCCCCACTTTAGGCCTAAATATTTAATATAAACAATGACTTAATTTAAATAAGCCTGTTTCGTGGATTGAAAAAAGTTTGATACACTCCGGCAATGCCTATGTCTTTTAATTCTTCCTGCTCTGCACGCCAACTTGCGCGATCGTTCGCGCTGGTTTGTTCGCTCGTGGTTTGCTCGGCTGCCGGAGCAAATGAGCAGGCTAAAGAAACGCCGACCGAATCGTTTACGCAGGCAGGCAAAGCGTATTTCATTCGCGCTGCAGACAAGCTCGTGGATTCGGTATCGGGCCGCTCTGAGAATTTGATTAATCAGGCGATGGAGCTTATTGGTGTGCGGTATCGCTGGAACATGGATATTCCGCAATCAGGTCTCGATGGCAGTGGTTTTGTTGCCTACGTTTTTAAAGATAAATTGAGTTTTTTAATTCCACGCAAATCATCCCAGATGAGCAAAGTTGGGAAGTCAATTACGCGCGATGATTTACAGCCTGGCGATTTAGTGTTCTTTAACACCATGCGCATGACCTTCTCGCATGTGGGAATTTATGTTGGTGAGAATAAATTCATTCACTCGCCTTCCAAGGGTGCCAGCATTCGAGTCGATGACATGACGAGTGTGTATTGGGACAAGCGCTTTGATGGCGCGCGTCGCCTCGACGGCAGCGATGAGTTTTCCGAGCAGGAACGCAAAAATCTCATGAATGAGATGAAGAAGTTTAAAAAACAAACCCAAATGTTTTAAGCGCCGATTAGCGCTTTTATCTGAGCCATTTTTTCTTGAGTGGCAATCTCCCCAGCCAGTATTGCCGCGCTTCTCGCCTTAAAGTCAGCGCCGCCCATTTGCTGGAGTTTTGGCTGAATCACAATGTCTGCGCCTTGCAGCTCGTAGCTATTGATGCTTTGCTGCATGATGCTAATGGTTTGCTGGAGCACTCCTAGAGTGCCGCTCGCATTTTGCTGGCCAGGCTCATTCGAAATCGAAACGGCAATCACTACGGTGGCGCCCATTTGCTTCGCGTATTGCACCGGCACTGGTGCGACAAGGCCCCCATCGACATACTCGCGACCCTGAATGGTAGTGGGCTGAAATACACCCGGAATACTGCAGGAGGCGCGTACTGCGCTGCCGGTATCGCCACGCTGAAATAAAACCCCTTTACCGGATTGCAAATCGGTTGCAACCACACCCAAAGGAATACGCATCTGTTCAATGGGCCGGTTTTTTACTTCCCGATTGATCATGGCTTGAAGTGCATCCCCCTTAATCAGGCCGCCAAATCGACCGGCAAACGGCAGACCCCAGTCGGCAATCGCTGCCTCGTCTAGACTGAGCGCGATGCGATTCAGGTCATTCCCACTGAGGCCTGAGGCATAGAGGGAGGCGATCACGCTGCCTGCACTGCTGCCAACCACCAAATTGGGTGAAATGCCTTGGGCTTCCAGGGCCTTAATCACACCGATGTGGGCAAAGCCCCGGGCGGCGCCGGCACCCAAAACCAAGCCAACAACCGGTTTTTTAGGGCTAACCGTCGTGCAGGCACTTAATCCTAGGGCGCTGATCCCGGCTAAGGTGGATGCAAGGCCTAAAAAATGGCGCCGTTTTGGCTCGGGGGTGGGGGGTAGGGTAAATAATTCCATTTGGCTATTGTAGGCAGCCTCCCCTATAATGGCGCAACTAGTGAGCGAATTGTGAGAATTGCCTGATAGGTTCCTCCCATACCGTATCCGCTCAGACAATAGCGTCCAAACTTAACTCCTGACCCACGAAGTCACCTTGGACGATTGCCTGAAGCAGCTAGAGAACACCCCAACCCATGACGGATAGCCCTTTTTATGCCACTCAGGCTTTGACCTGTTAGGCCGAATTTTATGGATGATCACAAAAAACGCATTATTGAAACAGCCCTCTTGTGCGCGCAAGAGCCCATTGCAGCGATGGATCTCACGCGTCTATTTACGGATGACACTAGCCCAGCTGATATTGAAGCAGTGTTGACGGCAATTCAGGAGGACTGGCAAGACAAAGGCATGGAGCTCGTGCACATCGCTACCGGTTGGCGTTTTCAGAGTCGCTTGTCGATGCGCGAGTACTTGGATCGACTTACCCCAGAAAAGCCGCCGCGCTATTCCCGTGCGGTGATGGAAACCCTGGCCATCATTGCGTATCGCCAGCCTGTTACTCGTGGCGATATTGAAGAGATCCGCGGCGTTGTTGTGAGCAGCAATGTGATGAAACAACTCGAGGATCGCGGCTGGGTTGAGGTCATTGGCCATAAGGAAACGATTGGTCGTCCTGGTCTCTATGCGACCACGAAACAATTTCTCGATGATTTGAGCCTACCGAATTTACAAAGCCTGCCTTTACTGGAAGATGCTGCGCC
>CAZUMD010000127.1:0-4678 GCA_964621735.1 uncultured Polynucleobacter sp.
ACTTTACGGTCTCGATTGAAGCGGCCAGTGGCGTCACGACCGGCATTTCAGCGGCAGACCGCGCGCATACGATTCAGACAGCGGTAGCTCCCTTCGCAAAACCCAATGACCTGGTTCAGCCCGGTCATGTGTTTCCACTAATGGCACAACCGGGCGGCGTACTCATTCGCTCTGGCCATACGGAGGCGGGTTGCGATCTAGCTGCACTAGCCCACTGCTCGCCGACTGCTGTCATTTGCGAGATCATGAAAGACGATGGCAGTATGGCAAGGCTGCCGGACCTGCTGGAGTTTGCTAAAGAGCATCAATTGAAGATTGGCAGCATTGCTGATCTGATTCAGTACCGCAGTCAAAACGAGAGCATCGTTGTACGCGAAGGTGAGCGCCCTTTCTCCACACCATGGGGGGACTTTCAGGGGATTGTGTACCGTGATACCCCCAGCTCCTGCGTCCATCTGGCCCTTGTCAAGGGTAAGCCAATGGAAAACATTGAAACCTTAGTGCGTGTACATGAGCCTGCAACCGTTCTGGATTTTTTAGACAGCAATGAAAGCACCCACTCCTGGCCTTTGGCCCATGCCTTGCAGAAAATTGCAGCAGCTCCGGTAGGCGTTGCAGTCCTACTCAATATCGCTGGCGTTGCCGCACCATCCGAAGCAAACTGGTTATCGCAGTTTCATAAACTCAATAAGAGTGTTTCGCCTAGCGAGAATAAAACCGTTGGCCACAAAACCGATTTTCGGAGTTACGGTATTGGCGCGCAAATTCTGAAGGACTTGCATGTCGGCAAGATGCGTTTGCTTGCGAAGCCTACTCCCGTACCCAGCCTCTCCGGTTACAAACTCGAAATCACCGGGCATATCCCGTTTGAGTCGACCTAAATTCGCCTGAGTTTAGATAAACCCCAAACCAATTTACAGCCAACCACTTACATCCAACCAATCGGAACCATTATGACTAGCCAGACTTCCACTCCTGCGATGGACGATGACTTAGAGACCCTCGGTGTTGGTATCTTAGAGGCCGATCTCAATGGGCAAGATATGCGCATTGGTATTGTGCAAGCGCGCTTTAATGAAGACCATTGCAATGCCTTAAGCGAAGCCTGCATCGCCGAGTTAATTCACCTGGGTGTGGCGCAAGACGACATTCGGCTAGTGACGGTTCCTGGCGCACTGGAAATCCCGTTTGCACTCCAAAAACTAGCAGAGACCGGCGAGTTTGATGGCCTCGTTGCTTTGGGCGCCGTCATTCGGGGGGAGACCTACCATTTTGAGCTGGTCTCCAATGAGTCTGCTGCTGGTATCTCTCGAGTCTGTTTGGAATCCGGTCTGCCGATTGCTAACGGCGTATTAACCTGCGACACCGATGAGCAGGCCGATGAGCGTGTTCACATTAAGGGGGCAGACTGCGCACGTGCCGTAGTCGAGATGGCCAACCTCGCCTTAGCCCTGACGCCCGATCTCGATATTGAAATCAATAATGCCGAATAAATCACCAAAACCAGCCGACGATGGTGTTGCGAAAGTAGCGGCGCCTAAGCGCTCGCTCACGCCTCGCCGCCGCGCCCGCGAATACGCCCTGCAAGGAGTCTATCAATGGCTGGTGATGCGCCGTGCTGGCAGCCTAGGTAATGCCGCAGCCATTAGCAAGCAATTAGCGGAAGATCCTGCTTTTGCCCGCTGCAAACTGGATTTATTTGAAGGTTTATTTAATGGCGTGCTCGATCACGCGGATCAGTTGGATAGTGTGATTGCTCCTGCGCTCGATCGCCCTGCCAATGAACTATCACCGGTTGAGCATGCCGCTATGCTGATTGGCGCTTATGAACTGGCGATGGATATTTCTGTACCGTATAAAGTTGCCATCAATGAAGCAGTAGAACTAGCCAAGACCTTTGGTGGCACCGATGGCCATAAGTACGTCAATGGGGTGCTTGATTTATTGGCTCAGTCCCTCAGAACGGCCGAGACCCAGGCGGGCTAGGCTCAAGACCTGTAGCCCCAGTTCTAGCAATTACGCGTTGGAATTGCCCGCAGCCCTAAGCGAACGATTGCGGGCGACATCATTGAGCTCTTCACGCTCTGCAATCACTTTGGAGGTATAGCTATTCGGGCCGCTGCTGGCATTCGGGGCGCCGAGGTAACTTCGCAAACCTGCTTCGAGTGATCCGGCCTTGGCTATGCATGCTTTGAGAATTAATGCGCCTACCCGAATGTTTGCTTCCGGCACAAATGCGGCCACAGTGCCGCCGTAAGGCTCAAATTTTTCGGTATGAACGCGGGTGAGTACTTGCATTAAGCCCTGCGCGCCTGCACGACTCTGCGCATTGGGATTAAAGCTGGACTCGGTAGCCATAATCGCCAGCAGTAGCACGGGGTCTAAATTAACTTCATTGGCCACTTCGATGGCATGAGTCACATAACGCTGACTCTCGTCCATGCTAATCCGGTACTTCGCCGCCAAGTGGTTCGCTACCGCGTGGCGCTCTTTATCGCCCTTCAAAAACTGGGCATCGAGTGCAGCAAGGTCAATCTTGCTGGCTGGTATTGCTGCAGCGGCACTCGCAACCGATGGGAATGCCGTTGTGGATTCGGTATTAGCAAATTCAAATTGGGTGTAGGCCAAGAGCAATTGCCGGGCTTCGCTTGGAACCAAAATGCGCGCAAACTCAAATGCGCCAGCGTTGGTCCGTGGGCCCGTTAACCAAAGTGCAATTGCTAGGAATACGATGGCCAGCCAGGTATTTTTGCTGAGGGCCTTTAGAAATAGAACTGCGTTCTGCGCAAGAAGGGCAGGCTGTACGGTGTTTGATTGCGGCGTTACGTTGTCTATTGGTTTTCTCATTTACTCGAGCCACACTGCAATCTGCTACTTCAACCACCTGCATATTGCATTGCAACATTTAACATAGATGATGCATAGTAGGTAAGCCTATATATCATGTCAAGTATATAAAAGTAGTTTTCTATAACTTTTTAGACCTATAGACTGATATCGGCCTCGCCCTAGAGCGAATACGATAATAAAAGTATATATAAATCATGGACTTATAGATGTTAGTCTGCACTAATTTTGTTATATGAAAATCTACCCATAAACGTACTTTTTTTCATGATGTAGAAGATAAAAACACTAGATCTAGTGATCGATAACGATCTTGCCGCCTAGGGGTAGTATCTGTTCAAGGCATTCTGTCATTGGCATGGTCCTTTATTGGCTTGGTATTAAAGAGGCTAATTAGGCTCTTGCTACACTTCGTAATCCCGATTCATGAATACTTCTGCCACCATCAACCGAGCTTAGCTATGCCCAATTCCACTATTCAATCCACTTTACAAAACCCGGCCTTGTTTCAAGCCGATGCCTGGATCAATGGCAATTGGATTACCGCAAGCGAGCGTTTTGCGGTGGACAACCCAGCAAACGGTGAAGTGATTGCACAGGTGAGTAATTTGGGCGCTACGGAGGCCAACGCAGCGATTGCGGCAGCCGAGGCAGCCCTGCCAGCGTGGCGGGCTAAAACCGCCAAAGAGCGCTCTATTATTTTGCGCCGCTGGTTTGATTTGATTGTCGCCAATAGCGATGATTTAGCCCGGATCCTGACCTTAGAGCAGGGCAAGCCTCTGGCCGAGGCCAAAGGCGAAGTTGCCTATGGCGCCAGCTTTTTAGAGTGGTTTGCCGAAGAGGCCAAGCGCGTAGCCGGCAGCATTCCGGCTAGTACCTGGAGCGATAAACGCATGCTGGTGCTCAAGCAGCCGATTGGCGTATGCGCGGCCATTACCCCATGGAACTTTCCGGTTGCGATGATTACCCGCAAGATTGCTCCCGCTTTAGCGGCAGGCTGCACGATTGTGATTAAGCCCGCCGAGCAAACCCCCCTATCGGCTCTAGCCTTAGCCGAACTCAGTCGCCAAGCCGGTATACCCCCGGGGGTCGTTAATGTGGTGACCGGGGATGCAGAGCATTCGGTCTTGATTGGCAAGGCACTGTGCAGCTCGCCGGTGGTGCGCCACCTCTCCTTTACCGGCTCAACTGAAGTCGGTCGTATTTTGATGGCACAGTGCGCCCCAACGATTAAAAAACTAGGCCTTGAGTTGGGTGGTCACGCCCCCTTCATTGTGTTTGAGGATGCTGACATTGATGCCGCGGTTGCCGGAGCCATGGCCTCCAAATACCGCAATGCCGGGCAGACCTGCGTCTGTGCCAACCGCTTTTATGTTCACAGCAAGGTCATCGATGCCTTTACCGAGCGCTTTGCTAAAGCAGTACAGACCTTAACCGTTGGTAATGGTTTGGATGCCGGCGTGATGCAAGGCCCCTTGATTGATAAAGCAGCACTCACCAAAGTGGAGGAGCATGTGGCCGATGCACTTGCCAAGGGCGCTAAGCTCGTGACCGGTGGCAAGGTAGCTGCCATCGGCGGGCACTTTTACGAGCCCACGATTTTGTCGCACATCACAACAGCGATGCGCATCAGTAGCGAAGAAACCTTTGGGCCAGTAGCGCCCATCATGGCTTTTGATGATGATGCTGAGGTTGTGCGCCTAGCCAACCAATCACCCTTTGGCCTAGCCTCTTATTTTTATAGTCGTGACATTGGCCGGATCTGGAACGTGGCGGAAGCATTGGAGTACGGCATCGTCGGCGTCAACAGCGGCGCAGTCTCCAACGAAGT
>CAZUMD010000128.1:0-1126 GCA_964621735.1 uncultured Polynucleobacter sp.
TGCTTCATAGTAAGCAAACGGAATGAAGATCACGCCACGTGGGGTGCCATCATCTCGGCGTACATGAATGCCCACCTGACCACGGCGTGAGGCAACGGTGATGACATCACCTGCCGTTACGCCCAGCTGCGTCATATCAGCACCATTCATCGACACGGTAGCTAAAGGCTCAATCGCATCTAAGATGGTAGCGCGGCGCGTCATACTGCCGGTATGCCAATGCTCCAACTGACGACCGGTAATGAGGACATAGGGGTAATCGGTATCGGGGCGCTCGTTTGCTGGAATGATATCGGCAGGAACCAATTTCACTTTGCCATCAGGGGTTGGAAAATGATCATCAAATACGATCGGGCGACCCGGATCCTCTTCGGATAGGCAAGGATAGGTCACACTGGATTCTCTCTCTAAACGTTCCCAGGTAATGCCTTTAATAGCGCCATGCATGGCTTGGCGCATTTCATCGTAGACCGCCGCAACACCGGCTTCTGGACCTTGGTAGTTCCAATTTAAGCCCATGCGCTTGGCGATTTCTTGAATGATCCATAAATCGGGCTTGGCATCGCCTGGCGGATTAACGGCGCGTTTACCCATTTGCACCATGCGATCGGTATTGCTGACGGTGCCGGTCTTTTCTGGCCAAGCACTGGCAGGCAATACCACGTCCGCTAACAATGCCGTCTCCGTCATGAAAATATCCTGCACCACCAAATGCTCGAGGGATGCTAAGGCATGGCGCGCATGATTCAAATCCGGGTCGCTCATCGCAGGGTTCTCCCCTTCGACGTACATACCGCGAATTTTATGGGGGTCGCTATCCGGTGCTGTGATCTTATGCATGATCTCAACCACCGTATAGCCAGGCTTGTTATCGAGCTTAGTGTCCCAGAACTTCTCAAACCAAGCGTGAGCAGCATCGTGATCAACGCGCTGGTAGTTGGGGAACATCATCGGAATGAGGCCGGCATCGCTGGCGCCCTGCACGTTGTTTTGACCGCGCAGTGGATGCAAGCCCGAGCCTGGCTTACCAATTTGACCGGTAATGCTCACGAGCGCAATTAAACAACGGGCATTGTCGGTGCCGTGAACGTGTTGACTGACGCCCATGCCCCACAGAATCATGGCT
>CAZUMD010000128.1:1136-4639 GCA_964621735.1 uncultured Polynucleobacter sp.
CAGATCGGTGCCATCGCTTCTGGGCTATAGCCTTTGATGTTTTCTTTTAAGGCTTCAAAGTTGTTCGCGCGATCGCGAATGAAGTTCTCGTCACACAAGCCCTCTTCGATCACGGTATAGATCATGGCATTGAGCATGGCTACATCGGTATCGGGCTTGAACTGCAACGTACGCCAAGCGTGTTTACCAATGTCGGTAATGCGCGGATCGCACAGCACAATTTTGGCGCCGTTCTTCGCGGCATTCTTAAACCAGGTTGCTGCTACTGGATGATTGGCGGTGGGGTTAGAGCCGATCAAGAAAAGAAGGCTAGAGTGCTCAACATCATTGACCTGATTACTTACCGCGCCCGAACCAACACCCTCCAAGAGTGCAGCAACCGATGAGGCATGGCATAAGCGGGTGCAATGGTCGACGTTATTGCTACCAAAGCCAGTACGAACTAGCTTTTGGAATAAATACGCCTCTTCATTACTACCCTTCGCAGAGCCAAAACCAGCAAGTACTTTATTGCCATATTGGTCTTTCAGCTTTTTAAGACCACCGCCAGCAAATTCCAAGGCCTCTTCCCAAGTGGCTTCGCGGAAAATGTTCGACCAGTCTTGTGGATTCTGAATCGCGTTCTCGTCTTTGGGTACGCCCGGCTTTCGAATCAAGGGTTTAGTTAGGCGCTGTGGGTTGTGGATGTAGTCCATACCAAAGCGGCCCTTCACGCACAGGCGATTGTGATTTGCGGGGCCGTCACGGCCTTCCACACTAACAATCGTTTCGTCTTTGACGTTATAGGTAATTTGGCAACCCACACCGCAGAATGGGCAGACCGAATCGACCTTGCGATCGACGGTTTGCGAACCAATCAAGCCCTTAGGCATCAACGCACCGGTTGGGCAAGCCTGCACGCACTCACCGCAGGCCACGCAGGTGCTCTCGCCCATCGGATCGCTCAAGTCAAACACGATCTCGCTGTGTGCACCGCGCATCGCATAACCAATCACGTCGTTGACTTGCTCTTCACGGCAAGCACGCACGCAGCGATTACACTGTATGCAGGCGTCTAAATTGACCGCCATTGCTGGATGCGATACATCCGCAGCCGGCTGTTTACGACGCAGCGCCTTTAGTTCTGGTCGAACTTGCACATCGAGGCGCGTAGCCCAAGTGCTCAGTTCGCCGTGTTGTTGTTGGCGCTGTTCTTCGTCGCTGTCTCCTACCCACTTATACCCTTCATCTGGCATGTCAGATAACAACATTTCCAGTACTAATTTTTGACTCTTGAGTGCACGCTCGCTATTGGCTTTGACATCCATGCCTGGGGTAGCGCTGCGGCAGCAGCTGGGCGCTAAGGTGCGCTCGCCGTTGATCTCGACCACGCATGCACGGCAATTGCCATCGGCGCGATAGCCGTCTTTAAAACACAAATGGGGAATATCCACTCCATGGCGTTTAGCCGCCTTCAAAATGGTCTCACCCTCATACGAAATAATCGTCTTGCCATCAAGCTTGAACTCCACCGTTTGCAACTGGAGTTCGTTTGGATTTACAGGGGCGTTCATTTAAGCGACCTCTTCTGGGAAGTACTTCGCAATGCAGCGAATCGGATTAGGGGCTGCTTGGCCAAGGCCGCAAATGGAGGCATCGACCATCACGACGGCTAGATCTTCTAAAGTCGACTTATCCCATGATTTGGCTTGCATGAGCTCGGCTGCTTTGCTGGTGCCGACGCGGCATGGCGTGCATTGGCCACAGCTCTCATGCTCAAAAAAGTGCATGACGTTGAGCGCTGCATCGCGCGCTTTGTCTTTATCACTAAAGACCATCACCGCAGCAGAGCCGATGAAACAACCATAGGGCTGCAAGGTATCAAAGTCCAGTGGAATGGTGTTCATGGTGGCGGGCAAAATACCGCCTGAGGCGCCGCCAGGCAAATACCCATAGAAGCGGTGGCCGTCTTGCATGCCGCCGCAGTATTCATCAATCAACTCTTGAATGGTGATGCCGGCTGGAGCCAATTTAACGCCAGGTAACTTCACACGGCCACTCACGCTAAAGCTGCGCAGGCCTTTGCGATCATGGCGACCGTAGCTGCTGAACCACTGCGGTCCACGCTGCACAATGTCGCGCACCCAATACAAGGTCTCAAAGTTATGTTCGAGCGTTGGACGTCCAAACAAACCGACTTGTGCAATGTAGGGTGGGCGCATGCGGGGTTCGCCGCGCTTGCCTTCAATGCTCTCGATCATGGCCGACTCTTCGCCGCAAATGTATGCACCTGCACCGCGGCGCAGTTCAATCAAGGGCAACTTAAATGGAGGATTGGCTTGCAGCTTGGCGATTTCACGTTCGAGCAGCTCACGGCAACCGTGGTACTCATCACGCAAGTAGATGTAGCAGGCATCAATGCCAACCACGCTCGCAGCAATCAGCAAACCTTCTAAGAAGCGATGCGGATCGCGCTCTAAATACGTGCGGTCCTTAAATGTGCCAGGCTCACCTTCGTCAATATTGACGGCCATCAGTTTGGGTGCGGGCTGATCTTTAACAATGCGCCACTTGCGCCCCGCCGGAAAGCCAGCGCCACCGAGGCCGCGCAGACCGGAGTCTTCCATGGCTTTAATAATCAATTCACCATCGCGCTTGCCGCTGGCAAGTTCTGCCGCCAAGGCGTAACCGCCTTTAGCGCGGTAGATTTCATAACCGACGTAATCGGGCGATACCGCTTGATTGGGGCCTTGGGGTGATACGCCTTTTTCTGCCAAATCGGCTGGCTCAAAATTACCGCTATCGCTAGCAAGAGGATGGGATAACTGCTTATTCGCTACTGCTGCTGCCACCGTCTCTGCGGTAGCAAATAAAACGGGGTATTGATGCACCACCGCTACTGGCGCTTGCTCACAGCGGCCGACGCATGGCGCTGCAATCACGTTGACTTTGGGGTTGCCTAAGATCGCAGGCAAGCGACTTAAGAGTGTTTTTGCGCCAGCGAGTTCACACGAGAGGCCATCGCAAACGCGCACTGTGATATCGGCAACCGGATCATCACCGCGAACCACTTCAAAGTGGTGGTAGAAAGTGGCAACTTCGTAGACTTCGGCCATTGGCAAATTCATTTCTTTGGCGAGGGCAACCAAGTGGCGATCGTGTAATGCACGGTAGGCATCATTCAACTTGTGTAAGTGTTCGATCAAGAGATCACGGCGGTGTGGCGCCTCGCCAATCAGCTGGCGCACTTCCGCAATCGATGCGTCGTCGGCTTGCCGTCCTTTTAATTTACTTTTGCGCCGAATGGTTTCCCGTAAATCATTGACCGTCGCTAGTGCAACAGCTTCGACCGCTTCGGATGGCTTGGGGTGATTCATAGTCTATTGATCTCTAATCTCGGTTGAAAACAGCCCTGCGCAGGCGCAAAACCATTTCGCTTGCATGATTTTGGTGGATTTATAAGAGCAAGTCCTTGACGGCGCTCAAGAGCCTTTTGTGGGGGTAATAATACGGGTTTACCCTAG
>CAZUMD010000129.1:0-4637 GCA_964621735.1 uncultured Polynucleobacter sp.
ATTGCCGGGCTGTTTAACGGCCGCGGCCTGCTTTGCGCATCATGCCTTTGCCGCCGCCAAAGCCACTGGGCGGCTTACCACCAGCACCCTGAGGGCCTTTTCCGGCAGGAGGGCGAACAGGCGGTTTAGCGATCACTGGGCGGGCTGGGGTCTTCGCAGCGGGTTTTTTTTCTTCAGTCACGATGGGCTCCTGTGGATATCATGTTGTCATGATAAGTGCCTTTTCGATAGAAGCAATAGCCATCAATGCGATTCCGCTCATTTTGGCCATCACCATTCATGAGGCGGCGCACGGTTATATTGCCAAACGGCTGGGTGACAATACTGCTTACCTGCTCGGTAGGGTGACGTTAAATCCCCTCAAACACATTGATTTGGTGGGCACCCTCCTCATTCCATTGGCCTTAATTCTGCTGAATTCAGGCTTTTTAATCGGCTACGCCAAGCCGGTCCCGGTGCGCTTTGATCGACTGAAAAACCCCAAAATCGACATGATTTGGGTTGCCTTAGCAGGGCCTGGATCCAACTTTATTCAAGCGATTATCTGGGCCACACTCTGGTTTATGCCCCAACTGCTGGGCATCGATGAGCCCTATTTGGGGGCGGTTGCCAAGGCGGGAGTGATGTGGAACATCAGCCTCCTCGTATTTAATCTGCTGCCGATTCCGCCGATGGACGGTGGGCGAGTCCTAACCGGCTTATTGCCTTACCGCCAGGCAGTGACTTTTAGCCGAATTGAGCCTTGGGGCTTTTTTATCGTCTTGGGCCTAGCCCTCAGCGGATTGATTGGTATTTGGTGGATGCAGCCTTTAAGCGGCTTCTTTTTATCGATCATCCGTTTCTTGATGTGGCCCCTGCAGCACTTACTCTAAAAAGTAGCTTGGCTTGCTTAAAAAGCGGCGAAGTGGGTTATGCTAATCCGGTAATTACCCCTTCCATTCATCAGGAGCTCTCATGTCTACTAATTCACTTATCACCACCACTGGCCTACGTATGTTGGCAGCATCCGTCATCCTGATTACAGCCAGCCCCGCTTTTGCGCAGTTTCAAAAAACAGAAGATGCAATCAAATACCGTCAAAGCGCATTCAGCTTGATCGGAACCCACTTCGGGCGAATTGGTGCGGTTGTCAAAGGAGAAGTGCCCTACAACAAAGATGATGTTGCTAAGAATGCAGCCATCATTGCAACCTTATCTACCCTGCCATGGCAAGCTTTTGGTGCTGGTACCGAAGGTGGTAAGGCTCAACCCGGAATTTGGACTGAGGCCGCTAAATTTAAAGCAGGTTCAGAGAAAATGCAGACTGCTATCGCTGAACTCAATCAAGCAGCGCAGTCAGGTAATCTGGAGAACATCAAAAAAGCATTTAGTGCTGCAGGGCAAACGTGTAAAGCCTGCCACGATGACTTTAGAAAGAAATAATTCCTAGGGCATAGAGCAGCAGTAAAGCGATTGCACACAGCGATACCAATGCGGTGAGTCGCTGCGGCGCACCGTCTTTGGAAGCATGGAGCGCGGAAGCCGGCAGACCACTGCCATCGCGCTCCACATCCACCTCTTTATCGCCCTGAATCATCGGCATCACAATCGATGCGCGCTTTACCCATTGGTAATACGCAATAGCTAAGAGATGCAAGCCAATTAATCCAAATAGAATATTCGAGTTCAATGCATGAATGCTGCTGAGTAAACTCACAGTAGCATTCGATACATACTTGGCAAGCGGCCCTTGAAAGGCAATGTCATCGTCGGTAAATAAACCGGTACTAGCTTGAATGCCAACCACTAGTAATAGGGCAATAACCGATAGGCTACCTAAGGGATTATGGCCAAGGCCACTACCCTCCTTGCCCCTGAGAAAGGCAATCAAGCGCTGCGGGCTGGGAACAAAGGTCGTGAAACGCGAATGCACTGCGCCAATAAATCCCCATAGCACCCGAAATAAAACTAAGCTCAATGCGGCATAGCCACAGTAAGCATGCCACTGCATCCAATAGCCGCCGATATTGACGCAGATCACCGCGCCCGCAATGCAGATAACCAGAAGCCAATGAAACAGCCTCGTTGGTAAATCCCAAATACGCAGGGTTTTTTTCATAAAGAAAAGAATAAAGCAATCCCACAGCCAATACTAGCCATGAGATCGGTGGCGTAATGCCTTAATCGATCTTTGGCAACTCTTTTTGGATGATCTTTAAGCCCTCGCGCAAAATAGAGTCATAGCGGTTGCGCTCAGCACGAATGGTTTCTGGATTCCATTCAAAAAAGCCTTCGCCAGTCTTCATGCCCAGCTTGCCGCTTTTAACGCGATCACCTAAACTTTTTGCGATATTGGGTGAGTTATTGAGTGAAGGATAAATGCTCGCCCCTGCTGCAGCATGAATCTCTAAGCCTGCATGGTCGCGCTGCATTACTGGGCCAGCTGCGAGGTAGCGGAAACCAAAACCAAAGCGGACGGCTTTATCGATGTCCTCTGGTGTAGCAATGCCTTCGTCGATTAGATAAAACGCCTCGCGCGAGAGCGCATGCTGCAAGCGGTTAGCCAAAAATCCATGCAAGTCTTTTTTCACCATCACCGGTACCATGCCGCAGGCCGTCATCAAACGCGACAAACTCTCGGCCACCATCTTGGCGGTCTTCTCGCCACAAACAACTTCAACGCAGGGCACGATGTGCGCGGGCATAAAGAAATGCAATCCAATCCTGCGCGCTGCCGTTTTGAGGCCAACTGCAATCTCGCTAATCGGAAAGCTGGAGCTATTGCTCGCTAATACCGTTTCGGGTTTAGACCGCTTTTCTAGTTCAGCAAAAAGCGATTGCTTTAAATCGAGCCGCTCGGGTATGCACTCAATCACCAAATCGACATCAGCCCAATCGACTTCGTCAAGCGAGCCGGCCACGGTTAATAAATGAATGCGGTTTTCATAACCCAATTCGGTCATGGCATTCGCAAAGTAATTGGGCAAGTGCGCACGGCGCTCGGTTGTTAACTCCACTACTTGGGTGGCGCAGCCGCCACGCGCGCACACGGCCGCAACATCTGCGCCCATGGTGCCGCCACCGATAATGACGACCTTGGTTTCTGCTGGGGTGAACAACATATCATTTTCCTTTCAGTAATGGTGCGGAACGCGTTGCTGCTGGCACCATAAAATCAAAATCGCAACCCACATCTGCCTGAGTCACCGTCGTTTGGTAAAGGTGGCGGTAACCTGTAGCAGGAATATTCAAACGGACTGCGGGCGGGGCTAGCTCAGCAAGGCGGCGCGCAATTTCGGCATCATCTACTAACAATTCAATGCGGCGTGCATCCACATCCAATTCAATGACATCACCATTACGCACAATTGCTAATGGGCCATTTTCTGCTGACTCCGGAGTGATGTGCAAGACGATAGTGCCAAAAGCAGTACCACTCATACGCGCATCGGAGATCCGCACCATGTCTTTGACTCCGGCCTGCGCAAGCTTTTTAGGGATCGGCAAATAGCCTGCCTCAGGCATGCCGGGCGCCCCTTTTGGACCCGCATTTTGCAAGACCAACACATCATCTGCAGTGACGTCCAAATCATCGTGATCAATGCGCAGCGCTAAATCTTCCAGTGAACTAAACACCACTGCGCGGCCACGGTGCTTGAGCAGCGAAGGTGAGGCTGCAGAATGTTTAATCACGGCACCACGCGGCGCTAAATTGCCTTTTAATATAGCCAAACCGCCAACCGGGAAAATTGGCTCTTGCGCAATCCGGATGACTTTACGGTTGCGTGTCACGGGGGCAGCATCGATCTCTTCGCCCAAGGTTCTGCCACTGACTGTCATGCAATCCAAATACAGAAGGGGCCTGAGTTCGCGCAATACCGCCATCAGTCCACCATCTTCATTGAGGTGTTCCATGTAATGCATGCCGCTGGGTTTTAAATCCACCAGTACCGGCACATTACGACCTAAACGATCAAATGCCTCAAGGTCAATTTTGACGCCCAGGCGAGCAGCAATCGCTGTGAAATGAATTAAGGCATTGGTTGATCCGCCAATCGCATGCAGTACCGTCAAGGCATTCGTCAGTGACTCCAGTGTCAAGATGCGTGCCGGTGTTAAAGCCTGCTCCGATGACATCTGCGCCAATTCCACTGCCCTGCGCCCCGTTAGCTCAGCCAAGCGAAAGCGTTCGGCCATTACTGCGGGCACTGCGGCGGTTCCCGGCAGACTCATGCCAGCTGCCTCCACCATGCAAGCAATAGTACTAGCAGTGCCCATCACCATGCAGGTGCCGGTAGTGGGGGCGAGTTTTTCATTCACTGCATCAATTTCAGTTTGATCGATTTCCTTAGCGCGGAACTTAGCCCAATAGCGACGGCAGTCGGTGCAAGCACCCAAACGATCGCCTTGATAGGTGGTGGTCAGCATCGGTCCGGTTGGAATCGAGATAACGGGTACATCCACACTGGCCGCGCCCATCAGTTGAGCCGGTATGGTCTTATCGCAACCGCCAATCAAGATGACGGCATCAACGGGTTGAGCGCGCATCATCTCTTCGGTATCGAGCGCCATCAAATTACGCAAATACATGCTGGTTGGAAAAGCAAAGGACTCATGCACCGATATGGTTGGAAAAACCATGGGCATACCTCCGGCTT
>CAZUMD010000130.1:0-4620 GCA_964621735.1 uncultured Polynucleobacter sp.
TGAAGGTGGCCGTACTGTTGGCGCCGGCGTGGTAGCAAAGATTTTGGCTTAATTGAATTTATTAGATAAAGGGGTGTAGCTCAATTGGCAGAGCGTTGGTCTCCAAAACCAAAGGTTGGGGGTTCGATGCCCTCCGCCCCTGCCACAGTTAAATAGAAAAGACTATGTCGCAACAATCGCTAAATCAAACTGAACAAAAGAGCGGCTGGATTACATTCCTAGCCGTCATTTTGCTTGTCGCAGCCCTGGTGTTGTATTACACCTTGGTGGACTATTCCATGGCCATTCGTTTGGCTGTGCTGTTTGGCGGTATTGCGCTCGCTATTTTAATTGTGGCCATTTCACCGGATGGACGTCGCTTTATTGCGTACGCGGGTGATTCATGGCAAGAAGTAAAGAAAGTGGTGTGGCCTACACGTCGTGAGTCCACCCAAATGACACTCGTTGTATTTGGCTTTGTTCTGATCATGTCCCTTTTCTTATGGCTTGCAGACAAATTAATTGAATGGCTAGTGTTTTCCGTATTCTTAGGCTGGAAGTGAGTAAAAAATGATTGATTCAGAATTAGTCACGAATCCACAGGCAACCGGCAATATGCGCTGGTATGTCATCCATGCTTACTCTGGAATGGAAAAGAGCGTTAAAAAAGGCCTAGAAGAGCGCATTGCACGCTCTGAAATGACCGATAAATTTGGCCGCATCTTGGTTCCGTCCGAAGAAGTGGTGGAAATAAAGGCAGGTCAAAAATCCGTTACCGAGCGCCGTTTTTTCCCAGGTTATGTGCTGATTGAAATGGAAATGACCGACGAATCGTGGCATTTGGTGAAAAACACGCCAAAAGTGACTGGTTTTGTTGGTGGTGTTCGTAACCGCCCAAGCCCGATTTCAACGGCTGAAGTGACCAAAATCATGGATCAAATGCAGGCTGGCGTCGATAAACCCAAGCCCAAGACGCTATTTGAGGTGGGTGAGATGGTTCGCGTCAAAGAAGGCCCATTTACCGATTTCAACGGAAACGTGGAAGAAGTCAACTATGAGAAGTCGCGTTTGCGCGTTTCTGTTACAATTTTCGGTCGCGGTACCCCAGTTGAACTGGAGTTCGGCCAAGTAGAAAAGATGTAAAAACAAGGACTTAGTCCGGTTTTGCAGTGCAGTAGTTTTAAGTGGTTAGTAATAACCGAGGAGCGGAGCTAGTAAGCCAAAAACTAGCAAAGCGTTTACTCAACAGCGGTCTTTCCTTATGAGGTTAGGCGCGCTTTTAGGAGCATTACATGGCAAAGAAGATTATTGGCTTTATTAAGCTGCAGATTCCTGCAGGTAAAGCAAATCCATCCCCACCCGTAGGCCCAGCCTTGGGTCAGCGCGGTCTGAATATTATGGAATTCTGCAAGGCGTTCAATGCGCAAACGCAGAGCATGGAGCCAGGCCTCCCCATTCCAGTTGTGATCACAGCGTTTGCAGATAAGAGCTTCACTTTTGTGATGAAGACGCCTCCCGCGACTGTGTTCATTAAAAAAGCAGCCAAGATTGAAAAAGGGTCACCACGTCCTCATACCGACAAAGTCGGAACCATTACACGTGCACAAGCAGAAGAAATTGCTAAGGCAAAAATGCCTGACTTAACAGCAGCTGACATGGATGCCGCTGTGCGCACCATCGCTGGAAGCGCCCGCTCCATGGGCATTACTGTGGAAGGAGTCTAATCATGAAAATTTCTAAGCGCGTAAAAGCCATTCAGTCCAAGGTTGACCGCAATAAATTCTATCCACTCGACGAAGCATTGAGTCTCGTTAAAGAGTGCGCAACAGCCAAGTTCGATGAGTCAATCGACGTTGCTGTTCAGCTCGGCATTGATGCTAAAAAATCCGATCAAGTCGTTCGCGGCGCAGTGGTATTGCCAGCGGGCACCGGTAAGCATGTGCGTGTAGCGGTTTTTGCTCAAGGCGAAAAGGCGGAACAAGCCAAAGCAGCCGGCGCAGAAATTGTTGGCATGGAAGATTTGGCAGAACAAATCAAAGCCGGAAAAATCGACTTCGATATTTTGATCGCATCCCCTGACACCATGAAGATTGTGGGTACTTTAGGTCAAGTTCTGGGCCCACGTGGCTTGATGCCGAATCCAAAAGTCGGCACAGTAACACCGGATGTCGCTACCGCAGTGAAGAATGCAAAAGCCGGTCAAGTTCAGTTCCGTGTTGATAAAGCCGGCATTGTGCACGCCACCATTGGCCGTCGCTCCTTTGAGCCAACTGCGCTCAAGAGCAACTTAATGGCATTGCTGGAGGCGCTTAATAAAGCCAGGCCGCCAGCATCAAAAGGCATCTATTTAAAGAAGGTTGCCGTAAGCAGCACCATGGGTGCAGGCGTACGTGTTGATCAAGCATCACTGCAGGCAGCCCAATAAGCTGTTTGTAAAAAAGAACTTTGGGTCGACTCTTGGCTCGCATTAGCGAGAGTCGAACATCAAAGACCGTTGGTGAGTCTGTTGATTGAAAGATAAATAGATTCTTAATTGTTGCGAAAGCAGTGACCAACGCAGATGGCGACCCTGAAACCGATTTCACAGAAATTGTGATTGATATATCAGACGCTGGTGTGTAACCCCAACTGGAAACAGTTGGTTTTTATGGAGTTAAACCGTGCCTTTGAATGTAGAAGACAAAAAAGCAATCGTTGCTGATGTCGGCGCTCAATTGGCGGCGGCCCAAACCGTCGTGCTTGCTGAATACCGTGGTATTCCAGTCGAGCAATTGACAAAGCTTCGTGCTAGCGCACGTGACCAAGGTGTTTATCTTCGCGTTTTGAAGAACACATTGGCACGCCGTGCAACACAAGGCACCCAGTTTGAGCCACTTGCTGATTCGATGGTTGGCCCCTTGATTTATGGTATTTCCGCAGACCCGATTGCCTCGGCAAGAGTGTTGCAGAATTTTGCCAAAACCCAAGAGCAGCTAGTCATTAAAGCCGGCCTTTACAACGGCAAATTGCTCGACGTTGCGGGCGTAAAAGCCCTGGCAACAATTCCAAGCCGCGATGAGTTGTTATCGCAGTTACTCGGTGTGATGTTGGCACCTGTTTCTGCAATGGCTCGCGTATTGGGCGCAGTAGCAGCGCAAAAAGCCGCAGGAGCCCCTGCTCCCGTGGCCGCACCTGTAGCTGAAGCAGCCGCTCCCGTGGCCGCCGCAGAAGCAAGTGCTGAGCCTGCAGCAAGCCCAGAAGCTGGAGCTGAGTCAAGTGTTCAAACCCCTGCCGCTGAATAAGCGCTGGACTAACTATTTAAGTATTAGGAGCTAAAAATGGCGATTACCAAAGAAGAAATTATTGAAGCAGTCGGTAGCATGTCTGTAATGGACCTGAACGATCTCGTTAAGGCATTTGAAGAGAAGTTTGGCGTTTCTGCTGCAGCAATGGCAGTTGCAGGCCCAGCTGGTGGCGGTGGCGGCGGTGCAGCGGCCGAAGAGCAAACCGAATTTACCGTTAACCTCCTTGAGGCTGGCGCAAACAAGGTTTCCGTTATTAAGGCAGTTCGCGAAATCACTGGTCTTGGCCTCAAAGAAGCGAAAGACTTGGTTGATGGTGCACCAAAGCCAGTTAAAGAAGGCGTTGATAAAAAGACTGCCGAAGAAGCCAAGAAGAAACTCGACGAAGCAGGCGCTAAGTCGGAAATTAAGTAATCTAAAGATAGGCTGGCGCCCTGAGTTTCAGGGCCCGGCTTATTTTGGTTTGATCTTTAGAGGTCAAACCCGATTTCATTTCAGTACGTTGATTGATATCGGGTTTGCCTTCTGATACGACTGCAGAAGACAAGTTTGGTCGGGCACTGGATCCATGCGATTTAGTGTTGTCCGCCAGTGGTTGGTAGAGGCCAACCGCCAAATCTTTGCTCAGTCGCTGAATTCGGAGATGAAATGAACTATAGCTTCACCGAACGCAAGCGAGTCCGTAAAAGCTTTGCTAAGCGCGTAAATAATCACCAGGTTCCTTACCTGATCGCAACGCAGCTGGAGTCCTACGCTAAATTTTTACAGGCGGATAAACCGCCTGCTGCCCGCATCAATGAGGGCTTACAGGCTGCCTTTACGTCTGCATTTCCTATTGTTTCGAACAATGGCTACGCACGGATGGAATACGTGTCCTTCCAATTGTCACAGCCGCCTTTTGACGTCAAAGAGTGCCAACAGCGTGGGTATACCTACCACTCGGCACTGCGCGCTAAAGTTCGCTTGATTATTTATGATCGCGAAGCGCCTACCAAGGTAAAAGAAGTAAAAGAGAGCGAAGTCTACATGGGTGAAATTCCACTCATGACAGATAACGGTTCTTTTGTAATTAACGGGACTGAGCGCGTCATCGTGTCTCAGTTACATCGTTCCCCAGGCGTGTTCTTCGAACACGATAAGGGCAAGACACATAGCTCAGGTAAGTTGCTGTTCTCAGCACGCATCATTCCTTACCGTGGTTCATGGCTCGATTTCGAGTTTGATCCAAAAGATATTTTGTATTTCCGCGTTGACCGTCGTCGTAAGATGCCTGTCACCATTTTGCTCAAAGCCATTGGCTTAACGAATGAGCAGATTCTGGCTAACTTCTTTAATTTTGATCACTTTACGCTGAGCCAAA
>CAZUMD010000131.1:0-4501 GCA_964621735.1 uncultured Polynucleobacter sp.
TTCATTTGCGTTAATTGCGCGCAAGGTTGCAATAGCTGTTGTGTTGTTTTTTCTAAGCTCAGCATTCCCGCATTGGGAAACCAAACGCCTGCCCGCGCCACCCCCGCTAACTGACTTGCTTGTTCTGCAGAGACAGGGAATGCTATTTCGGGCGACAGTCCAAGCTCCTCCAGCTGCCGGGCTATGGCATCACGATCAAAATCAAGGCCATTTTTTATAGGGTGTAGTGCGCCGCGGTGTGCCCATTGACCACCCCATCGCGCCAATGCGAGCTCAAATGCAATGCGAGTTAGCTGCAGTAATTTTGCCGAACCCCGAGTGATATGAGGATGGGCAATGGCATAGGCATGACTTGAGCATCCTCTAGCAGGTGCGTCCTCAGACTCGACAACACATACTGGCTGGCCCCGAGAAATGATTTCGTGCGCAATGCTTGCGCCTGCGATGCCGGCCCCAATCACCACGATGCCATGGTGCTGGGGGGCGATCATGTGGTGAGCAGGAATTAGCTTCCTATGCGTTGCTCAATCTTGCTGCGCGTTGCCAAGAGCTCGGCTGGCAAGCGGTGCTTTAACTGCTCAAATAGCTCCGAATGCAACTGCACCTCGGCCTGCCAATCTGACTTGCTTACCGACATCACGTCGCTGAACTGCTCGGCTGAAAAATCAAGGCCATCCCAATGGAGATCTTGATACTCAGGGCAGATACCAAAAATAGTTTCCTTGCCCTTTGCTTTGCCATCAACGCGCTCGAGGATCCAAGCCAATACGCGCATGTTTTCACCAAAGCCGGGCCATACAAACTGACCAGCGTCGTTTTTACGGAACCAGTTGACGCAATAAATCTTCGGTAACTCTGCACCCGAGGCCATTAGTTTTTTGCCAAGACTGAGCCAATGCTGAAAGTAATCGCTCATGTTGTAGCCAGCAAATGCGAGCATTGCAAAGGGGTCGCGGCGCACGACGCCGACTTGACCCGTGATAGCTGCGGTAGTTTCAGAACCCATGGTAGCGGCCATATAAACGCCTTCTTCCCAGTCTCGGGCTTCGCTCACCAAAGGCACGGTAGTAGAGCGGCGACCGCCAAACAAGAATGCATCAATCGGCACGCCGTCCGGGTCATTCCAATTAGGATCAACCGCTGGATTATTGGTTGCTGCCATAGTGAAACGTGAATTGGGGTGAGCCGCTTTTTTGCCAGCCGCTCCGTCCGCCGGAGTCCAGTCTTTTCCTTGCCAGTCAATTAAATGCGCTGGTGGTGTTTCGGTCAAGCCCTCCCACCACACATCGCCGTCATCGGTGAGCGCTACATTGGTAAAGATAACGTCTTGGTTAAGCGAATCGATGCAATTGGGATTTGTTTTGAGATTGGTGCCTGGCGCAACACCAAAGTAACCGGACTCTGGATTGATTGCATAAAAACGCGTTTTGCCAGTCGCAGCGTCTTTGCGCGGCTTGATCCAGGCGATGTCGTCGCCAATGGTGGTGACTTTCCAGCCCTCAAAGCCGGCGGGCGGAATCATCATGGAGAAATTGGTTTTGCCGCACGCCGAGGGGAATGCCGCCGCGATGTGGTATTTCTTTCCTTGTGGCGAGGTAACACCAAGAATGAGCATATGCTCTGCAAACCAGCCCTGATCTCGTCCCATGGTGGAAGCAATACGCAAGGCAAAGCATTTTTTGCCCAGCAAGGCATTGCCGCCATAACCCGAACCAAAAGACCAAATCTCACGGGTCTCTGGATAATGAACAATATATTTGGTTGGGTTGTTGGGCCAGACAACATCCTTCTCGCCGGCCTCAAGCGGCTTACCGACGGTATGAATGCAGGGCACGAATTCCCCGCCGCTACCGAGCTGATCAATCACCGCACGCCCCATGCGGGTCATGATGCGCATATTGATCGCCACATAGGGGCTGTCTGATAGCTCTACGCCAATGTGTGCAATCGGCGAGCCAATCGGGCCCATTGAAAAAGGAACCACATACATGGTTCTGCCGCGCATGCAGCCCGCAAATAAAGGCTTTAATGTTGCGCGCATTTCGTCTGGAGCCATCCAGTTATTTGTAGGGCCAGCGTCATCTTTATGTTGTGAGCAAATAAAGGTGCGGTCTTCTACGCGGGCCACGTCTTGCGGGTCAGATATTGCTAGAAATGAATTTTTACGCTTGGCTGGATTTAAGCGTTTGAATGAGCCTGCGGCCACCATCAAATCACACAGTCGATCATATTCGGCTTGCGAACCATCGCACCAATGAATGTTGTCTGGCTTGGTTAGCGCAGCAACTTCAGCAACCCACTCTATGAGTTTTTGGTTCTTCACATACTCTGGTGCGGCAACTGAAATGGCATCGTGCGTTAATGGTTGATTCATGTAAAGCCCTCGCATTTTTAATATTTTGAATAGATCAATTTTAGCATTTTCCTGTGGGCGTTTTTCATCGCCTGTAGAGCTGCAAGCCCTTGTTTTTACTGGTGCAAGAAGAAATATCCGAAAAAATAATAGGCAATGCCTCCGTTATTTTCCGATGCAAAATTGACTAAATATTTTTCCCAGCAAATCGTCTGGCAATAGGCGACCGGTAATTTGGCCAAGATGCTCTTGTGCCAATCGGAGCTCTTCCGCAAACAGCTCTAATGCGCGATTACCTTGGAGTGCGTAGAGGCTGGCCTTATTTAAAGCAGCTTCCGCATGCTTCAAGCAATCGATGTGGCGTTGCCGAGAGATAAGAACGTCTTCTTGGCCAGCTTGCCAACCAACGCGGGATAAGATGGCATTTTTTAACTCTGGAATGCCTGCGCCCGTTTTGGCAGAGATGAAAAGCGTCTCTGGTTCTGAGGCGCTATTAACACCGCCAAGTAAGTCTGCTTTATTGAGCAATCGCAAAGACGTACAACCAGTAGGCAGTGCCGCTACCACTTCGGCATAAAGTGCCTCATCGGCTGTTTGCGCATCCGGGGCTTCTATATACAGCAACAAATCGGCGGTGCGCATCGACGCCCAGGTGCGCTCAATGCCAATTGCCTCCACCTCATCACTCGTCTTCCTCAGACCAGCAGTATCAATAATGTGTATTGGTACCCCGTCGAGTGTGATGCTTTGCTTTACCCTGTCCCGCGTTGTTCCAGCAACAGGAGTAACAATCGCAACCTCTTCACCCGCCAGGCAATTTAGTAAAGAGCTTTTGCCCACATTGGGGGCGCCCACCAAGACCAGTTGTATGCCGTCACGCAATATCTGTCCCTGCTTGGCAGCGCCAAGCAAACGCTGAAGCTGTTCCTGAATGTCGGTTAACTGTTGGCGCGCATGGGCATTCTCTAAAAATTCAATTTCTTCTTCTGGGAAGTCAAGGGTGGACTCGACCAAAATACGCAATTGCGTTAAGGCCTGTACTAGCTGATGAATGTCGTCGGAGAAAGCGCCCTGCAGCGAGCGCGCGGCGCCCATGACGGCAGCGTGCGATTGCGCATCGATTAGATCGGCAATGGCTTCTGCTTGCGCTAGGTCAATTTTTTCATTTAAAAAAGCGCGTAATGAGAACTCGCCCGGCTCGGCTATTGCTAGGCCGGCTTGATGGCCCAATTGCAGGCAGCGCTGCACGACCAAATCAAGTAGCTGTGGTCCGCCATGGCACTGCAACTCCAAAACGTCCTCGCCCGTAAACGAGTGGGGCGCCAGAAAGTAAATGGCGAGGCACGAATCAATAATGCGGCCGTCTTGGTTACGCAAATCAACCAGAGTGGCTTTGCGCGGCTGCAGTCGTGTATTGGTAATGGCAAAGGCAAGCTCTTGCAGGCCCACGCCACTGATACGAACAATGCCTACGCCGGCTTTGCCAGGCGCGGTAGCAATAGCAACAATGGGGATTTTTCTGGATGCGGGCCCCATTGCTGACATATAGTTAATGCGGTACTACATTGCTCGTTTAATAATCATCTTGTTGATCTGCCACTGCTGCGCAATCGACAATATGTTGTTAACTACCCAGTACAACACCAATCCGGCTGGGAAGAAAAAGAACATGATGGAAAAAATGATGGGCATATAGAGCATCACTTTTGCCTGAATCGGGTCTGGCGGAGTTGGATTCAGTTTGGTTTGAACCCACATTGATACCGCCATAATGACCGGCAAAATGTAATACGGGTCTGGCACGGCCAAATCGTGGATCCAAAGAATCCAAGGTGCATTACGGATTTCAACTGACGATAACAAAACCCAGTACAAAGAAATAAACACCGGTATCTGAATCAGCATTGGCAAACAGCCGCCCAGCGGATTGATCTTTTCTTTCTTGTAAAGAGCCATCATTTCTTGATTCATTTTTTGCGGATTGCCTTTGTTGGCTTCTCGCATTGCCATCACGCGTGGCTGCACTTCTTTCATGCGCGCCATTGACTTGTAGCTTGCGGCAGATAGGGGGTAGAACAAGAGCTTAATCAAGAAGGTCAATATGACAATGGACCAGCCCCAATTGTGTACATATTCATAAATACGCTC
>CAZUMD010000132.1:0-4339 GCA_964621735.1 uncultured Polynucleobacter sp.
GTACTCTACTGAGCAGTTCTTGGACAAAATAGTAATGCCACGCTCTTTTTCCAAGTCATTTGAATCCATGACGCGTTCGGTCATTTTTTCATTCGAGCGGAATGTGCCTGATTGGCGCAAGAGTTGGTCAACCAGAGTCGTTTTACCGTGGTCAACGTGGGCGATGATGGCAATATTTCGAAGTGCGCGTTTAGTCATGTGAAGCTTCTAAAGTTAAAAATAAGGTTAAGGGGCTTGTGAAATCAAGCGTTTAGGGTGCAGTACGCCGGAACGGCAATCGGCAGTACCAATAAAATTGTGGGGCGCTGCGGTAGCGCGATAAATCCGTACCAAGGCTTCTGCCAATGGAAACTTCACACTCCCCATTAAGGGAACGCGCTGACCCATCTCTAAGCGCTTAGCTTGTTGCTCATCTACGGTGAGGTGAGGCAAGGTTTGTAATAAAGCATCTACTGGCAGAATAAAATCAGCGTGGTCTGCGGTTGTCCGCAAGAGATCATCCAAGGAGATCGACTGTGCCAGGCTCAAATGCCCCACTTCGCTGCGACGAAGGCCAACCAAATGGGCGCCACAGCCCAGTGCCGTACCTAAATCTTCTGCCAATACCCGAATGTAGGTTCCCTTACTGCAACTCACTTCCAAAGTCGCTTCAGGCCATTGCACCTCAGTCCAAGCAATAGTATGAATGATGACCGAGCGCGCCTCGCGCTCGAGTTCGACACCGGCGCGGGCGTACTCATACAAAGGCTTACCGTCGCGTTTGAGTGCCGAGTACATTGGTGGCACCTGCATAATCGGACCGGTAAACGCAGGCAGTAAGGCATTCAAGGCAATCTGAATGGCAGCATCATCAGCAAACTGCGGCAAAGGAAAGGACGTCACAATCTGTCCTTCCGCATCGCCTGTATCGGTATTGGCACCAAAACGGACGCGCGCAATGTAGCGCTTGTCTGCATCCAATAAATCTTGTGAGTATTTGGTTGCCTCGCCCAAGCAAATCGGCAATAAGCCGGTGGCCATGGGGTCTAGGGTCCCGGTATGTCCTGCTTTATCGGCATTGAGTGCGCGCTTAACCGCAGTCACAGCACCCTGTGAACTCATGCCAAGGGGCTTATCCAGTAACACGACCCCATCAAGGCGTTGGCGCATCAAATGCCTCAGTCTTTACGGTCACTGTCGACCGCTTGATCAATTAATCGGGACATTTCCATGCCGCGCTCAACCGATACGTCGTGCACAAAATGCAGGGTAGGAACGGTATGAATATGTAAGCGCTTAAAAAGTAAGGAGTGCAAATAGCCGGCTTTTTCTTGTAAGGCAGCTAGGGCGTGATCGGGCTCAGCGCCTAGTACCGTGAAGAAGATTTTGGCATGCGCTAAATCCGGTGACAGCTCAACCCCTTGCAGGGTAATGAGTCCCAAACTAGTGCTGCGCAATTCGCGCGGAATCAACTCAGCTAAATCGCGCTGAATTTGATCCGCTAGGCGTTGATTGCGATGGGGACTGGTTTTGTGCATAAAGACCGCAATCCGAATTAGAGCGAACGCGCTACTTCAGTCACTTCAAACACCTCGAGCTGATCGCCCTCTTGAATCTCGTTATAGCCCTTCAACGACAGACCGCACTCAACACCAGCACGTACTTCTTTAGCGTCATCTTTAAAGCGCTTGAGTGAGTCGAGCTCGCCCGTCCAGATAACGACGTTGTCGCGCAGCAAGCGTACGCTTGACGTACGCTTAACTAAGCCGTCAACGACCAAGCAACCTGCAATCGCGCCAACTTTAGATACCAAGAAGACTTGGCGAATCTCAACCATGCCGGTAATTTCTTCTTTCTTATCGGGCGTGAGCATGCCGCTCAAAGCCAACTTCACCTCATCAACAGCGTCATAAATAATGTTGTGGTAACGAATGTCGACGCCATTGTTTTCAGCTAACTTGCGCGCTAACGCATCGGCACGCGAATTGAAACCAATGATGACGGCTTTCGAAGCAACGGCTAAGTTGACGTCGGTCTCGGTGATGCCGCCTACACCAGCATGGACAACCTGCACCTTGACTTCAGGAGTAGATAGCTTTTGCAAGGATTGCGATAAGGCCTCTTGTGAGCCTTGTACATCGGCCTTAATAATGATGGGCAGCAGTTTGGCTTCAATCGCGCCTTCGCCCATGGTTTCCATCATGGTTTCGAGTTTGACGGCCTGCTGTTTTGCCAACTTCACATCGCGGAACTTGCCTTGGCGGAAGAGCGCAATTTCACGCGCTTTACGCTCATCTGGCACCACTTGCACCGATTCACCTGCAGCCGGTACTTCCGACAGACCTTGAATCTCCACCGGAATGGAAGGGCCTGCTTCGTTGCATGGCTTGCCGTTTTCATCGAGCATGGCACGCACACGACCAAAGGAAGAGCCCGCCAAAATCATATCGCCACGCTTCAGCGTTCCAGATTGAACCAATACAGTTGCAACCGGTCCTTTACCTTTATCCAGGCGCGCCTCAATCACTAAGCCATGGGCTGGTGCATCTTTAGGGGCTTTTAATTCAAGGACTTCAGCCTGCAGTAAGACGTTTTCCAAAAGGGAATCAATGCCCTCACCGCTTTTTGCGGAGACTGGAATGAATGGAATATCGCCGCCGTACTCTTCTGGCACGACCTGCTCAGCCACCAGCTCTTGCTTAACGCGCTCTGGATTGGCTTCCGGTTTGTCGATCTTATTAATCGCCACCACAATTGGCACCCCGGCAGCTCTAGCATGGGCAATCGCTTCTTTGGTTTGCGGCATCACACCGTCGTCGGCAGCCACCACCAAAATAACAATGTCGGTTGCCTTAGCACCACGCGCACGCATGGCAGTAAATGCCTCGTGACCTGGCGTATCCAAGAAGGTAATCACGCCGCGCGGTGTTTCAACGTGGTATGCACCAATGTGCTGGGTAATTCCACCAGCCTCACCAGAGGCCACTTTTGCTAGGCGAATCTTATCCAGTAGCGATGTTTTTCCATGGTCAACGTGACCCATCACCGTTACTACTGGTGGACGGCCAAGCAGTTCTGCATCATGTCCTGCAATTCCAAGATCCAAATCAGGATCATCTAATTTGGCTGCAAATGCCTTATGGCCCATTTCTTCGACCAAAATCATGGCGGTATCTTGATCCAGCACTTGGTTGATGGTGACCATCTGACCCATACCCATCAAGAGCTTAATCACTTCAGCACTCTTGACCGACATGCTGTGGGCTAAATCCGCAACCGTAATGGTTTCAGGTACATGCACATCACGAACCACTGGCTCGGTTGGTACCTGAAAATTCGTATCGGCATTACTTTCGGAGCTTTGGCGCTGACGCTTGTTACGTCCGCCACCCGCCCGCCAGCCGCCGCCAACACCACCAGAACTATCGCCACGGGTTTTTAATCCACCTGCGCGCTTAGCGCCTTCCTCTTGCCACGTGGAGGAAGTTTCGGATGACTTAATCAGTTTTCCGCCAACCTTCGTCGGGGCTTTTTTCTTGTCGTCGGTACCTTCTGCTTTTAATGGCTTATGTAGGGTGCCCTTTTTCGCATCCTCGGCAGCTACTTCGCTTGGGGCTTTGAGAACGCGCGCAGGCGCACTCATCATGTCCCGAATCGCCAAGGCTTCGGCTTCTGCCGCAGCACGACGAATACGAATCTCAGCTAACTCTTTTTCTTTGCTTGCTGCTAAATCTTTGGAGACCTTTTCAGTCTTGGCTTTTTTCTCAGCCGCTGCTGCAGGCGCATCTTGATCATTCTCAACAATCGACTTGGCAACCTCTTTTTGACGAGTCTCTTCTGCCGCCTTCATTTCTGCTTCTTGGCGAGCTAATAATTCGGCTTGACGGGTTGCTTCTGCGGCCCGCTTTTCTAACTCTTCTTCAGACAAGAGGGGCTTCTTTACAGCTGCTTTCGTTGGCTTTTCTTCTACTGGAGCCTCTTCTACCTTGGCCGCCTCATCGCCCCGCTTAACGAGTACCCTTTTTTTACGCACTTCAATCTGTACGGTGCGCGTTTTTCCGGTGGAGTCAGCCTGGCGGATCTCGGAAGTCTCACGCTTAGTTAAGGTGATCTTTTTACGCGCGCCTGTATCAGCACTGCCATGCTCTTTTTGCAAATGCTCGAGCAGTGCGGTTTTATCCTTCTCGGTAATCTTGGCGTCCTCAGAATCTTTATTGATTCCGGCTGCTTTCAATTGATCTAAGAGGTCGGCCGAGGTGCGTTTAAGCTCCTGAGCAAGTTCTTTTATTGTGGTCGTTGCCATGCACTTCCTCTCATGAAGTAAACCAATGTTCGCGCGCTTTCATGATGAGCGTTTTCG
>CAZUMD010000133.1:0-4312 GCA_964621735.1 uncultured Polynucleobacter sp.
GTGTTCTCGGTTTCCTTGGTGGGCTACACCAATGCCGGCAAATCGACCTTGTTTAATGCCTTAACCAAGGCCGATACCTATGCGGCAGATCAGCTCTTTGCTACCTTGGATACCACCTCGCGGCGCGTATTTTTGCCCGAAGTGGGCTCGATTGTGGTCTCCGATACGGTTGGATTTATCCGGGATTTGCCCCATCAGCTGGTAGAAGCCTTTCGGGCGACCTTGGACGAAACCATCCATGCGGACTTAATCCTGCACGTGATTGATGCCTGTAGCCCAGTAGCCAAAGAGCAGCAAGCCCAGGTTGAGGCGGTTTTGGCTGAAATTGGGGCCGATTCCATCCCCCGGCTTGAGGTGATGAATAAGATCGACCTGATGCCCCAGACCTTCACGAAAGGGCCCATGGTTGTAAGGGATATTGAGGGTCAGCCAAGCCGCATTTATCTGTCGGCGCAAACGGGGCTGGGCCTTGATTTACTGCGGGATACTCTGGCTCAAAGCGCTGTAATGACTGATAGAATAAGGGACGAGCACAACCGGCCGAAGTCGCAATTGACTACGGAGGAGTTGTTGGCCCCTATGACAGAACGACCTGATTCCGCTGAATTTAACCCGATTCCACTAAAACACTATTTACCCCATGATGCGTAGACTGCTTTCGATTTTTTCGGTAAATGACCCTGGCTGGGGTAATTCGCCACGCCCCAACGATGCCAAAGGGGATACTTCCGGATCCAAGGACGGTAATGCTGGCAATGAAGGCGCTAAGCCCCCAGCAGAAGAGCAGGGTGCCTCGGCCAATCCGCCTACCAGCAAACCGGAGCCCGATCGTAAGCCAGTGGGTAATGGCCCGCCGGACCTCGATGAACTCTGGCGCGACTTTAATGATCGCCTCAGCAACCTCTTTGGCGGCAAAAAAGGCCCAGGCCGACCTAGCGGTGGTTGGGATGGCAAACCGAATCCAAACCCAAACCAGAATAATGATCGTGGCGGCCCACCGAGCGGTGGTTCACGTCCCCCCATTTTTTCAGGTGGACTGCCTTTCTCATCGAGAAATGGGGTCTTGGCTGCGCTTGGCGGTGTCTTTTTTATCTGGATTGCGACCGGCTTTTTTATGATCCAAGAGGGTCAGGCTGGCGTGGTTCTGACCTTTGGTAAGTACAGCTATACCGCAGGCCCTGGTATTAACTGGCGCATGCCGTATCCCTTCCAAACCACTGAGGTGGTGAATATCTCAGCGGTTCGCTCGGTCGAGATTGGCCGCTCCGTCGTGATTAAGGCGACCAACCAAAAAGATTCATCCATGCTGACCGAAGATGAAAACATTATCGATGTTCGGTTTGCTGTGCAGTACCGCTTAAAAGACCCAACCGAATACTTGTTTAACAATCGCGATCCCGATTTTGCCGTAGTGCAAGCCGCCGAAACCGCGGTGCGTGAAATTGTCGCGCGCAGCACAATGGATAACGTCCTGTATGAAGGCCGTGAAAAGATTGCGATTGATTTAACCGCATCGATTCAGCGCATTCTGGATAGTTACAAGGCGGGTATTTTTATTACCAGCGTGACAGTACAAAACGTGCAGCCACCCGAGCAAGTACAAGCATCCTTTGACGACGCTGTTAAGGCAAGCCAAGATCAGGAGCGTTTGAAGAGCGAAGGACAAGCCTATGCCAATGACATTATTCCGCGTGCTAAAGGTACCGCAGCGCGATTAATTGAAGAGGCAGAAGGCTATAAAGCCCGTGTCGTCGCTACTGCAGAAGGTGATGCCACGCGCTTTAAACAAATTTTGGTGGAGTACGCCAAGGCACCTCAAGTTACACGTGATCGCATGTACGTCGATACGATGCGCGAGGTCTATACCAATGTCTCGAAGATTTTGGTCGATACCGCGAAAAGCAACAGCATGTTGTATTTGCCGCTCGATAAGATCGTCTCGCAGGTGAGTGCTGAAAGCGCAAAAGCAGCCAGTCAGGCTGTAGCAAACGGCTCAGTCACCGTTGGTGCTGCAACCGACGTACCTGCTGCTGCCCCTACTACCAGAGCGCCAGAGCGCCCTGCGGATCGCCGTGATGGCGGACTGCGCAGTCGAGATCGGGACGCACGATAATGAATATGAATCCAAATCGCGTCATTGCCATCCTCGTTGGCCTGGTTTTATTGGTCATTGTTGTTTTATCGAGCGTCTTCGTTGTCGATCAACGTAAATTTGCTGTGGTCTTTGCCTTCGGCCAGTTTGTTCGCGTAGCCGATGATGCGGGTCTGAATTTCAAGTTGCCAGCACCATTCCAAAACATTCGCTTCTTTGATCGCCGCATTATGACGATTGATAACCCGGAAGCAGAGCGCTACATCACTGCTGAAAAGAAAAACTTACTGGTTGACTCGTATGTGAAGTGGCGCATCATTGATCCGCGTAAATTCTTCATCAGCTTTAAGGGCGATGAGCGGATGGCTTCAGATCGCTTAACGCAGCTGGTGCGCTCCGCACTGAATGAAGAGTTCACCAAGCGTACGGTTCGGGAAATTATCTCCGAGCAACGCGATGAAGTGATGCAAAGCATTCGCAAAAAAGTAGAAGTCGATGCTGCAGACATCGGCGTTGAAATCGTTGATGTCCGTTTAAAGCGCATTGACCTCTTGGCGGAAATTAGTGACTCGGTCTATCGCCGGATGGAAGCCGAACGCAAGCGCGTCGCCAATGAACTCCGCTCAACTGGTGCTGCTGAGTCCGATAAGATCCGCGCTGATGCTGAGCGCCAGCGTGATGTGATTTTGGCCGAAGCTTACCGTGATGCCCAGCGCATTAAGGGTGCTGGCGATGCCCGGGCAACTGCCTTGTATTCCGAGGCCTTTGGTCGTGATCCGCAGTTTGCGCAGTTTTACCGCAGTCTAGAGGCCTATCGGAACTCATTCAAGGATAAGCGCGATATTATGGTGATTGAACCCAATAATGAGTTCTTTAAGTACCTTAATAAAAAATAAGAAGCGCGTATCGTGAATCGCTGGTTATTGCCCGAAGACATCGCTGATGTCTTGCCTGCCAAGGCGCGTAAAGTGGAGCAGCTGCGCCGCAGTTTGCTTGACCTTTACCGTTCCTATGGCTACGAGCTGGTTGCCCCTCCCTTACTGGAGTTTTTAGATTCATTGCTGACGGGCACAGGCTCCGACCTCAATCTGCAAACGTTTAAATTGGTAGATCAGCTCTCGGGCAGAACGCTGGGGCTGCGTGCCGACATGACGCCCCAAGTCGCTCGCATTGATGCCCACTTACTCAACCGCACTGGTGTAACGCGGCTTTGTTATGCGGGACCCATTGCCCACACCCGCACACCCATTGGCTGCACTTCTCGCGAAGAGTTGCAACTAGGCGCTGAAATTTACGGTCACGCTGGTTGGGAGGCCGACTTAGAGGCGCTGACGCTGCTATTGCAAACACTGCAAACCGCTGGACTAAAGCAGGTTTACCTTGATCTCTCGCATGCCGGCATATTGACTGGCATCTTGGAGAATCAGGCGGTTTCAAAAGAAGAAATTGAAACCCTCTACGGTCTTTTGCAAAGCAAAGACCGTAGTAGCCTTGCAAGCTGGTCGCGTAATTTACCGCAGCCTGTTGGTCAGGCCTTGATGGCATTAACCGAACTCAGTGGCCCAGCTACAGAAGTACTCCTTAGGGCGCGCAACGTTTTGCCAAGCAACGCACTGGTCGGTGATGCCTTATCGCTGCTGGAGCGGCTGACGAACGCCATTGCCTTAATGCCATCGGCACCGGAGGTCAGCATTGATTTAGCCGATTTACGGGGTTATCAATACCACAGCGGCATGATGTTTACCGCATACGTGGATGCATTATCGCAACCGATTGCACGCGGCGGTCGCTACGATCATGTCGGGCAGGCCTTTGGGCGTGCCCGTCCTGCCACCGGTTTTTCCATTGATTTATTAACCTTGGCTGGCTTATCAACCGATCTGGAAGAGCGCTCAGCGATCCTAGCGCCTTGGATCAGCGATGCGGGATTAAATGCAGCAATCCAAGCCCTTCGCGCTGGCGGTGAGATTGTGGTTCAACTGGCGCCTGGCGATGCGGCACTCAGTGCAGAATATCGACTGGATCGCGTTTTAGTTGAGCAGGGCGGTACTTGGAAGGTACAGCCCAAGAGCGCTAGCAAGAGTAGCTAGTAGCCTGCTATGTGTTTTTGATTGATTTGTTTATTACTGGATTAAATATGCCTCAACAACAACAAACTCGTGGCCGCAATGTGGTCGTTATCGGCACGCAGTGGGGCGATGAAGGTAAAGGCAAAGTCGT
>CAZUMD010000134.1:0-4311 GCA_964621735.1 uncultured Polynucleobacter sp.
CTGAATCGCGTCGGTGGCGATCTTGATGTTGCCATCAGTGCCATTCTTGAAGCCGATCGGTGCAGAGAGTCCTGAGGCGAGTTCGCGATGAACTTGGCTCTCGGTTGTGCGTGCACCAATTGCTCCCCATGAAATCAAATCAGCAATATATTGCGGAGAGATCACATCTAAAAATTCGCTACCCGCAGGCATACCCATGCGGTTAATCTCCATCAGCACCTGACGTGCAATTCGCAGACCTTCCTCGATGCGGAAACTCTCATCCAGATAGGGGTCATTGATTAAACCCTTCCAGCCAACGGTAGTGCGGGGTTTTTCAAAATAGACCCGCATGACGATTTCCAGTTCACCCGAAAAACGCTTGCGTTCGGCTAAGAGGCGCTGGCAGTACTCGAGTGCTGCTCTGGGATCATGAATGGAGCAGGGGCCAATGATGACCAAGAGGCGATCATCTTTGCCATGAATCAAATTACGAATTTTGCCGCGCGTTTGGCTGATTAATTTTTCAATCGCTGTTCCAGCAATTGGAAAAAAACGAATCAGGTGCTCTGGCGGTGGCAGTACCGTAATGTTGTGAATGCGCTGGTCGTCGGTGTCCGAGGTTTTATCCACGCTGGCATACCAGTTTTCGGGGGTGATGTTAGTTCGATTGCTCATATCCGTATTTTAAGCTGATTAGGCCGTACCCCCTACCGTCATGCCATCGATCCTAAGGGTTGGCTGGCCTACGCCTACTGGCACACTCTGGCCTTCCTTGCCGCAAACGCCTACCCCACTGTCCAATTTGAGGTCGTTGCCAATCATCGAGACCTGTTTTAAGCACTCTGGACCGTTGCCAATAATGGTGGCGCCCTTAACAGGGTATTGAATTTTGCCGTTCTCTACCCAGTAGGCCTCGGATGCAGAAAAGACAAATTTCCCGCTAGTAATGTCGACTTGCCCGCCGCCAAAGTTAACTGCATACAGGCCGCGTTTGATGCTGGCAACGATTTCTTGGGGATCTTCTTTGCCGGCCAGCATATAAGTATTGGTCATGCGTGGCATCGGTAAGGAAGCAAAACTCTCGCGCCGACCATTGCCGGTCTGCGGCATTTTCATGAGCCGGGCATTCAAGGTATCTTGAATGTAGCCTTTCAGAATGCCATCCTCAATTAGCGTGGTGCATTGGGTTGGCGTGCCTTCGTCATCGATATTCAGGGAGCCACGTCGCCCACTGAGGGTGCCATCGTCGACCACCGTTACTCCCTTGGCAGCCACCCGTTGGCCGATGCGGCCGGCAAAAGCAGAGGATCCCTTGCGATTAAAGTCGCCCTCCAGGCCGTGACCAATCGCTTCATGCAGTAATACGCCCGGCCATCCTGGACCCATGACAACGGTCATCGGACCGGCAGGAGCAGGGCGCGACTCTAAATTGAGGAGCGCGCTATCCACGGCCTCATCCACCCAATGGTTCACCAGGTCGGATGTGAAATACCCATAATCATGGCGAGCTCCGCCACCAGCAGAGCCGGATTCGCGACGCCCATTTTGCTCCGCAATGACGTGTACCGAGACGCGCACGAGTGGCCTGATGTCGGCCGCCAGTAAGCCATTGGCGCGCATCACCAGCACTACGTCAAATTCTCCAGCTAAGCTGGCCATCACCTGAATGATTCGGGGATCGCGTGCTTTGGCGCGCCGCTCAATGGCTTCAAGCAAAGCGATCTTGTCTGTTGGACTTAAAGAGTCGAGCGGATTTAAACCGGAGTACAAGGCATTGGCGACTGGAGTTGATGTGGTTCTGGCAAGGGCCTGCTTGCCACCCGATGGACCGATTACTCGGGTCGCTTTAGCTGACTTGAGTAGGGCGGGTAGATTAATTTCATCGGAATACGCAAACGCGGTTTTGTCACCGTAAATTGCGCGCACGCCCACGCCCTGATCAATGCTAAAGCTACCCGATTTGACGATGCCTTCTTCTAGGCTCCAGCTTTCATTGCGGGTGTGCTGAAAGTACACATCGGCATCATCCAAGCGATGGGTGTACATCACCCCAAACGTATCATGCAAATCCGATTCCGTGAGGCCGCTGGGCTCAAGCAGTATTGACTTTGCTATTTGCAATAAGTCGCCCTGTTGTTTTGGTTTAGACCAATCGGTCGGCATGTGAACGTCATTCATAAATGCAGTGTCTTTCAAAAAATCACATTGTGCGGTGATGTAATGCGGGTAATTTAGAGCGTACCGCGTTTAACTGTTCTTTGCTTAGAATGCCGTGAACCAATCCCTCGCCTTGATCTAAGGAGCTGATAACCTGGCCCCATGGGTCAATCAGCATCGTATTACCCCAAGTGCGGCGCTGATTTTGATGAAGTCCCCCTTGGGCTGATGCCAAGACATAACATTGGTTTTCAATCGCCCTGGCGCGCAATAAGATATCCCAATGGTCTTTGCCGGTGGTGTAAGTAAAGGCAGCTGGAATCAGGTGGCAATCCACCAATCCAATCGCACGATACAGTTCGGGAAAACGCAAGTCGTAGCAGATGCTTAAACCAAAGCGCCACTCCACTCCCGCAATCGAAATCGACATGCTCCCGGGCTGATCGCCCGGCGCAATCGTTTCTGATTCTTGATAGCGCTCTTCATTTGTCTGAAATCCGAACAAATGAATTTTGTCGTAGCGCGCGATTTGCATGCCATCTGGATTGAAGACCAGAGTTGTATTGAGTACCTTATTTGGATCGCTACACTCCAGCGGAATGGTGCCGGCAACTAAATAAATACCATGTTGTTTTGCAATGGCTGATAAGCGCTCTTGGATTGGACCACAACCCAATTTTTCCCTAGCCCTTACCTTGTCGGTATCGGCCAAACCCATCAAGCAAAAGTATTCTGGTAGCAGAACAAGCTCAGCGCCAGTTGCAGCAGCCTCTGCAACCCAATGCGCTGCCCGATCGAGATTTTCTGCAAGCAGCGGCGTAGACACCATCTGAATCGAGCAAACACGCAGTTCTGACATAAGCGGAATCAGTTAAAAGTAGGAATACGCAATCGTACTGCTTAACTTTAATTGGGGGTGGCGATTACACCAGAACCAGAGAAAGACTCAATTGCACTTGGGCCGCTAGTGGGCGCTGGGGCATTTGGAGTGGGCGCGCTTGGCTTGGTCTGTTCTTTGAGTAAGCCCTTCGCACGAATGCCATCGAGTACCTTGGGATCCAAGGGTTGGCCCTGCTGGTTGAGGGGGATGATTTCTGGATCCGTCCAGGAGCCTTGAACCAAATAATCGGACTGCATTGCCTTATTGATTCGGTTGGTTACCAGATATTGACCAATTAAAGCGCCAAGTCCAGCAATCGGATTAATCGCAAATACGGCCAAAGCGCCCGAGGTTGCGTCGATGCTGGGGAAAACCGTAATACGTAAATCCTGGTTTTCTTTTGGGACATCAATGGAGCCAACCATCGCGACGCGGGCCTGATCAAGCTGAAGTAAAAAATTATCTGTTTTGGCAATTCCGTTGTTTACTGCAAAATCACCCGTAATGGTTTTAAAGGCAGTCCCTTGCGTCACTACCGTTCCAAGGCTGCCTTGTAAGTCTAAGGTCGCAAAGCGCAAGAGACTTTGCAGGCTTAGCACGCTGAATAACTTAGCGGCAGTGTTATCTACTTTTAAGAGACGACCTTTTTCGAGCGCAACATTGATCTTGCCATTAAGCGTTTCAAGTTGAGGCTGAAATGCCGAGCCAGTCCATGCCAATTTTCCGCTAATCTTGCCATCGCCACCTTCAATTGATTTGGGGTTGCCCCAACGGGCTGCAATTGGGCCCAGATCTGCAATCGCCATCGTGATATCAATCTCAGCCCGCTCTTTTTGGACGCCATCGCTGCCTCGCCACACCCCGCTGATGGTGGCAGCGTCTTGTGGATTGTTGATTTGAAGATTATTAATTATCAATGCGGTGGGCGAGCGAGTCGCTTTTAGGCTTACCTTTCCGAAGGACTTGTCGCCGTATTGAAAGTCATCGACGGCAACATTGATGTTGGGTAGTTCGCTTACCGATACTTGGAGTGGCTCTTGTTGTTTGGTCGCCGGATTAATGGCGGCGGTAGACCCGATGGCTTCCGGAATGCGCAGGGCACTTAGCTTGCCGCTGAGTTGCCCCGCAATATCCATTTTTTTCTTAGCCTGCCACTGAATTTGCCCTGCTACCTGTGGTGATGTGATTTGCAACTGCAGTTGCGCGTCTTTTTGATTGGCGTTTAATTGCAGGTCAGTCCAAAGACGATTGAGTAGTGTCAGTTTTTTTACTTGCGCAGTGATTTCCACTGG
>CAZUMD010000135.1:0-4290 GCA_964621735.1 uncultured Polynucleobacter sp.
CCCACGACCCCTTGGTTCGTAGCCAAGTACTCTATCCAACTGAGCTACAGCCGCAACAGCCATAATTATGCCATGGAAGAAAAGAACTACATCACGCCGGCCGGCCACGAGCGTCTTAGAGCAGAACTTTTACAGCTTTTGGACGTGGAGCGCCCCAAAATCGTCGAGGTCGTCCACTGGGCGGCTTCCAATGGTGATCGCTCTGAAAATGGCGACTACATCTATGGCAAGAAGCGCTTGCGGGAGATTGATCGGCGGATTCGGTTTTTAAATAAGCGACTTGAGTTTGCGGTGCTTGTCGATAATGCCGCCCGAATATCCGGCGAACAGGATGCCGATCAGGTCTTTTTTGGAGCGACGGTGACCTACTGCCCTACCAGTGGATCGGATAACGGGAAAGAAGAAAGCATCACGATCGTTGGGGTTGATGAGGTTGATTTAGAAAAGGGCTATGTCAGTTGGGTATCGCCGATTGCCAAGGCACTAATTAAAGCCCGGATTGGCGATTGCGTTCGCATTCAAACGCCTACGGGCCCAACTGAGATTGAAATCTTGGATGTGCAATACCGCTAAGCGCGGGTGCGCACGACACGCATCACATCGGGGTTATTCCGCAAACTCCGCATCACCTTAGACAGATGCAAACGATCGGCCACTTGCAAGGTAAAGCGAATGACGACGGCATCTTCTTTATACCGGTCTTCCATCGAAACATTCATGATGTTGCAATCGGCTGAGGTAATGCTACTCGCAACCCGAGCCAATACGCCCTTCCCTTGGTGGGTATCGACCGCTAGGTTCACCTCAAATTCGCGGTGAATGTCTTTACTCCACTCGACCTCAACCCACTTATCACTGTCTTTGGATAGCATGCGTAGAGCAGTTTGGCAGTCGTTCACATGAATCTGCAGGCCCTCGCCTTTACCCAAATAGCCAATAATGGCATCGCCGGGAATCGGGTGACAACAACTCTGAAAGCTAGTCGACATGCCCTCTCGGCCATCAACTAAGATCGCCTGCTTCTGATGCGAATGCGTTTCGTGGTGTACCGCCCAATCACCCGAACCCAAACGCATCTGCTCATCACCACCCTCTTCATCGAGCAGAATTTTCAAGCGAATGGCTAACTCTTGGTGAGAGCGGCGACCCAAGGCAATATTGACGCAGGCCTCTTCGCGGGTCTTATCGCCAGTCCAATGCAATAACTTCTCCCAGATGGCGCCGGATAAAAGTCCAGCATCAAGCCCTTGCTGACGTAAGGCATTCGCCAATAAACGCTCGCCCAATTGCAAAGACTCGCCGTAATGTTTGGTCTTGAGTGAATGGCGAATCGATGCTCTGGCTTTGCCGGTCCGCACAAATGCGAGCCAACCAGGGTTGGGCTGGTTATTGGTGGAGGTGACCACCTCGACAATATCGCCGTTCTTCAATTCACTGCGCAGCGGCAGCTGCATATTGTTTATCTTCACAGCAACGCAGGAATTGCCAATATCGCTGTGAACCGAGTAAGCAAAATCCAGTGCCGTCGCGCCCCGCGGTAAGGCCCGAATTTGCCCCTTGGGGGTAAACACATAAACCGCATCTGGGAACAGATCAATCTTGACGTGCTCTAAGAATTCTTGCGAATCGCCGCTGCTATCCTGAATATCAATCAAGGACTGCAACCACTGGTGCGCCCGATTTTGTACTTCGCTCATTTCGGGTGAACCGTCTTTGTAGGCCCAGTGCGCCGCTACCCCAGCTTCCGCCACCGCATGCATATCGCTGGTGCGAATCTGGAACTCGACTGGCACGCCCGATGGGCCCACCAAAGTCGTGTGTAGGGATTGGTAGCCGTTGAGTTTCGGAATCGAAATGTAATCCTTAAACTTACCGGGCATCGGTTTATACAAGGCATGCAAGATACCTAATGCGCGATAACACTCATCTATCGAGTGAACCGTGACGCGGAAGGCATAGACATCGAGCACCTGAGAAAAACTCACGTGCTTGTGCCGCATCTTCATGTAAATCGAAAACAGGGTTTTTTCTCGGCCCTGCAGGTCAACTGCGATACCCACTTTTGCAAAGCTCATGCGGGTGGCTTGCAGAATCTTCTCGACCATCTCTTTGCGATTGCCGCGCGCGCGCTTAACTGCATCCTCAATCACCCGAAAGCGCATCGGCATCGAGTAGCGGAAACTCAAGTCTTGAAGTTCGCGGTAAATGACGTTTAAGCCCAAGCGATGGGCAATCGGCGCATAGATCTCGAGGGTCTCCGAAGCAACCCGGCGGCGCTTTTCAATGGGAACAGCATCCAGGGTTTGCATGTTATGGGTGCGATCGGCAAGTTTCACCAAAATCACCCGCACATCCCGCGCCATCGCCATAAACATCTTACGGAAACTCTCAGCCTGTGCTTCGGCATGACTCTGAAACTCGAGCTTATCGAGTTTGGTTAATCCTTCAACCAATTCAGCAACCTTGGGTCCAAACTGCGCCACTAAATCATCTTGAGTGCAACCCGTATCTTCAATTACATCGTGCAAGATTGCCGCCATGATTGATGACGCATCCAAACGCCAACTCGCACACAGTTCTGCAACGGCAACCGGGTGAGTAATGTACGGTTCACCGCTTTGACGGTATTGCCCTAAGTGGGCTGAATCGGCAAACTGAAAGGCTTTTTTAACTAAGGCGATTTCATCGGGTTTGAGGTAATGCAATTTAGCCGTTAAGTTGCTAATTGATACCACCTGCTGCTTGGGCGGCAGGATCGGTTGCGATGTTGGGCCGAATAAATGCCGACTTGATTGCGCCAAGAGCGATTGAAGAACGGCAGAGCCGCTTAAGGAACTACTCGGGGATGCACCAAAGAGGCCTGGCTCTGAGGTCGTTGAACTGTGGATGCTAGCGCTACTCAAAATTTCGCTGGGCGAGCGTGACCCAATGGATCCCGATGTGGTCAGCGGCTGCGCCACAACGGGCCTCTCGATTAAAGAGGAACTTTGGTCAGCATATCCCGATCGGTGACGCCAGCAGCGACTTCGCGCAAAGCCACTACAGTTGCTTTGTCTTTGGCATCCACCCGAGGGGCGTGACCTTGAACCAGCTGGCGCGCACGGTAGGTGGCGGCCAACACGAGCTCAAATCGGTTTGGAATGGTTTTGAGGCAATCTTCTACAGTAATACGAGCCATGCGCTACTCACTTTAAATGGGGATCAATACCCATAGGATAACTGATTAAACCCCAAGGCGCCTTAAAAGAGCGGGGTTGCGGGCCATCATCGGCCCGGATCGTAGACGGCTGGTGGCGATGATGTGCTGCAAATCGAGCAAGGCCTGCTCAAAAACATCATTGATCACAATAAAATTGGCTTCTGCCGCATGCTGGAGCTCAATGTGGGCAGCAGCTAGGCGGCGCTGAATCGTAGTCTCATCATCCTGACCGCGCTTACGGAGGCGCTGCTCTAAGGCATCAATCGATGGCGGAAAGATAAAGATCCACTGGGCCGAGGGAATGAGCTGCCGAATTTGTTGCGCGCCCTGCCAGTCGATTTCTAAAATGACGTCGTTGCCCGCTTGCATTTGCTGCTCAATCCAGGAGCGCGAGGTGCCATAAAAATGACCATGGACCTCGGCCCACTCCAAAAAGTCACCACTGGCGCGCTGCGCCATGAAAGCGTCAACACCAACAAAACGATAGTCTTTGCCGTCGACCTCCCCACTGCGCGGTTGGCGAGTGGTGGTGGACAAGGATAATTTGAGGCTGGTATCCGCCTGTAGCAAAGCCTGCACCAACGATGATTTACCAGCGCCGGAAGGGGCCACAATCATCAGCATGCTGCCTTGGTAGGTTTGGGGAGATAAAGTCATGGGCTTATTCTAAATTCTGCACTTGCTCGCGCATTTGTTCAATCAAGAGCTTGAGCTCTACCGCAGCTGCAGTGCATTCATCGGACACCGACTTCGAACTCAGGGTGTTGGCCTCTCGGTTAAGTTCTTGCATCAAGAAATCCAAACGCTTGCCAACCGGTCCCTTGCCCTTGAGCGCAGTAGTTACCGCCTGCAGATGGGTCTTGAGGCGGGCAAACTCTTCCGCCACATCAATTTTGACGGCATAGAGCACCACTTCCTGCCGAATGCGGTCCAGAACCTCGGCTGGAACGGCGCCATTATTTGAAGTGGCTTGGCTGGTCTGATTTGCCAGAGCCTCCGCCAAACGGGCACTGAGTTTGTCTTGGTATTGCTGAACGTATTCAGGGATGCGGGGCTCTAGGGTCGTAATAATGGCCTGCATTTGCTGGGCA
>CAZUMD010000136.1:0-4288 GCA_964621735.1 uncultured Polynucleobacter sp.
GCGCGTATTCCAATTGAGTCACAGAAGACACGCGACATTACCGGCGGCCTGCCACGCGTTGCCGAGCTGTTCGAGGCACGTTCACCCAAAGATGCTGCAGTCTTGGCTAAAGTAACCGGTACCGTTTCCTTCGGTAAAGAAACCAAAGGCAAGCAGCGCTTGGTGATTACCGATATGGATGGCGAAGCGAATGAATTCTTGATTCCGAAAGAGAAGCAAGTGCTCGTTCATGACGGTCAAGTGGTGAACAAAGGCGAGATGATTGTGGAAGGCCCAGCCGATCCACACGACATCATTCAGCTCAAAGGCATTGAAGAGCTCGCAATCTACATTGTGGATGAAGTGCAGGACGTGTATCGCCTACAAGGTGTGAAGATCAACGATAAGCACATCGAGGTGATTGTTCGCCAGATGTTGCGTCGTGTTCAGATTACTGATCCAGGCGATACCGATTTCATCACCGGTGAACAGGTTGAGCGTTCGAAGTTATATGACGCAAATGATCGCGTTGTCGCAGAAGGCAAGCATCCTGCTCAATTTGAGAACATCTTATTGGGTATTACCAAGGCTTCTTTGTCGACCGACAGCTTCATTTCTGCCGCGTCCTTCCAAGAGACAACCCGTGTATTGACCGAAGCCGCCATTATGGGCAAGACCGATACACTGCGTGGCCTCAAGGAAAACGTCATTATTGGTCGTCTGATTCCTGCAGGTACCGGCTTGGCGTATCGCCGTGCACGCAAGGTCAGAGAGCAATTTGAACGTGATCGTGCACAAATGATTGCCGCCGAAGAGGAAGCAATGGCCAATATGCCCGAAGTTGAGGCTGAGGCGGCTGCTCCTGCTGGGGAGGCCGATCAGGCGTAATTCTCTGTATTCGATGCGAATTGGCCAGTTTCTCCTGCATTTTGTTGACGGGAGGGGCTGGCCAAGCTAGAATGCTGAGTTCTACTTGTTCAGTAGGGGGTCTAGTTTACTTAGAAATATTCTAAGTCCTTGATTTTCCTAAAGAAAGCATTAAAGCAGTATTTAAAGAATTATTAACCGAGCCATTTTATGCCGACAATTAATCAGTTATTACGCAAGCCAAGAACACGGCTGACCGTTAAAAGTAAGAGCCCTGCGCTGCAAAACAGCCCGCAGCGCCGTGGTGTTTGCACGCGTGTGTATACAACAACCCCTAAAAAGCCAAACTCTGCGCTGCGTAAAGTCGCCAAAGTTCGCTTAACCAATGGTTTCGAAGTGATTTCGTACATCGGCGGTGAAGGCCATAACCTCCAAGAGCACTCGGTTGTATTGATCCGCGGTGGCCGTGTAAAGGATTTGCCAGGCGTTCGTTATCACATTGTTCGTGGATCGCTGGACTTGCAGGGCGTTAAAGACCGCAAGCAATCGCGTTCTAAGTACGGCGCCAAGCGCGCTAAGAAATCAGCGTAATTGCATTGAAGTAGTTTAGTAATACCGCATTAAGTCATTTATTGCCAGACTTTAAAGGCAAGTAAGTGGTTACTCCGTTTAGGCCTTTTGCCTAGATAGTAGGGTAACCGGAGCGGAGATCTTTATTTTGATCTCCCTAACTGAACTGAAGGAGTAGTTATGCCGCGTCGTCGCGAAGTTCCCAAACGGGAAATCTTGCCTGATCCAAAATTTGGCAATGTAGAAGTAGCAAAATTCATGAACGTCCTCATGTTGGACGGCAAAAAATCGGTTGCTGAGCGCATTGTGTATGGCGCCTTTGAGCACATCGAGAAAAAAGCAAACAAAGAGCCCATCGAAATCTTTTCAAGCGCCATGGGCAATGTAAAGCCAATGGTTGAGGTGAAAAGCCGCCGTGTTGGTGGTGCAAACTACCAAGTTCCAGTTGAAGTGCGTCCATCGCGTCGTTCGGCTTTGGCCATGCGCTGGTTGCGCGAAGCGGCTAAGAAGCGTGGTGAAAAATCCATGGCACAACGCCTAGCAAACGAATTGTTAGAAGCGGCTGAAGGCCGTGGCGGCGCAATGAAGAAGCGTGAGGAAGTGCACCGTATGGCAGAAGCCAACAAAGCATTCTCGCATTTCCGCTTCTAATCGCACAGTAAAGAAAAGGTACCAACCGTGGCACGTAAAACCCCCATCGACAAATACCGCAACATCGGTATTTCTGCGCACATTGACGCAGGTAAGACAACAACCACAGAACGCGTTTTGTTCTACACCGGCGTTAATCACAAAATTGGTGAAGTGCATGATGGTGCGGCAACCATGGACTGGATGGAGCAAGAGCAGGAGCGTGGTATCACGATTACTTCTGCTGCTACCACCACGTTCTGGAAGGGCATGGCTGGTAATTTTCCAGAGCACCGCATTAACATTATTGATACCCCAGGACACGTCGACTTCACGATTGAAGTAGAGCGCTCGATGCGCGTGCTCGATGGTGCTTGCATGGTTTACTGTGCGGTAGGTGGTGTACAGCCTCAATCTGAAACTGTATGGCGTCAGGCAAACAAATACCAAGTTCCCCGTTTGGCGTTCGTTAACAAAATGGATCGCACGGGCGCGAACTTCTTCAAAGTCTATGACCAGATGAAGGTTCGCCTCAAAGCAAACCCATTATTGATTCAGATTCCAATCGGCGCTGAAGAAAACTTCAAAGGCGTTATTGATCTTGTCAAGATGAAGGCTGTTATTTGGGATGAGGCTTCCCAAGGCATTAAGTTCGAGTATCAAGATATTCCTGCCGAATTGCAGGCATCTGCTGATGAGTGGCGTGAGAAGTTAGTCGAGGCCGCAGCAGAAAGTTCAGAAGAATTAATGGAAAAATACCTTGGTGGCGAGCCGCTGAGCGAAGACGAAATTAAGCAGGCATTGCGTACACGTACCATTGCTGGCGAAATCGTTCCAATGCTGTGCGGAACTGCCTTTAAAAACAAAGGTGTTCAGGCCATGTTGGATGCAGTGGTCGAGTATTTGCCATCGCCACTCGATGTGCCGCCTGTTCCATGTGAAAAAGAAGACGGCACGCCAACCACTAGAAAAGCAGCGGATGATGAGAAGTTCTCTGCTTTGGCATTTAAGATCATGACCGATCCATTTGTGGGTCAGCTCATTTTCTTCCGCGTCTATTCTGGAATGATGAAATCAGGCGATACCATCTATAACCCAATCAAGGGTAAAAAAGAACGTGTTGGTCGCTTACTGCAGATGCACGCGAACCAACGTGAAGAAATCAAATAAGTATTTGCTGGCGATATCGCAGCGGCAGTTGGCTTAAAAGACGCAACCACCGGCGAAACATTATGTGATCCAGATAGCATCGTTATTCTGGAGCGCATGGTGTTCCCAGAGCCTGTGATTTCGCAAGCAGTAGAGCCAAAGACAAAAGCCGACCAAGAAAAAATGGGCCTGGCATTGAATCGCTTGGCACAAGAAGATCCATCCTTCCGCGTGAAGACCGATGAAGAATCTGGCCAAACCATTATTTCTGGAATGGGTGAGCTCCACTTGGAAATTTTAGTGGACCGCATGAAGCGCGAATTCAGCGTTGAGGCTACTGTTGGCAAACCACAGGTTGCTTACCGTGAAACCATCCGCAAAACCTGCGATGAAGTCGAAGGTAAATTCGTTAAGCAATCGGGTGGTCGCGGCCAGTATGGTCACGTCGTATTAAAGCTCGAGCCACAAGCGCCTGGTAAAGGTTTTGAATTCGTTGACGCCATTAAAGGCGGTGTGGTTCCTCGCGAATACATCCCTGCAGTTGAAAAAGGCATTATCGAAACCCTCAACTCCGGAATTTTGGCTGGCTATCCCGTTGTGGATATCAAGGCAACCTTGTTCTTTGGCTCCTACCACGATGTTGACTCGAACGAAAATGCGTTCAAGATGGCTGGCTCGATGGCGTTCAAGGACGGCATGCGTAGAGCTGCTCCCGTATTACTTGAGCCAATGATGGCGGTTGAAGTAGAAACACCAGAAGATTTCATGGGTAACGTGATGGGTGATCTTTCGTCCCGTCGCGGCATTTTGCAGGGTATGGATGACATTCCAGGCGGCGGTAAGATTGTGCGCGCTGAAGTGCCATTGGCTGAGATGTTTGGTTACTCAACGGGCTTACGCTCGCTGACCCAAGGTCGCGCTACTTACACCATGGAATTTAAGCATTATTCCGAAGCACCCAAGAACGTTGCTGAAGCAGTGATGGCTGCTAAAGCGAAGTAATTTATCCACATTATTTTGAATATTGACTAGCTAAAGAAGGCAGACAAAAAAATGGCAAAAGAAAAGTTTGAGCGGACAAAACCGCACGTAA
>CAZUMD010000137.1:0-4273 GCA_964621735.1 uncultured Polynucleobacter sp.
GGATTCGTCTGTTGCAGCCTGGATGCTGAAGCAGCAAGGGTATGAAGTAATTGGCCTTTTCATGAAAAACTGGGAAGACGATGACAGTGATGAATACTGCTCAGCACGTCAAGATTGGCTTGATGTTGTGTCTGTGGCCGACATGATTGGCATTGATGTTGAGGCAGTCAATTTTGCTGCGGAATATCGTGAACGTGTTTTTGCTGAGTTTTTACGGGAATACGCTGCTGGCAGGACCCCAAACCCAGACGTCTTGTGCAATGCGGAAATTAAGTTCAAAGCTTTTTTAGATCACGCTATGAGCCTAGGTGCAGATGCTATTGCAACTGGCCACTATGCACGGGTTCGACATGAAGGCGGTCGAGTGCAATTATTAAAGGCTCTGGATACTAGTAAAGACCAAAGTTACTTCCTGCATCGCTTAACTCAAAGCCAATTAGCAAACGTACTTTTTCCTTTGGGTGAAATTCCAAAGACTGAAGTGCGCAAGATTGCTGAGCAAATTGGTTTGCACAATGCGCGTAAAAAAGATTCCACAGGCATTTGTTTTATTGGTGAACGGCCTTTCCGAGAATTCTTAAACCGTTACTTGCCTCGCACCCCAGGGCCCATTAAAACCCCTGAAGGTAAAACGGTGGGAGAGCATATGGGGCTTGCCTTCTTTACCTTGGGGCAGCGCAAAGGTATTGGTTTAGGTGGTAGCCAAGATGGCAATGGTGATGCTTGGTATGTAGCTCGTAAGGATATTGTTAACAACACTTTGTATGTCGCTCAAGGCCATGAGCATCCTTGGTTATTAGCTAATCAACTTACTGCAATTGATGCCAGTTGGGTTGCTGGTACAACTCCTACTCCGGGGCAGTATTCAGCAAAAACCCGCTATCGCCAAGCAGACTCGGCTTGTGCTCTTGATGTTGGAGTAGAAGGGCCATTGAGTTTTCAATTGGCTTTTCCGGAAGCTCAGTGGGCAGTGACTCCAGGTCAGTCTGCGGTTTTGTATGACGGAGATGTCTGCTTAGGCGGTGGAATTATTTCCGCCTAAGTTCCCTAAACTACTTAATGAGTAATTTCCTGGTTTAGGCTGCTGGCGGTGCTGTTTCCGCAAAGGAAGGTCTTTGCATCAACTTTTGATACAAGGCATCTAGATTTGGGTACTGAGCTTGCCAGGCGATATTTGGGAAGCGGAACAGCATGTAACCCAATGCGCATCCCACTGCAATATCCGCCAGCGTCATCTGGTTGCCATGACACCAGGCGTTATCGCCTAATTCGCGGGACATTTGAGCTAAAGCAGCGTCAATTTTGCCCATTTGGCGCTCTAGCCATTCAGAGCTTTGCTGCTCTGTTGGGCGCAAAGTCACCTCTAAGCGGGCCAAAATTCCAGCATCATCCACTCCATCAGCCAGGGCTTCCCAGGTTTTGACGGTAGCGCGCTCTCGGCTACCTGCTGGTATGAGCTTGCCAACGGGGCTAAGGGTGTCGACATACTCCGCAATCACGCGGGAGTCGTAGATAGCTTCGCCATCATCCAAAATTAAACAAGGTACCTTGCCTAAAGGGTTATTAAGGGCAATTTTGGTGTCTGCAGCCCAGACATTCTCGAGTTCGAGGTCTACATCAACCTTTTTTTCCAAGAAAACAATGCGTACCTTGCGTACATAGGGGCTAGTGAGGGATCCGATAAGTTTCATACTGACCAGTATAGCCATCTCAGCCAATTTGGGTTGCCCCCAAGAACGATTAAAATCAGGGTTTATTGACATATTCAATGTAAAGGCAATATTCGTGAGTCAGCCGATTTCTACCCTTAATGCTCTTTCCCCTTTAGATGGCCGTTACGCTGGAAAATTAGATGCCCTACGCCCTTGGTTGTCCGAGGCTGCATTTATGCGTCAGCGGGTATTTGTGGAGATCCATTGGTTGCTGGCTTTGGCTTCTGCAGGTCTGCCAGATGTACCCAAAATCAGTGCAGCGGACGAAGCCTTTTTATTAGCTCTACCGGAAAACTTTTCCGATGCAGATGCGCAGCGTATTAAAGATATCGAAGCAGTTACCAACCATGATGTCAAAGCGGTTGAGTATTTCTTAAAAGAAAAAGTAGCTGGTCGCCCAGATCTATTGAAAGCTAGTGAATTTATTCATTTCGCCTGCACCTCAGAGGACATCAACAATACTTCGCATGGCTTGATGTTGCGTGGGGCGCGTGATCAAGTCTTGTTGCCACAACTCAGAAAAGTTCATTCTGTATTAACGGATTTAGCAATTGAGAATGCCAGGGTGCCTTTGTTGTCTCGTACGCATGGCCAGCCAGCTTCCCCAAGTACATTGGGTAAAGAGTTGGCTAATATTGCAAAACGTTTAGAGCGTGCGATTGCAACGATTGCCGCAGTGCCGCTCTTGGGGAAAATGAACGGTGCCGTTGGAAACTACAACGCACACTTATCTGCCTACCCTAATTTTGATTGGGAAAATTTTTCCAAGAATGTCGTTGAGAAACGTTTAGGTCTTACATTTAATCCGTATACGATTCAGATTGAGCCGCACGATGGTATGGCTGAATTATTTGATGCGATTGCCCGCGCCAATACGATCTTGTTAGATATGGACCGTGATTTCTGGGCTTACATTTCAATTGGTTACTTTAAGCAACGCACTAAAGCAGGCGAGATTGGTTAATCAACCATGCCGCATAAAGTGAACCCAATCGACTTTGAAAATTCTGAAGGTAATCTGGGCGTGGCCAATGCCTTGCTGCGCCACCTAGCTGAGAAGTTGCCGATTTCTCGCTGGCAGCGCGATCTCACGGATTCAACCGTATTGCGTAATCTTGGACCCGCCTTTGGACATAGCGTTTTAGCTTATGACAGCGCCTTGCGTGGTTTAGGCAAATTAGAAGTAAACCATGCTGCAATTGCTGCAGACTTAGACGAGTGCTGGGAAGTATTGGCTGAGCCCGTCCAGACCGTCATGCGTCGTTATGGCATTGAGAACCCGTATGAACAACTCAAGGAACTCACTCGCGGCAAAGGAATCAATCAAGCTGACTTGCAAACCTTTATTCGTGGCTTGCAAATCCCTGAAGATGCAAAAGCCCTATTGCTCGAGATGACACCATCTTCTTATTTAGGTAAGGCGGTCGAATTGACCGAACGTCTGAAAAAGTGAGTTTGACTCCAAGCCTTGGGCGCGTACCGCAAGATTCACAATACGGTGCCCGCCCTAAGTTCTGGTTTGCTGTTTATCAACTGCTTTGGCACCTCTTATTGCCTTTAGCATTTCTTCGCCTTGCTTGGCGCACACGACACTCATCAGAATACTTAAATCACTTTGCTGAGCGCTTGGGTTTTGCTTATGGAAAATCCATTACTCAAGGTTCAGTATGGATTCATGCGGTATCCGTTGGTGAGACAAGGGCTGCTCAACCGCTTGTAGAGGCATACCTTGCGCGTGGTGAAAAGATTTTGTTGACTCACATGACGCTGAATGGCCGTCGCACTGGCGCTGCCTTATTTGCAAAAGCAATTGCTACGGGTCAGCTGCGACAAGTCTATTTGCCTTATGACCTTTGCTGGTCTGTCGCTAATTTCATTCGTGCATTTAAACCCAAGTTTGGTTTGTTCATGGAGACGGAGGCTTGGCCGACCGTAGTGTTTTATTGTGCAGAAATCGGTCTACCATTATTTCTCGTGAATGCGCGTCTTTCTGAGCGTAGCGCTCGTCGCGTCAATCGATTTGGCAATGCCGGAAGATCTTTATTTCAGGCGTTTTCCGGCATCTTTGCCCAGACGCAATTCGATGCTGACCGTTATCGCAGTCTCGGCGTCAAAAAAGTAGAGATCATGGGCAACCTCAAGTTTGATGTACCGCTGGATCCGGACTTAGTCCAACAGGGTAAATCTTGGAAGCAAGAGCTGCACTCCAATCAGCGTTTGATGGTCTGTGCAGCAAGTACCCGCGATGGTGAGGAGGAAATCATTCTGAGGGCGTGGAAGGATTTACTTCTGAGTAACGCTGTTGATGTAGCTCCATTGCTGTGTTTGGTGCCTCGTCACCCTGAGCGTTTTTCTGAAGTCGCCAATCAAATCCAGGCCGCTGGTTTAGTGTTTCGATGCCGTTCAGAGTGGCTTGAGATGCCGAAAGTCGATATCGATGTGGATGTGATTCTCGGTGACTCCATGGGCGAGATGCCAATGTATTACAGCGCCGCTGATTTGGTGGTGATGGGTGGTAGCCTCTTGCCATTTGGTGGCCAGAACTTGATTGAGGCTTGCGC
>CAZUMD010000138.1:0-4178 GCA_964621735.1 uncultured Polynucleobacter sp.
GGCCGCGGTGACCCGATTCCGCTTGATTACCGTTTAGAGAAAACGCCCTCTGGCTGGAAAGTCTATGACATCAATGTTTTAGGGGTGTGGCTGGTAGAAAACTACCGCAACCAATTTACGAATCAAATTAATCAAAATGGCATTGATGGCCTAATCGCGTTTTTGAAAGAGCGCAATAAGATGCTAGCCTCGGCACGCCCCAGTAATTAATCAACACGTTATGCCCTATATTCTGCCGTCCACTCTGACCCAGCAAAACGCCGTAGCGGTGGAGCTTGATGGACTTCGTGATCTTGCGCAGCTACAGACGGTGGATTGCACTGCACTAAGTGATTTTGATTCCAGTGCGCTAGCTGTCTTGATTGCATGGCAAAAAAAATTACGGCAGGGTCAGCGCGAGCTAACCTTAGTAAGTCCACCGCCGAAATTGTGTGTCTTGGCCCAGGTTTATGGCGTTGCTGAGTTGTTAGGCACGCCAGCAGTATGACTTCGGCAATATCGATTAAAGGAATATCAAAGCGGTACGGCGTCTTGCAAGCGTTAGACGATGTTTCGCTTCAAATCCATGAAGGCGAGTTCTTTGGTCTTCTCGGCCCTAACGGCGCTGGAAAAACAACCCTCATCTCCATTTTGGCGGGGCTGTGTAAGCCAGACCACGGCAGTGCTTCGATTATGGGCATCGATGTGCAGTCAACCCACCGCGAAGCGCGCCGCATGCTTGGCGTTGTGCCACAAGAATTGGTTTTTGATCCCTTCTTTACAGTACGTGAAACCTTACGCTTTCAGTCGGGCTACTTTGGTATTCGCAATAACGATGCGTGGATCGATGAGATCATGGCTAACTTAGACTTGACTGGAAAAGCCGATAGTAATATGCGCTCCCTCTCGGGCGGCATGAAACGCCGCGTCTTGGTTGCGCAAGCGCTGGTACATCGCCCGCCCGTGATTGTTCTAGATGAGCCAACGGCAGGAGTGGATGTGGAGCTGCGCCAATCCCTCTGGCAATTTATTAGCAGACTCAATCACGATGGGCACACCATCGTATTGACCACCCATTACTTAGAAGAGGCTGAGGCCTTGTGTCAACGCATTGCGATGCTAAAGCAAGGCAAGGTGGTCGCATTAGATACCACGACCAATTTACTGTCTCGGTTTGGTGGTGCAAAAAAACAAAATGGCGAGGCAGCTGATTTAGAAGATGTCTTTGTGCACATCATGTCTGGAAATGCCGCATGAAGCATGCCCCATTTGACTATGGCAGTGGCTTTCCGACGCTACTGCGTAAAGAGGTAAAGCGCTTTTATAAAGTTGCGTTTCAGACGGTAGCGGCGCCGGTGCTGACCGCAGTACTGTACCTTTTGATTTTTGGCCATGTACTGGAAGGCAAAGTGGAGATGTATGGCCACCTCAGCTATACCGCCTTTTTGATTCCGGGCCTCGTGATGATGAGCCTCTTGCAAAATGCCTTTGCGAATACCTCGTCCTCCTTAATTCAGTCGAAGATCACCGGTAATTTGGTTTTTGTTCTGTTGGCGCCGCTGAGTAATTTAGAGTTTTATGCGGCCTATGTACTGGCTGCGGTGGTGCGGGGTGTGGTGGTTGGCTTGGGTGTTTTCTTAATTACGGCATGGTTTGTGCAGCCTAGTTTTGAATACCCGATTTGGATCATCGTTTTTGCTTTTCTGGGCGCTGCTATTTTGGGTAGCATGGGTTTAGTCGCTGGCATCTGGGCCGATAAGTTTGATCAGCTGGCTGCCTTTCAGAATTTCTTAATCATGCCGGCCACGATGTTATCGGGCGTCTTCTATTCGATTCACAGCTTGCCGCCTGTGTGGCAAACCATATCCCATTTCAATCCGTTCTTTTATATGATTGACGGATTTCGGTATGGCTTTTTTGGCGTATCGGATGTTTCCCCGTGGATGAGCTTTGCCATTGTCGGTGGATTTTTTGTGGTGGTCTCCATTGCTGCATTGCGCATGCTGGAGACTGGGTATAAATTACGGCATTAAGTAGCTCTGAATTTAATCGTTTCATTTTATGGAGTAACCGATGTTCCCAACCCCAGAACAAATTCAGTCCTATATTCAGCAAGGCATTGCTTGCAGTCACCTTGCGGTGGAGGGCGATGGCCAGCATTTTTATGCAACGGTGGTCAGTGCCGAGTTTGAAGGCAAGCGCCTGATTCAGCGGCATCAATTGGTGTACGCCGCACTGGGTGATCGCATGAAGGCGGAAGTGCATGCCTTATCGATTAAGGCGTTTACTCCAGCTGAGTTTGCAGACAAAGCAGGTCAATAAGACATAAGTAATAAGCAATATATAAGATGTAAGAAGACAATAAAAAGAGTGCAATGGATAAGTTAAAAATGATTGGCGGCACGCCTTTGCAAGGCGAAGTGCTGATAGCGGGGGCAAAAAATGCAGCCCTGCCGATTCTGTGTGCATGCCTTTTAAGTAAGGATCCGATTGTGTTGCGCAATGTGCCCGATCTGCAGGATGTGCGCACCATGCTCAAGTTGCTTAAAAACATGGGCGTACAAGTGGACTTCCCCAATCCGGACAATCGCACGCATTTGATCTTAAGTGCGGCCAACATCACTAGCTTTGAGGCGACGTACGACATTGTTAAGACCATGCGCGCATCGATCTTGGTTTTGGGCCCCTTATTGGCACGACTCGGTAAGGCAACGGTTTCTTTGCCTGGAGGTTGTGCGATTGGTGCCAGGCCAGTTGATCAGCACATCAAAGGCTTAAAGGCGATGGGCGCCACCATGAAAATCAAGGGCGGTAATATTGAAGCAAAGGCAGAGCGCTTGCAGGGCGCATCGATTCTGACGGACATGATTACCGTCACGGGTACTGAAAACCTCTTAATGGCAGCAACCCTGGCCAAGGGAACAACCACCCTGGAGAACGCCGCGCGCGAACCCGAGGTGAGTGATTTGGCTGAGTTGTTGGTCAAAATGGGCGCCAAGATCACTGGTATTGGTAGCGATAAACTCACCATCGAGGGCGTAGATGCGCTGCATGGCGCAGAGCATAGCGTCATCCCAGACCGAATCGAGGCAGGTACGTTCTTGTGCGCCGTTGCGGCAGCCGGCGGCGATGTCCTGGTAAAGCACTGTCGTCCGGATACCTTGGATGCGGTCTTGGTTAAGTTGCGTGAAGTGGGCTTGCAAGTAGAAACCGGACCCGATTGGATTCGGGCCAAGATGCAGGGACGCCCAAAGGCGGTAAACTTTCGTACGTCGGAGTATCCCGCCTTCCCAACTGATATGCAGGCACAACTCATGAGCGTGAATGCAATTGCGCGCGGCAGCTCGACTATTACCGAAACCATTTTTGAGAACCGCTTTATGCACGTGCAAGAGCTGAACCGCTTGGGCGCCGATATTGCGATTGAGGGCAATACCGCCATCGCCCAGGGCGTTGAAGCTTTGTCGGGCGCGACGGTCATGGCAACGGACCTTCGGGCATCGGCCAGCCTGGTGATTGCCGGTCTTGCGGCCCAAGGCGAGACGATTGTGGATCGGATTTACCACTTAGACCGCGGTTATGACCGTATGGAGCAAAAATTAACCCAATTGGGCGCAAACATCGAGCGCGTGAAATAATAGTTCCATGAAATTAACCCTCGCCCTCTCCAAGGGCCGTATCTTCGAAGAGACAACAGCGATTCTGTCCAAGATCGGCATTCGGCCGCTGGAGGATCCTGAAAAGTCACGCAAGCTCATTATTGAGACCTCGAATCCCGACGTGCGCTTAATTATTGTGCGTGCCTCGGATGTGCCAACTTATGTGCAATTTGGCGGTGCAGATTTTGGAGTAGCTGGCTTGGATGTCTTAATGGAAAAGGGCACAGATGGTCTTTATGTGCCATTTGATCTGGGTATCGCCAAATGCCGTATGTCGGTAGCCGTGCGCGCCGGTTTTGATTACGCCGAAGCCGTTCGCCAAGGATCGCGCCTGAAGGTAGCCACTAAGTATGTGAACTGCGCTCGTGAGCACTTTGCTAATAAAGGGGTGCACATCGATACCATTCATTTGTATGGATCGATGGAGCTTGCTCCCTTGGTCGGTTTGGCAGATGCGATTGTTGATTTAGTGTCAACGGGTAACACCTTAAAAGCCAATGGCTTGGTTGAGGTGGAAGCGATTGCCGATATCAGTGCGCG
>CAZUMD010000139.1:0-4175 GCA_964621735.1 uncultured Polynucleobacter sp.
CCTCGGGTCGGCTAAACCAATGTCTTCCCATGCCATACGAATGATTCGGCGGGCAAGGTAGCGCGGATCTGCGCCGCCGTCGAGCATGCGGCAAAGCCAATACAGAGCAGCATCTGGATTAGAGCCGCGCACCGATTTATGCAGCGCCGATATCTGGTCATAAAACTGGTCTCCGCCTTTATCAAACCGACGACCATTGCTCGTTAATGCGTTTTCAACAAAGGCTTGATCCACAACCGTGGTAGTAGACCCAGGAATCGAAATGGCATTACGGATTTGTTCCAATACATTGAGTAAGCGACGCGCATCACCATCTGCATTGGCGATGATGGCATCTAGCGCGGCGGTATCAAATTCCACATTCGGCATGGCAAATTTTCTGGCGCGCTGAATTAAGACACCGAGTTCTTCTGCGCTTAAGGATTTAAGAACATAGACTTGAGCACGAGAAAGCAAGGCGGAATTCACCTCAAAGGAGGGGTTTTCTGTGGTGGCACCAATAAACGTAAAGAGACCAGACTCGACATGTGGCAACAGCGCATCTTGCTGGCTTTTATTAAAGCGATGAATTTCATCCACAAACAGGATGGTTTGCTTGCCATACTGATTATTGTTTTGCTGGGCTTGCTCAATGGCTTCTCGAATTTCTTTCACGCCTGCAAGGACGGCTGAGATGGCAATAAATTCACGATCAAAGGCCTTTGCAGAAAGACGCGCTAAGGTTGTTTTGCCAACGCCGGGAGGACCCCACAAAATCATCGAATGCGGTTTACCCGATGCAAACGCCAGTTGCAGGGGTTTACCAGGCGCTAGCAAATGCGATTGACCGATCACCTCAGCAATGGAGCTTGGGCGCAATGCTTCCGCCAAGGGCGGCGGCGGTTTGGTTTCAAACAGATTGCTCATGGCAAGCTGATCCAGACTTGATTGGTTCTCACGTCATGGTCACCAGCATGACCAGAGCGGCCCATGCCAGGCAGAGTGTGGCAATTACAGTCAAGCGTGTGCGCATCACCATGAATTCATCGAGCGCGGCTTTGCTACTAAAGTAATACTGGTACGTGTTTTGATCAATGCCGCGCTGAACTAAAAGCATGGCGGCCAACATCAGCAAACCCACCGGAATATATACATGCAATGCTAGCCAAGCAACCAGCGAGGGAATAATCCCCCAGATCCAGGCATTTCGTGCAAACCAACGGGATCCGCCGATATCGCCAGCGCTCGCTAAATGGGCGCTATCGGCAACATTGCCCAGGTGCCGAAAGTTAGCGCCCCAATGGATGGCGCCCAAAAAAGAGCAGATGACAGCGCCATAAGCAGCCAGGGATTCGGCGCTGACAAAATCAAAGGGCGTCGGGGCTACTTGGACCAAGATGGCGCAAACAATGAATGGAATTAAGCCGCCGTATCCCAAAATACGAACAATCGGCGGTAGGGTGCTGATGGTTGCCATTATTTAAGTATCGTAGTGATACACACCGCGGCCTGTTTTGCGGCCTAAATACCCGGCCGCGACCATTTCACGTAGCAAAGGGCAGGCGCGATACTTAGAGTCATTGAAGTTATCAAAATACACTTCCATGATGGCAAGGCAGGTGTCTAAACCAATTAAATCAGCGAGTGCCAGAGGCCCAATTGGTTGATTACAGCCGAGCTTCATGCCGGCATCGATGTCTTCTGCACTTGCAAGTCCTTCGGCTAAAACAAAAAAGGCTTCGTTAATCATGGGCAGCAAGATGCGATTCACCACAAAGCCAGGACTATTTTTAACGGTGATGGGCTCTTTGCCAATCGCCTTGGCCATCGAAATAATCGCATCGTGAGTCTGATCACTGGTTTGCAGGCCGCGTATCACTTCAACTAAGGCCATGAGTGGTGGCGGATTAAAAAAGTGCATTCCAATAAAGCGCTCTGGGACAGAGTTGAGGGCAGCTAACTTCGTAATCGAGAGTGAGGAGGTATTGGTCGCAATAATCGTTTCTTTGCCTACTGTTTCATCGATTTGCTTCAATATCTTTTCTTTGATCGCTTGATTTTCGGTTGCTGCCTCGATCACCAGCGAAAGGCCTTTTAAATCAGCATACGCCGTGCTGCCTTTAATGCGCCCTAATGCAAGATCCTTTTGCGCCGCCGTTAGTGTTTCTTTTTTAATCAGGCGATCGAGGCTACGTTTAATGTTCGCCATGCCGCGCTCAATCGCAGCCTGATTCACATCAATCATGACCACGTCTAATCCTGCTACGGCACAGACTTGAGCAATGCCATTGCCCATGGTTCCAGCACCAATAATGCCAACTGATTTAATTTTCATGCCGCTTCCTTCGTGGTGTGATGCTTATTCAATTTAATCGTATTGCTTAGCGCTTTTTATACTGCGAGGAGCCAAACAACAATTCATTTGCAGTTGCATCAAAGCTGGGTTTACGTAAATCCGTCAAGACCTGCATGCCGCGTTTGACTGCAGGGCGCTGACCGATCGATTCAAACCAGCGTTTGAAGTGTGGAAACTCAGTAATGTCGATCCCTTGTTTTTCCCAGCGATTGGTCCACGGAAAAATAGCGATATCGGCAATGGTGTATTGATTTCCTGCGATGTAGCGATTGGTGGCTAGCTGCCGATCTAAAACCCCATACAAGCGCTTGGCTTCATTGGTATAGCGCTCAATCGCGTAATCAATTTTCTGTGGGGCATACAAACGAAAGTGGTGATTCTGGCCGAGCATCGGTCCGAGGCCACCCATCTGAAACATCAGCCACTGTAAGACCTCATACTTCGCGCGCGTGCTGCTCGGCAAAAAGCGCCCCGTCTTTGCTGCAAGGTATAACAGAATGGCGCCCGATTCAAAAAGATGAATGGGTTTGCCATCGGGGCCATTGGGGTCGGTAATGGCTGGGATTTTATTATTGGGACTAATCTTTAAAAACGCCGGTGTAAATTGGTCGCCCTTGCCAATATCAATGGGAATGGCACGCCAATCGCGGCCAAGCTGGTAGCCACACTCTTCGAGCATGATGTGGACTTTGTGCCCATTGGGGGTTGCCCAACTGTAGACATCGATCATGCCTTGATTCGAATTCTTACTTTTGTTCATCGCGTTCGCCATCGTTATCGTTTGATTTTGTTCGTTTGCATCAACACTACACTGTGCGCAGTCGTGACAGCGCGGTTTCTAGAGTTTTCTCTTCTTTGGCAAAGCAAAACCGAATAACCTTGGTGTCGGTTCCTGCGCCATAGAATGCCGAAACTGGAATCGCTGCGACTCCGACTTCGCAGGTTAGCCACCGACAGAACTCGGCTTCGCTGAGCTCGCTTTGCGGGATTCCGAGTGCGGAGTAATCGACGCACTGAAAATAACTTCCAGGCGCTGGCAGTAATTTAAATCGGGTGCTAGCTAAACCTGTTCTAAAGAAGTCGCGTTTGCGTTGATAAAACGCCGATAGTCCCAAATAGTGCGCTGGATCCGATAAGTAATGGGCGATTCCCACTTGCATAGGGGTGTTGACTGTAAACACATTGAATTGATGCACCTTCCGAAATTCTGCAGACAGGGAGACTGGTGCTGCTACGTAGCCGATTTTCCAGCCCGTAACATGAAAGGTTTTTCCAAAGCTGGATACTACAAAACTCCGTGCTGCTAAGGCGGGGTGGCTAGATGCACTGTGGTGCTGTTGTCCATCAAAGACCATGTGCTCATAGACTTCATCACTGCACACCAATACGTTTGTCTGGCTCAGTAAATCGGCCAGGCGAGCCAGATCAGACCGTTGCCACACCATGCCGGTGGGATTGTGGGGTGAGTTAATCAGTAAGAGCCGTGTTTTGGGGGTGATTGCATTTGCTAGGGCAGTCCATGGGATGGCGTATGCATCCACAAGGCCATCGGAATTGCGTTGCACATCCAGGCTCACGCAGATGGCTTTGCCGCCAGCCAAGGTAATTGCTGGCAGATAGCAATCAAATGCAGGCTCAATCACGATGACTTCATCGCCCGGGCTAACGCAGGACATAATCACCGTGAAGATCGCTTGCGTTGCTCCAGCAGTAATGGTGATCTCCGTAGCAGGATCGTAGGACTGACCGTATAGCCGATCGATTTTGCTGGCAATGGTTTTACGCAGATCAAGCACCCCTGGCATGGGAGGATATTGGTTATGACCCGTGACCATTGCTT
>CAZUMD010000140.1:0-265 GCA_964621735.1 uncultured Polynucleobacter sp.
AGGATAGGGCGGTAAAACCAAGATCGGCTGACCCGCTGGCAACATACATGGTTGCAATACTAATATTGTCACCATAAACCAATTTGTCTTTGACTAAATCCCATAGTCCTTCAGCTTTCAGGTAATCGACTGCGGCTTTTCCATACGGCGCTAATTCTGGCTTTGCAATGGCAATCTTCTTTGCTTGTTTGATTGCCTTCGTGAGCTCTGTTTTGCTATTGCCAAGCACAATTCCCTTCGATTTTTTACTAATCAAGGCAATTTT
>CAZUMD010000140.1:275-4159 GCA_964621735.1 uncultured Polynucleobacter sp.
CGCGGTGCATTTTTCATCAGAACCATGCGTTGCCGGATTGGCTCATAGAGCGCGGGATTTAAAACTAAATGCTGCGTTTCTTTCGCAATCCCAGGCGCCAGTGCCAAGGATAGGGCGGTAAAGCCAAGATCAGCTGACCCGCTGGCAACATACATGGTTGCCATGCTGATGTTATCGCTATAGACGAGTTTGTCTTTGGCCAGGTCCCAAAGGCCTTCGGCTTTCAGGTAATCGACTGCGGCTTTTCCATACGGCGCTAATTCTGGCTTTGCTATGGCAATCTTATTGGCTTGTTTGATTGCCTTCGTGAGCTCTGCTTTGCTATTGCCAAGCACAATTCCCTTCGATTTTTTGCTGAGTAAGGCAATTTTGCCGATGGCATAGACTTTGCCTTCATCCGCCGTCATCTTCCGTTTAGCAAGTTCCAGCGGGTAGTCCTCATCCGCCGAGATAAAGAGCGAAAATGGCGCGCCATTCAAAATCTGGGCGGTGATATTGCCAGATGACCCATATACAACCCGAAAATCAGCCTTGTTATCTGCTTTGAATTCATTTTGAATGGCAAGGAAGGCATCCTTCATATTGGCTGCAACCGCTATCGTGCTTACCTGAGCATGGGCCGCAGTAAAGAATGTGATAAACAATAGGCTTAGAATGGATTTGATAAGTGCCATGCAGTCATCATAATCGAATCCCCATAGCAAAAAAATGGCCCTAAACTGTCACAATCCCTTGAAATCACTACTAAATCGTCATACGATGATTTTCATGTAGTTCACTTAATCACATGAATCTGGAGGGAATGTAAATGAGCACCACAAAGACCATTAAAAAATTAACTAAACAGCTCGATAAGCTCGATGCAACAAAAAGCGCTGTGTTGAAGAAGTTGGATAAGGCCAGGGCGTCTAAAGCAGCAAACGATGCCAAAAAAGAAGCTATAAAACTAAAAAAAGCAGCCAAAAAGACAGCCAGTAAGAAAGTAGCCGTCAAAAAAACCGCAGCGAAGAAAGCGCCTGCCAAAAAAGCAGCAGCGAAAAGACCTGCAGCAAAAAAAGCAGCGGCAAAAAAGCCGTCAGCTAAAAAAGTGGCCGTGAAAGCAAGCCCTCCAGCAAATACCCTAGCAATAGATAATGCCGGCGCTTAATGAGCAAGAATGTGGCTCCGGATGTTGATTCAAGCAAATACGAAACAGAACTGCGAGCCCTGCAGATTGAGCTCGTAAAGGTACAGAAATCCCTGATTGCCAATGGCGATCAGATATTGGTTATCTTGGAGGGCCGCGATACTGCTGGTAAAGATGGCACGATCAAAGCGATTACCGAGCACCTGAGCCCACGTGAAACACGAGTAGTTGCTCTGGGCAAACCATCCGATGTAGAAGCGGATCAGTGGTACTTTCAGCGCTACATCGCCCAGCTACCTAAACGAGGTGAATTCGTCCTCTTTAATCGCAGCTGGTACAACCGAGCTGGTGTTGAGATGGTGATGGGGTTTTGCAGCAAGGCGCAGTACGCTACATTCCTATCCGCCGTTAATCCGCTCGAATCGATCTTGATTCAGTCGGGCGTCACTGTACTGAAGTACTACTTGGATATTTCAAAAAAAGAGCAGAAGTTACGTCTTGAGTCCCGTGAAAATGACCCCCTGAAGCAGTGGAAGATCAGCCCAATTGACCAGCAGGCTCAAAAGAAATGGAATGCGTACAGCACCTACCGCAATGCCATGTTACTTAAGACCAGTACGGCAGAAGCACCCTGGACTATCGTGCGCGCCAACAATAAAAAACAAGCGCACCTCAATTTAATTCGGGATCTCTTATCGCGCATTAATTACGCTGGTAAAGATAAGAAAATCACAGTGCCGGATCAAGGCATCGCGTTTCGATGGAATGGCAAAGTGAGTACTTTAGAAAAGTAGAGTACGGACTCGCCCTTCGCGCGCAGTGAACCCTGATTTAAACCAATACCGGCGGGTGCGTTTTCTGAAAGCGGACTGCAGTACGCTTGAAGAGATACAACAGAAAGACAGCAGCAACCCCCAAGCTAATGCTATTGGCAACCCAAAAACCACTGGCGCCTTGCAATGCTAATGGAACATTGCCGGTGACATTAAATCCCAGCATATAGCCGCCACCCAGCCCGACACCCCAAAGGGAGACCGCATAAATGAGCATGGGCCAAAAAGCAATCCGGTAGGCGCGCAGAATAAAAGCGGCGCTGACTTGAAGGGCATCAAATATCTGATAGAAGGCTATAAACAAAAAGAGCGGAATAGCAAACTGCTTTACTTCTTCTGGGGGGTCGTACAAGTTGAGTAATTCGGTTCTAAAAAACCAGGCCGTGAGTCCAATGACGGCGCAGGCGGTGGTCGTAAAAAAGACTGAGGACCAGCCAATCTGCTCTGCCTTTGATTGTTGATTGGCGCCAATCGATTGCGAGACTAAGGTCATGGTTGCAATCGATAGGGATAAGGGGACCATGTAGATCACGGTACCAATATTGGCAACAATTTGATGCCCAGCTAAGGCTTCCGTGCCAAGGCGGGCAATAAAGAGGGACATGAACGTAAATGAAGTTACTTCGATGAGGTAACTAAAGCCAATTGGCATACCCAGTCTGAGCAAGACGCCGATGCGGTGAAAGTCAGGCCTGCTAAATCGAGCAAATAAGGCAAAGGGCTTATAAAAACGCCCAGCGACCACAATCCACAAGGTAATGAGTAGCCAGAGCCAATTAATGATGACGGTCGCTACCGCACAGCCAGGACCCCCCATGCCTTCAATACCAAAGGCCCCATAGATAAATAAATAGTTCAGTGGGAACTTAGCAGCCAAGCCGATCAATTGCACGATCGTAATGATGGTTGGCCTAGATACCGCATTGTGGAGGGCAATGAGTACGCGCATGGCCATGCTGGCAGGCAACCCCAGTACTAAGATGTGCATGTATAAACTGGCTTTTGCGTGAATCTCCGGGCTGACTTGCGAAATGTCCAAAATTAAATCGGCATTCCAAAGAACCAATGCACCGAAGAGACTTAGAAGTACTGCAAGCCAGATGGCTTGACGTACCTCTTCACCAATTTCATCGTAGCGTTTCGCACCAAACAGTTGACCCGCAATGGGAGCCAATGCTGAAACAACACCGGTAAGGCCAACATACACGCTAATGTAAATCGCTGAAGCCATAGCCAATGCTGCTAAATCATCGGCGGAATAACGCGCCGTCATGGCAGTATCGAGTACCCCAAAGGCAATCACGGCAAGCTGACCCACCAGGAGTGGACCTGCTAACTTAAGTAATGCCGGAATATCCTCGCGTAAGCGAGAGAGCCTTAAAAGCATGGGAAATGGTGAATCAGCGACAAGAGGCCGACTGTAATGTTTGTGTTCGTCAAGAGGCTATTTTACTGTGCTACCGACAACTGCATGTGCGTTCGCTTTTAGACCCTACTCCGAAGGATGCAAACAGATACCTTTTTATTAATTCAGCTATTCCGGAGTAACGCGGTAAAGCCGCAAGCGCTCAGTGCGGTCGGCTGCGCGCCGGTCTTCCCATAGCAAGGTAATGGTTTTTTGATTAAGGCTAGCATAGGCCTTTGCTTCTAATTGACTGTGGGTCAATACATAAGGGCAGCTGGAATCATCCCGCAAGGGGAGTTTTGTAAAGTAGTTAAATGAAGCAAGCTGCGCAGAGCCAATATTGCTGGTATCTATGCAGCGCGCATTCTTGGGGGCTGCTTGTACTAAACGTTCTGCTACAAAGCGGTAGGTTTTGGCGTAATTGATCGTTGGCAGCCAAAGGGTCATCAGAAGTACCCACATCAATACCGTACCCGATGCCGAAATAATTAAACAGCGCCAGATAACTTTGGGTGCCCGT
>CAZUMD010000141.1:0-4021 GCA_964621735.1 uncultured Polynucleobacter sp.
TCCCGGTGGTTACTGCTTGTTTTGAATTTCAGTTCATGGGCGGCTCCATGGGATCGGTTGTGGGCGAGCGTTTTGTACGCGGCGCGCAAGAAGCGATCGACAAAAAATGTGCATTCATTTGTATTACTGCCACGGGTGGTGCGCGCATGCAAGAGAGTCTTCTCTCTCTATTGCAAATGGCAAAAACCAATTCGATGTTAACCAAGCTGTCAAAAGCAGGGCTGCCTTACATTAGCGTACTGACTGACCCTACCATGGGCGGCATTTCGGCCAGCTTTGCTTTCATGGGCGATGTGGTGATGGCCGAGCCTAAAGCATTAATTGGTTTTGCTGGACCACGTGTAATTGAGCAAACCGTTCGTGAAAAACTTCCGGAGGGATTTCAGCGCTCCGAGTTTTTAATGCAGAAGGGTGGCGTTGACATGATTGTGGATCGCCGTAATATGCGCGCAGAGATTGCTCGTATATTGGCGCTCCTGCAAAAACTGCCCGAGCCATCCATTACCGCTTCGGTTGTTAGCCCATCCTCTTAACCCCAGTTGAAGCGTTGAGCGAATCAAACCCGGATCCAATTTCATTCTCTAGCCTCGAGGCCTGGCTTAGTCACCTCGAAACAGCGCATCCGGTTGGGATCGATATGGGTCTTGAGCGCATTAGTCGGGTTAAAGCAGCCCTCGACCTTCGCTTTGATTGCCCCATCATTACAGTTGCAGGGACGAATGGCAAAGGCTCTACCTGCGCTTTTCTAGAGAGTATTTTGCTGGCAGCCGGTTATCGGGTTGGTTGCCACACATCACCCCATTTGCTGCAATTTAATGAACGGGCACGCATCAATGGTGTCAATGCGACGGATGCGCAGTTGCTAGAGTATTTTGCTGAAGTAGAAGCAGCAAGGATCAGTCTTCCCAACGCCCCTACGCTGACCTATTTTGAATTTACGGCCCTGGTCATCATGCGTCTATTTGCAGCAGCTAAATTAGATGCCGTTATTTTGGAAGTGGGTATGGGCGGCCGCTTGGATGCCATCAACATTTTGGATGCCGATTGTGCGATTGTGACCAGCATTGACATTGATCATGCCGCTTTTTTAGGCGATACCCGAGAAAAAATTGCCCGGGAAAAGGCCGGCATATTTCGAGCCAATGCGATTGCAGTTTGTGGCGATCCAATGCCTCCCGATAGCTTAGTCACCCATGCAGAATCCTTGGGGTGTGATCTTTGGCTCATGGGTCGAGACTACAACTTTCAAGGGGATAAACAGCAATGGGCTTGGTCCGGCCGTGGCAAACGTTTTAGTGGCTTGGGTTATCCGGCTTTGCGGGGCGCCAATCAATTGCTCAATGCTTCTGCTGTGATTGCAGCCCTCAGCGCTTTACGTGATCGCATCCCCGTTAGTGCACAAGATATTCGAAACGGCTTTGCCATGGTCGAGTTGCCGGGTCGTTTTCAGGTTCTGCCAGGGCAACCTACGATTGTGCTCGATGTAGCGCACAATCCCCATGCTGCTGCGACCTTAGGGCAGAGCCTCGATAAGATGGGTTACCACCCTTATACCTATGCCATTTTTGGCGCGATGGCCGATAAGGACATTGCGGGCGTTATACGCCCGTTGCTAGGCCTTATCGACCACTGGTTTTGTACTGACCTACCAACCAGCAGGGCAGCAAGCGCAGCTGAACTGGCTGGATTTTTAGAGGCGAGTGGAGTGAAGCCCAATCTCGGCATGGATGGCGGCATTCAGACCTTTGCAAGCCCCGGAGATGCCTACCAAAAGGCGCTTTTATCTGCAGGGGAGGGTGATAGAATAGTGGTATTCGGCTCTTTTTATACTGTCGCAGGCGTAATGGCTTATCGAAACAACCAGGCGCACTAATCCATGATTCGTCTCTCCCAGCTTTTTAAGCGCGATTCCCAGTCCGATGATGGGTTGCGTGCTTCGTCGACGCGATCACGCTCGGATAACAAATTTAGTAGTCGTGGTTCACGCATAACCGCTGATGATCCTGTTTTAACCGAAGATCCGGAGCACCAACGGGCCCGTCATCGCCTCATTGGCGCTGCGGTACTGGTTTTAGTTGCCATCATTGTGTTGCCTCGGGTACTTGATAGTAAGCCAAAGACTGTCAGCAATGACATCGCCATAACCATTGTGAGTAGCTTGCCAGCAGTGGCAGCGCCGCAGCCGACTCTGCCCCCATCAGTTGAGCCAAAATCCGCGGAAGTCAAAACGGCAACAACAACAGCCGCGCCAACGGTAGCTACGCCTGTGCCCGCAATCGAATCTAAAGAATCGAGCAAAACAACGTCGCCTACCCCAGCAGCATCATCTCCTGTAAAAGCGCTTGCGCCAAGCTCAGCAGATAAAACAATGGGCCTAGCTGCCGGTGAAGAAATTGTCGTTGCGGCCAAGTCAAATGCGAATGGGTCTGCTAGCGAAAGCGCCAATCCAAGCGCCTCTGGGAAGTTTGTGATTCAAATTGGCGCCTTTGCGTCGGAAGAGCGTGCGAATGGTTGGATTGCAAAACTGAAAGAGCAAAAGATTCCGAATTATGTTTTAAATCGTACTGGCGCAGATGGCTCAAAATTGTATGCCTTACGTGCTGGTCCATTTCCAGATAGAGAAACAGCAGAAGCTGCTGAAAAGAAAATCAAGGCAATGGGCCTTACTCCCCGCGTGGTTGAAGTGGGGAAGCAGTGATCCCTCGCCCATTTACTGGATAGCGCATGGACATTCTTGCCACCCTAAAGCTGACCTCGGTTGACTATTTTGTCTTTGCCATCTTATTGGTTTCGGCTTTCGTTGGAATCTACCGTGGCTTTTTTAAAGAGGTGCTTGCCTTAGCCTCTTGGTTTGTGGCGGCATGGGTTGCTTATCACTACAGTACCTATTTAGCGGTGGAATGGCTTTCCACTTTTCAGCTCGATGAGATGGTGCGACTTGGTCTGAGCTTTCTTATTTTGTTTATCTTGGTACTCATTGCTGGTAACTTCATTGGGTCAATGATTCAGAAGGCGATTGTCTCAGCTGGGCTAAGCTCTACGGATCGTTTTTTGGGCCTGGCCTTTGGCTTGGTGCGCGGTGCATTTGTCGTGGTGGTTTTATCGACCTTGGCGGTATTAACGCCGGTCCCCCAAACCAATGCATGGAAGGCAGCAATGACGCGCCCTGCAATTGATGTTGCGATGGCAGTAATTCAAGTATGGTTACCGTCCGATTGGGCGGCGAAGCTAAGCGCGCCTAATAGCGTTATTCCTGCACCACCACCCTCAGGGAGTTAAGTCATATGTGCGGCGTAGTCGGAAGTGTTTCACGTTACCCGGTAAATCAATTGCTCTATGACGCATTGCTGCTACTCCAGCATCGCGGTCAGGATGCGGCTGGTATTGCGACGATGAATGGCAATTCATTTGCCATGCACAAGGCCAATGGTTTGGTACGCGACGTATTCCGTACCCGCAATATGCGTAGTTTGGTTGGCAATGTGGGGATTGGTCAGGTCCGTTATCCCACCGCTGGTTCGGCTAGCAGTGAGGAAGAGGCCCAGCCTTTTTATGTCAGTGCGCCGTATGGAATTATTTTGGCGCACAACGGTAATTTAACCAATGCACCTGCACTGCGTACTGAGATGGCCTACCGCGATCGCCGCCACATTAACACTAGCTCCGATACTGAGGTGCTCTTGAATGTACTAGCGGATGAGCTGCAAAAAGAAACCAATAGCGCCGCATTGGATGAGCAGTCCATGTTTAAGGCGGTGACCGGACTCACCCGTAGAGTAAGAGGCTCCTACGCCGTGGTGTCAATGATAGCGGGCTATGGCCTACTGGCGTTTCGGGACCCATTTGGTATTCGGCCTTTGTGCATTGGTCGGATTGACGGTCCGGACGGTCCCGAGTGGATGGTTGCTTCTGAATCCGTAGCGCTCGAGGGTTTGGGTTTTACCTTTGTTCGCGATGTGGCCCCGGGCGAGGCAATCTACATTGACCTCGATGGAAACTTTATCGCCCATCAGTGCGTACC
>CAZUMD010000142.1:0-3978 GCA_964621735.1 uncultured Polynucleobacter sp.
AATATTTTAGGCGGCGCTGTGTTTGATGTCATGGTTCGTTTTTTAAGGGAGGATCCTTGGAAACGCCTGGCCTTTTTGAGTAATCGGTTTGCTACGCCAACGGATGCACTGACGCGTGGCCAGAGTATTTATACCTTTGAGCTGTTTCCGGATGATGTGGTCGCTCTCAATATTGAGCTTTTGGCTGAATCTGGCGTACGGGTGCTAACCGTCTACGATGCATTGAATGACAATCGCAACATCTTGTCATCGGTACAGATTGGCAAGAAAAATGGCATGTTAGTAAATGCAATGCTGACGTATGCACTCAGCCCAGTGCATGACGACGATTATTTTGTGGCTCGAACGAAAGAATTGGTTGCAATGAAAGTGGACTTCATTTCAGTGAAAGACCCAACCGGTCTTTTAACTCCGGAACGTGCAAAAAGTTTATTCCCAGCAATCGTAAAAGCTGCAAAAGGCATTCCACTTAAGCTGCATTCGCATTGCCAGTCGGGTTTGGCGCCACTAGTCTATGAAGAAGCGATCAAGGCTGGATTTGCCTATGGCTACGTCGCAACGGATTGCATGGCTAATGGAGCTTCTTTGCCATCCGTAATGGATGTGCTCGATAGTGCTCAGAAATTGGGAAGGGCGCCCAATATGAACCGTGCTGCATTGCAACAGGTTAATGACTATTTTGATTGGGTATGCACACGTGATGGCTTATCCCGGGGGGTAAAAGCGACTTACGACCCCGCCTTGTATGAGCATCAAATTCCCGGCGGCATGATCTCCAATCTTCGCGCTCAACTGCAAACCTTGGGGATCTCGCATCGTGAGCAAGAAATCTTAGAAGAAACGGCTCAAGTTCGCAAAGATCTCGGCTACCCCATTCTGGTGAGTCCGTTTGCACAATACATCGTTACCCAAGCTGTCCTTAACGTCATTCAGGGGGAGCGCTATAAAACGATCCCAGACGAGGTAAAGCTCTACCTAAAAGGCCACTATGGCAGGCTTGCGGGCACACCATCACCCCTCGTTATGGAGCGGGCTGGCGTAGACTATGATGCGAGCGTTCGGGCTGGCGAAAAGATAGCGCCTGCCTTGCCTGGCCTGAGAAAAAAATGGGGCAAAAGCGTTAGCAGAGAGCAATTGTGCCTGCATGCCTTTTATCCTGAAAATCTGGCGTTGGGGTTACAGGATGGAACGGTACAAGCCCTAAAGCAAGGAACGCAATTGCATCCCCCTTCAGAGTTAATGAAGTATCTAGCACGACAAAAAGAATACAAAAAGATTAGAACAAAATGGGGTGGTGTAGAGTTAACCGTCTCGGTTTAATAAGCTGTCTTGGAGTAGGTTTTTTGCTTTGATCGGGGTTGTATGATGGTTTTACGGTAGGAAATGGTTTTTTCAGTCGACTCGTGTTTTATAAATAAACAAATGGAGATTAAAAATGAAAGAATTTAACTTTAAACGTCGAGTGCTCGTCATTGCAGCACTCGGAGCCTTTTCAGGGGCATCTCTTCCGGCTTTTGCGCAAGATGCAACTAAATTTACTAACTACGGCTGGCCTGAAAATGCGTATGAAAAAGTATCGCCCAAGTCAATTGCATGGCTGAAAGAAAAGGGCTGGTGGCCATTACAGGTTGCATTTCAGCCGCCATGGTCCGGTCAAAATACCATTAACTTAGTAATGGATAAAACAGGCCTTTTAGCCAAAAGGGGCATCGATGCCAAGTTTCAGGCCTTTCCATCGGGACCCGCGATTAACGAAGTCATCATCTCCGGCCGATTCCAGTTTGGTAATGGCGGAAATTTCCCCTTCACCACATTAATTGATAAGAATGTCCCAGTTAAAACCATCGCGCTCATCAACGTCAATTTGATGCACGCCATGCTGGTGCCATTGGATTCACCCATTAAAAAAATTGAGGATTTTAAAAATCGCAAAGAACCAGCAACAATCGGCTTAGTTACTGGGTCTTCTGCCGAGTTCTATATACAGGCGGCAGCCAAGGCCCACGGCCTTGTCATCGGCAAAGATATTATTTTAAAGAACATGCCTCCAGGCGAGCAAATGGCCATGCCTAAGGGTATTGATGCCGTTGTTCCATGGGATCCAACACCAACCATCATGGTGAAGGAGCGTAAAAATGCGCGCATCATTAACGATAGCTATCCCTATAACATCTACGGCTCATCCTTTTACGTGCGCCAAGAAGTTATTGATAATGCGCCAGACGTAGTGCAGGCATTTACAGACGCCATTGTTGAAGCCACGCTTTGGATACGCAAAAATCCAGATGCTGCAGTCAAGGCCATGCAAGAAGATCCCAACTTGAAGAATTTTTCCCCTGAAATTCTTCTTGCGCAGATAAAGATGTACAACAACCTGGATAAGCCAACATACCTATATCCAATTCCATTATTCTGGGGCCGTGCAAATGAGCCAATTTATGAATGGCTGTATGACAATAAGCGGATTCAAAATAAAACGTCAGCATCCACATTTATTGCTGCGGTAGATGCGCGCTTTATGGAAAATACCTTCTCGAAGGTAGGTTGGGCAATTCCAAAATTACCACCATTCCTGCCTGCCAATTGGTCTGCACCAATGGATAAAATCCCTTACCCAAGGTATTCGACTCCACTGAATACGACCAAGCCACAGCCATTCCCTGAGAAAGGTGATTTAACTAAAGATTGGTCATTTGATAACAAGGTATTTAAAAAATAATGAATTACCTCCGCTCTCTTTTGCAATTCCGGCGCTTGGTTTTACTAGTGATACTGCTGTCTGCCTGGGAGTTTGCCAGCCGGTATATCTTAGATAAAACTCAGGCAACGCTATTACCACCTCCTTCAGGTGTATTTATTGGCGCCATGGAATTAAGTGCATCTGGTGAGCTATGGAAGCACGTTCGCGATAGCTTAAGGCGGGAATTTATTGCCTTTTGCTACGCGAGCGTAGCTATTCCACTCGGTATTACCATGGGTTGCTTTAAATGGCTTAATGAACAAGTGGATCCCATTATTGAAATCCTTCGCCCGATTCCGCCAATTGCTTGGATTCCATTGAGCATTTTGTGGTTTGGTGTAGGTAATGTGCAAAATCAGTTCATCATATTTTTGGGTATATTTTTCCCCATTCTCTTGAATACGATTGATGCTGTTAAGAATGTAGAGCCCAGCTTGATTCGTGCTGCACGCTGTTTAGGAGCGGGCAATTGGAATGTGATTACCCGCGTAATCTTGAGGGCTGCGTTGCCGCAAATCACCACGGGCATTCGAATTGGCCTCGGAGTTGGTTGGATGGCTTTAGTGGCAGCAGAACTCGTTGGTGCAAATTCTGGCCTTGGATTTCTGATCAATGATGCCCGCACAGTTTTGCGTACCGACTTTATTTTGACCGGAATGTTGGCGATCGGTTTAATTGGCCTTTGCCTCGATCGCATCATTCGGTACAGCGCTAAGACTCTAATGCCTTGGGCTAGATCCTTAAACTCCTAAATACAATAAGAAAATGCTTGCACTCAAAGTAGAAAAAGTAAGGAAAATTTTCCCATCGCTAAATTCAAAAGGGCAAGAAGTACTTGCCCTGGATGATGTTTCTTTGGAGGTGAATAAGAATGAGTTTTACTCCATCCTTGGTCATAGTGGCTGTGGCAAAACAACCCTATTAAATTTAATTGCTGGGTTTGAAGTCCCAACGGCCGGGTATATAGAGTGTGCAGGCCAGCGCGTTACTGCTCCTGGTGCAGATCGTGCCATGGTTTTTCAGGACTACGCTTTGTTTCCTTGGCTTACCGTTTATGAAAACATTGCATTTGGTCTCAAAATTAAACGCATGGCTAGCCCCGAAATTAAACGAATCGTCGACCACTTCGCTAGTTTGGTTGGTTTAAGTCAATTTGTTGAGCACTATCCACACCAACTCTCTGGAGGCATGCGGCAGCGTGTATCGATTGCAAGGGCCTTAGCAGTAGATCCTACAGT
>CAZUMD010000143.1:0-3926 GCA_964621735.1 uncultured Polynucleobacter sp.
AGCAAATAGGGATTGGCGCGCATCATGAGGGCAAATGCTTCGCCATGGCGAAACTCATCATTGCACCACTTTTCAAACCAGGTAAAGATCGGATGAAAGCGGAGTTCTGGGTGTTTTTCAATGATACGGAAAATCGTGATGTAACGCGCGTAGCCAATCTTCTCGGATAAGTAGGTTGCGTAGAAAATAAATTTGGGCTTAAAGAAGGTGTATTTTTTCTCGCGCGCCAAAAATCCCAAATCGACGCCAATACCAAAGTCTTTTAGCCACTGGTTAATAAAACCGGCATGACGGCTTTCATCTCTAGCCATATAGGAGAACAGGTCTTTTAAATCAGGGTTCTGCACGCGCTTTTTGATTTCTGCATACAGCACGCAGCCCGAGAACTCGGAGGTAATGGAGCTAATTAGAAAATCCAGAAACTCTTGATATAAACCCTCTGGCAATTGCGAATAGTCTTTCACCATGTCGTCCGGACGCTGGAAGTGAGTTTGATTAATGTCTTTATCAAACTCTTTCATCAAGCGATTCCACTCGGGACGCACCGACTCGATATCATAGCTATCCATTTCTTTAAAGTCGGTCGTATAAAAACGAGGACTTAACATCGTATTCTCTAAGGCGCGATCGGTTGACTCGCTGATCGTGTTCGCATGCATGGTTGCGCTGGTCATACTTCTACCCTCTTTCCTAAATTCAGATTGATTGCGGTTGTGTTGTCTGCCTGCTGCTGAGCTGGCTTTTGCCTAGGGTACTTTTTGGTATGAGAAAAGCGTGTCGTAGAAAAGCTCACTTCATACAACATGGTGAGCTCAAGCCGTGCCGTGCAATAGGTCCACAAACGGCTAAGCAAACCGGCCCTCGAAATCGTCGCCTTACGGGTAAATTCCATTTGCTGACCGAATTCAATGTGCGTGAGTGGGTCATGAATCAAGACCTGATCGCCAGGACCAATCTCAACCCCTTTCAGTTCCGCATGGGCATATAGAAATTCAGCGGTATTCGATAGCTGAATTTGGCAATCGACGATCTCTTTATTCATTACCGCGCCCCTTGTGGCTTAAGTAATACTGCAAACTCAATCACATTGTCTTTGCCAAATGACTCTAAATCAATGCGATTACCAGTTGCGGGATCCAGTAGCGTTAGCCGGCCATCGGCCCGCGCAATTAACTCAAATGGAATAGTTTGATTGACTTCCTTAATACGCCGCTCGCGCGCCATGGCTCGCAAGATTCCGCGTACAAAACCAGCCTCTCCCTCGATCACTTTGACCACGCGGCCATCGGGTGCCGAGATTACCGCAATCGAGCCATCGCTACGATCTTCAAAGCGCAATTGCTTGGTAATCACAGCCTGCGCATCGGCCTCGCGTGTCAACTTACCAGAGTCTACGTAATCGGCTACAAACAAAATCAAGGCTGCCAAACCACCCACCGCAATGAGTGCCAGCGACTTTGGTATGCGCATGCCGCGATGGAGGGGCTGTGCTGTACTCATGCGACTTTGATTTCTCCGTTTAGCCCCGAATGACTGCTTTGAATATCAGCATACACGGAGCCATCGGTCTTTGCTGAGCGCACAGTGTGTTCAGCCAAATCCACTTGATTGGCCTTGGCCCAAGCATCTGACAACAGGCTGGCTACCTTCTGGCTATCGGGGATGCAACGCAGCATGGGCTCGGGATTAGCCCAAGCGCCCGGCTTGGCATGTGGCCATAAATGAAATAAAGCAATCTTGGAACTCGAATCGAGCTTTAATGGAATATCACCGATGCCTTGTTGGCCTACATTTAAACCCGCACCCTGAATTTTCTTCAAGGGCAAATTAAATGTCATATTGAGCACAATACCAATGCGCATCACAATGCGGCGATCCGTCACGGTGTAAAGGGTAGTGGAGCATATTAAATAGGCAAAATAAGCAACCAACCCCAAACACGTTGCCGAAAGCAGCGTCATCCACAGCATCGACATTCCTAAGCTGGCAATGGCGTCCCCATCGTAGATCCCAGAAAACAAGCGGTAGGCCAACAAAATACCAAAGTAAATCAGCAGCGCCCGCATATGAAAAACCCGTAATGTGACTGCCTTAAAGTCAGGGGCGCCTTGCCAAAGGATGGATTCTCCCTTTGGCAATTTCTCGGGTAAACCGAGCTGAGCCTCAAACTCATGCTCCGGACTTGAATGCAGATTAGGGTTCATACAAGGGGCTCCTGGCGATCAGGTGTGGCATATAGAGTTCCGCCGCCGTAATACGCCATGACCTTCTCTTCTTCGAGTAAGGTAATTTGCTCGGGGTGCTTGGTACCTGGCACTTGTGCAAACTGCGTCGATAAGATTGACTGCACTGCAATGTCCTGCTTACCAATGCGGCAGAAGTTCATTGGCAGCAATACGGTTTTGCCGCTACCTAACTTGACTTCCAAGTATCGGATCGTGACTTCCATGTGATCTATCCAAGCGTCGACAACAACGCCAGCCACTTCACCATCGGCACCAACAACCTCCATTCCAATCGGATTACGGTCTTTGCTCGATAAACCAAAATCAGGCAATAAACGCAGCGGACGAATGCGGGCATGGCCTTCTAAGTCATAGTCGACATGATCGGCGCGCTGTGCATATGAGCCAGGCCCTACTCCGGCGAGCATGGGATTGCCGGTCGGCTGCATGGGCGCCCCGTTCCAGGGATGTGATGGCTCAGCGGCGATTCGTTCAACCTCTGGCGGTGTAGGCAAGGGTGCAGTGTACGTTTTACCGAATTCGGTTTTATACGTGACTGGCCGCGGCATACCCAAAATACCATCCTCACGGCGTACTTGACCATAACGCTCAGTCTCGAGCGGAAAGCCTTCGCGCTTACCTTCAAGGGTCAAGTAAATTACCAGCCCAATGAAAAAAAGCAAAAAGATATAAAAAGCGATTTGTGCTACATCGATGTATTGCGTTATTGCTCCGGTTCCCATTTTCTACTCCTTTACAAAATTAACTAGCCTGGAAAATCAGCTAAACCAAACTTTTTGATGCCTGAAACAGAGCGCTGATGGCGACTTGCCACCAAAGGCCCTAATGCCACTAATGTTGCAAACAACAAATAAATCTCAATGTGGTAAACCACGCTATAGCCGGTGCCCGCACCGTTTAATACCGGGCCAATTGCGCCACTGGTCGCTAAGGTCGATACGCCATCCCGAATTACGCCGCCAATTGACATGCCGATACCAGAACAGGTGGCGGTCACCGCGCCCCAAGCACCAATCACCATGCCGGTCATATTTTCTTGTTCGATGCTCATGGCAATCGTGAGCGTACTCACCGCAAACAATCCACCGCCAAATCCAATCAAAAATGCACCGACCCGAAACAAGCTAGCGGAATTGAGGGGCTCCGAAAAAATCACGGATGTAAATGCGAGCAAACCAACCAACAAACCAATCGAGGCAATTCGGTAAGCATTAATGCCCTTGACTAACCAGCGCGCCGACAAAACAAAGGCGAGCAGCGATCCACCCGAAATCAATGCCGTTAACAAACTAGTTGCTGACACACTTAGACCTAAAATCTCACCGCCGTAAGGCTCCAAGATAACGTCTTGCATGCTAAATGCAATCGTTCCCAAACCCAACATGATGAGGAAACGCTTGACGTGTGGCATCGCGATAAATGCCTTCCACGACTCTGCAAATGCGGGCCGCTCAATACTGGGGTGGGTTTTGTGGGGCTGGCGCACCTCTTGCTTCCACAAGGCAACTAAGTTCAGTAGTAAGGTGACCGAAGCCGCCCCTTGAATCACTTGAACCAATTGCACTTGTGTAAATGGCTTTAGCAGCAAACTAAATACAATACCGCTCACCACCATACCAACTAGCAGCATCACATACATCATGGCTACAACGCGGGGGCGATTTTTTGGCTCGGCTAAGT
>CAZUMD010000144.1:0-3898 GCA_964621735.1 uncultured Polynucleobacter sp.
GTTTTTGCTTTTCTAATTCCATTGAATGTGTAAACAAAACTTTACGACTAATTTAATTTACAAAATACCGTATTTACCCTTACTTATTAAGGGTTTACCCTTAAATAAGTGCTTTATTTACCCCTTAATAGATAAAAACTGTAATATTTGTTTTACATTGTAAGCAAGTTTAAATTTTGACACCTGACGAAAAATAAAACCACTTATGTTGGCGAAAAAAGAAAACCAAAAACAATCTATTGATACGTCATCCCTGGATACAGGGAAGGTGCTTGCAATGGTCAAGGGTGTTGGCCGCATAAACCAAACGGGTAAGCGAGATTGGATTGAGGATCGACTCCTGAATACGATTCTAGAAACGGGCGCACTGGAATTAAAACCGCATTCCTCGGCGCACCTCACGTGGCAAATCATTGAAGATCAGGCTAATGAATTTGTTACTTTAATTACTCGGGATGGACCACAGAAAACAGAGCCATTCATTGCGGAGCTATTAAACATTGGTGTGAGTGTTGACACCATCGTGTTAGATTTAATTCCGCGTATCGCACGCAAACTGGGTGATCAATGGGTGAGTGATAGCCTCAGCTTTACTGAAGTCACTATCGCTACCGGACGCTTGCAGAAATTAATTTATAGCTTGGATCATTTATTCCAAGAAACGCGCACCCATGCACCTACTGCACACAGTATTTTTGTCAGCGCATCACCTGGGTCGCATCACACGCTGGGACCACTCATTCTATCCAATTACTTTACGTGGGCAGGCTGGAATGTACACAGCGAAAGTACACCTACGCAAGAAGGGATTCAAGCGCGCGTTGCCAATCAAAAGCTAACTGCTATCGCAATCAGCGTTGCTGATTACGACCAATTGGATCAGCTGCCCAAGCTAATACAGTCGATACGAAATAAGTCGTTAAACCCAGCAATCATCGTACTCACAGGGGGATCGCTGTATAATTCTGACGCAATGTCATTTGGCCATATTAAGGCAGATATAAAATCCAATACGCCCGAAGAGGCATTGCATCAACTGAATCGAATTTTAAATATTACCAACGATGTTGGTAATACAGCTTCAGCCCAACATAATTAAAATAAAAATACATGACGCTCACGGTATATTCTAACGACGTACTTGATACGGTTGATGTCAATGCAGCTGTCACACTAGTTGCATACTCCGCCGATGTTGTTTTTGTAGTTGATACGAATGGCACCATTCAAGATGTAGTCAATGCAGAAAAAATTGGTATTGAAGACAGCAGTAGCCTTCTAAATAAAAAATGGATGGATACGATTGCAATCGATAGCCATCCAAAAGTACATGCATTAATGGATGCGAGCGCAACAGAAGGTGCACAAAAATGGCGTCAGATTAACCAGTTATTACCTGACGGAAAGTCTTTGCCTATTTTATTTAGCACGATCCATTTAGTAAAACAAAAAAAAGTACTGGCGATCGGACGCGACCTGCGCAATATCTCTGCTTTGCAACAACGCTTGGTAGAAGCGCAGCAAGAAATCGAGCGTGACTACACCCGCTTGCATGCGATTGAAAATCGTTACTCGCAGTTATTTAACATTACCGATCAGGCCTATTTGCTGATCGACAGCCAAACGCTACGCATAATTGAAGCCAACAAAGCCTCTGGAACCTTGCTGGGTGACTCCAAAAAACTGGTTGGGAAAACCATTGTTGATATCGTTTCGAAAGCCGACCAAGAGGCCATACAAGACTACTTTGCTGAATTTAAGATTGGCAATTTGCAACAAAACCGTGTTGTTCGTCTGCAAAATACAACGGATGAGATTGAAATCTCCAGCGCCCTATTGCGTGAGGGCCGTCAAAGCGTCTATTTAGTCAGCTTAAACCCCTTATCCATTAATCCAGCCAATATTAATCATGGTGAGCAAAGCTCCTTGGTTCTAAAAGCAATTGATGAGTCAAATGATGGGTTTGTGGTGACTAATCTGCAGGGCCTAATCCTGTCATCCAATAAAGCCTTTGTGCAAATGACCCATTCCGCACAAATGGAATACGTGATTGGAAAATCACTTGAACAGTGGCTGGGACGCTCGACGATTGATTTGCGCATCATCTTAAATACCCTACGGGAGCATGGCGCCATTAAGAATTACGCCACCACCATTACGAGCGATGATGGCAGTTCGCCAATTGAAGCGGAGATCTCAGGGGTTGATGTGCGCTCCCATAATCCACCGGCCTTTGCTTTTAGTATCCGCAGTATTTCAAAGCGAGTAGCGCAGGCTGGTCCGACTCCTAGCAATATTGAAAAGAATGCACGTCACCTCACCGAACTGGTTGGCAAAGTTCCCCTTAAAGAAATTGTCACTGAAACAACCGACATCATTGAAAAGCTGTGCATTATTTCTGCTTTAGAGTTAACTATGTCAAATCGTGCCTCTGCCGCAGAACTATTGGGCCTATCACGTCAAGGCCTCTACATTAAGATGCGTCGTTTTGGCATTATTGAGAATAGCGCCCTCGAAGACAACGACTCCTAGATTACGTCAGTATGCGCAATCAAACCGCAGTATTAGTGTTAGTCGATATTGCGCCCGATTCATTCCTCTGGGGGCTATCCCGCTATGTGATTGGACGCTTTTCTCTGTACAACATTCCGGGGCTACAGTTTTTTAAAGTGTTGGGTTCTGGGTTTGAAGGAGGCTTTAGTACCAAGCCTAGCCTTCATAAACAAGGTTTGTTTTGCGTATTCGATAGCGAGCATCATGCCAAGCAATTCCGAGCGCATTCAAAACTCGTTCAGGCCTATATGAACCACTCGCGTGAATTCTTTGCAGTAAGCTTAAATGCATTCAGTACACGCGGCTCCTGGGCCAATACCCAATTGGACATTACAGCCAAAGCCCCAGTATCCGGACCGATTGCTTCATTAACGCGCGCATCCATCAAACCCCTTAAAGCCAATGCGTTTTGGAAAAAGGCTCAGCCTGCTGAGGTCTCGATTAATCAGTCTGAAGGGGTGATTCTGAGCGCAGGCCTTGGAGAGGCGCCTTACCTAAGGCAAGCGACGTTTACGATCTGGGAAGATGAGTCTGCACTCAACGCTTATGCGCAGCAAGGTGCGCACCTGGCGGCAATCAAAGCAGCCTATGGCCAGCAATACTTTTCAGAATCGATGTTCACGCGCTTTACCCCATCTGATATGGAAGGTACTTGGCGAGGTAAACACTATGGCTAGGATATGAGTAGCGAACGCGTCGTGGTTATTGGCGGGGGTATTGGCGGTTTGTGCGCCTGCCTTGAACTTGCCCACCTCGGCTTTGACGTTACCCTACTTGAAAAAGAGCAGGCTGTTGGCGGAAAGATTCGACAAGTCGCTGTTGGCGCCCCCGACGATCTCGGATTGATTGATTCGGGTCCGACTGTATTTACGATGCGCTGGGTTTTTGAGCAACTCTTTGAGGCCTGCGGCGATTCATTCTCCTCGCATGTGCAAACCGACCCATTGACGATCTTAGCGAGGCATACTTGGGGCGAACGTTATTTGGATCTCTTTGCCGATCGCCAGCAAAGTGCCGATGCGATTGCCGCATTTTCTAGCCCAGCTGAAGCAAAAGCATTTTTAGAGTTCTGCGCAATGGCTAAGAAAGTCTATGAGTCGCTGGAGAAACCTTTCATTCAGTCTGCTAGGCCGTCGATGGCGGGGATGATGGGGTCACTGGGCATCATGAAATCCATGCCGCTGATGGCAATCGGACCCTTTAGTGATCTCTGGTCCTCGCTGGGAAAATACTTTAAAGACCCTCGCCTACACCAACTCTTTGGTCGCTACGCCACCTATTGCGGTTCCTCGCCCTTTTTGGCCCCGGCAACCTTAATGCTGATTGCCCAGGTTGAAATGGATGG
>CAZUMD010000145.1:0-3880 GCA_964621735.1 uncultured Polynucleobacter sp.
CCTCTTGCCAGAAAGCTACCCGTATACGCTGCAAACCACCGCATGGACAGCGCCGGACTCACCCAATCCAATAGCGAATGTAGCTAATCAGGGCGAGGCTTATTTACTGCCCTTGATTCCGCCTGAAGAGCATGAAGCAAGCGAGCGATCGGGCAACGCCTTTGCTGGTCCATTGCCGGATGCCAGTGAGACGGGCAGTGTGATGCAGCGCTATCGGGAGGGCCAGCGTATTGCCCAGATTATTGGGGAGGTGATGCAAACGCGGCGCGTGCTGGAGTTGGTGGATGGTCAAAAGAGATGGCGCGATCCGCGGCCAAGCGATTTTTTATTATTAGTGAAACGCCGTCAGTATTTACCGCAATACGAGCGCGCCATGCGTGAAGCTGGACTGGCGTTTGAAAGTTCACGGCTGGGGGGCCTATTAAATACCCTCGAGATTGATGATCTGATTGCGCTTTTAACGGTATTGGTTACACCACGCCATGATTTACCATTAGCGCAGGTATTACGCAGTCCTCTTTTTGGCGCCAGCGAAGATCAAATGCAGTCGCTAGCGATTTCACTAGCAAGCGACGGTTACCGATCGTGGTGGGATGCTTTGCAGGCCAGTTCAGACCCCGCTTTACTGAAGGCAGGGCGATACCTTGAGCACTGGCGTGTTTTGGGTGAGCACTTGCCCGTGCACGATTTACTTGATCAAATTTATGCTGAACATGATGTGCGCATGCGCTATGCAATTGCATCGGATGATTTACTGCGGCCACAGGTCTTGGCGAACATGGATGCCTTTTTAGAGCTTGCCCTCAATCATGATGGTGGACGGTACCCCAGCTTAGGTCGTTTTATTGCTGAGATAAAAGCAATGCGCCAAGGCGACGATGATGAAACCCCAGATGAAGGGGAGATGGATTTAGAAAGTGAGGCTGCAGAATCCATTGAACTAGGAGACGACAATTCGCTTTCTGATGCGGATCGCAATAAACGCGTGCGCATGATGACCGTTCACGGCGCCAAAGGATTGGAGGCACCATTTGTGGTCTTGCTCGATACCAATCACACCACTGGTATGAATCAACACCGCGGCATCTTGCTCGACTGGCCCCCAAACGAGACGGCGCCAATTCATTTATCGGTCTTTACCAAAGACACCATCACGAGCCCTCGCACGCAGATTCAGGAAGAAGAGCAGCGCATTGCCTCCAATGAAAACTGGAACGCGCTGTATGTGGCGATGACCCGCGCCAAGCAAGGGCTGTGGATCAGCGGCGTTGCGACATCCTCAGCCAAAGAAGAGGGCATTGATCTCAATTCTTGGTATTACCGCATTCAATCGGCTGAGCTACCCGACTTTGCGATATCGGAGAATGTGGCAACGGCACCGAATGATCCAAAATCGACTGTGCAAAGCCAAAGCAATATCAGCATGCCATTTTCGATCGATGACTTTTCACTCGAGTGGGATGTGGCGCAATCCAGTCATGCCCTGCAATTGGCCAATATTGAGGGTGGAGTGGTGAATGCCACAGCACCAGTTGATCTAGTAGACGACGATCTCGATCCCCGTATTTTGGAAGATGGCGTGCATTTTCATGCGCTCTTGGAATGCTGCACACTCCAAAGTGGCAGCACCATCTCGGATTTGCCTAGCCTTGCGCACACCATGAATTGGTTTGGCATTGATGAGGCAAGGGCTACGCTAGCCCTGTCTCGGGCTAAAACGGTTCTGCAAACGGATGCCTTGAAACCCTATTTACTTGATGGTGAGTGGATTCAGGCGTGGAATGAAATCGATGTACTCATGACCGCCGACGAAAATGAATCAATGCCAGATGAGCAAAACAAGAAGACCATTCATACGCGTTTTGATCGTTTAGTTGAGTTTGCCGATCGCTTGGTAATTTTGGATTACAAACTCAGCTTACCCAAAGGGGGCGATCGCAAATCCGCTCTCTATCAAAAGCAGTTACAACAGTACGCGACTGGCCTAAAGCGTATTCGACAAGATAAACCCATTGAGGCTTATTTGGTTTCAGCGGCGGGAGAGCTGCTGCAGCTGGTTTGAGGCTACTCTACTAGCGAGCCTCTAGAGCTTTTCGTAAATAAGGGTCAATATCGCCTTGGCCGAGCAACCAGCGTTTGTAGTCAGCTGGCACATCTGCCATTGCCATCCCCTTATGTTTGCCAAACGGCATGACACTGGGTGATCTAGCACTTTCAGAGGCGAGCCAGAGGGCATCCATGCTAGTGATCGAACGGGCTTGGCAAATATGCTGCAAGATAACAGCGCAGATGCCGACATCGGCTAAAGCGCTGTGGGCATTTTTAAGCATGTCCTTTGCATTCTTACGATCTAAGAAATAGAGCAGGGCACTTTGATTGTGGCTATCGAGATCCGGCCAAATCGATCGAGCCAAAGCTAAAGTACAAATGCGCTTGATGTCGGGATTACCAATGGCCGCCCAATCAAAATCGACATTGTGGCCAATCATGTACTGCGTATCGGCTGGCAAAACAAAAGAGCTGCTTGGCGGGCAATCCAGCAGTTCTTCATCCAAAATGTGATGCGTTGCCAAAGCCCCAAGACTAATCGGCTTACCCGGGTTATAGCGTTGCACCCATGGATTGCCAGTCGTAAAGGGACTCAAGGAGCTTAGCTCAAGCCATGCCGCCTCAATAATGACCGGATTATTTTTATCGGTAGCTTCGGTATCAAAAATGATGGTGCTGGGCATGAGTATTGTCTCTATGAATGGGTTTAATAATTAAGCCGCCAAAAGATCGCTGTAGGCAGGAATACGCGACAAGATTTTTTTTAACTTGCGCTCTGCCTGCCATAAATCATAGCGCGACTGCATCTCAATCCAAAGCTGCGGACCATTGCCTAAAAAAGTACCCAATCGTAAGGCAAGCTCTGGAGAGATGGCACTGCGTTCGGACAGAACGGCATGCAAGGTTTGTCTTGAGATGCCTAAGTGCCTCGCAAACTCCGATACAGAGATTTGCAGTGTTGGGTAGACATCCTCTCGTAAGATTGCCCCTGGATGCGTTGGAGGGCGCTTGCGTAATGTATTAATGGTAATTCTCCAAGTTGATAAAGCAGGCACTACTTACATAACGCTTTAATACACATTTTTAATAAGGATTGAATATGTAAAGTATACCTTTACAGTAAAAAAGGGTCAACGATGCTATTTTTATCATTAGTACCCAAATCTCTAGGCATCCTTAGGAAATTCATCCATCTAACCAGTATTAATAGCCCTGTCAAGAAAGAGTCGCAATACTGTGCTCTAATCGCGCCCATGATTACAGTTGTTATCGCCTCGTATCGTTACGGGCACCTCGCAGCACATTGCATTGAATCGCTGCTCTCGCAAAGCTGCATGCCGGAGCGCATTCTGTTCGTGGACGATGGAGCGCATGACTGTGGCCATCTACCAATACTGTATCCCGACATCGAGTATGTTTTACGCCCCCACAACTTAGGCACCGTAGCCAATTTCCAGGACATGCTTTCCCGGGTAGAAACCGAGTACGTTCTCTTTATTGGTGCCGATAATTGGCTGCGCTCGGATTCAATTGAGTTACTTACCAATCATGCGGGCGCTGATATCGTGACCTATGACATCGTTGTTACTGGGGAACTGAAAGCAGAGATCACTTTGCGCGTTCCGGGTCAAACTCAGCTTCACCAAGGCGATTTGTATTGGGATCGGCAAGGCCTGCACCATGGCTCGATGATGTATCGCACTGCGCTGGGCAAGAAAATTGGCTACCAAAAGCGCTTTGCGCAGCGCTCTAATCCGCAAGAAGACTGGAATCTATGGGACAAGATGCAAGAGCAGGGGGCTTCTGTTTCCAGCATTCAAGAGGGCTTGCT
>CAZUMD010000146.1:0-3878 GCA_964621735.1 uncultured Polynucleobacter sp.
TAAAAAAACAAGGGGTTGAACTGCAGGTCCTTAAGACAGGAGGTACGCTCGACAATCTTGCATTATTGGCCGATCCCAAATCGGGGGTGGACTTGGCTATGGTTCAGGGCGGCGTTGCGGATGTGTCGCAACACCCGTATTTTGTATCCATCGCGGGGATGTTCTATGAGCCGGTATGGGTGTTTTATCGCGAGTCTAGTTTTAAGGGGGCTCCGGATGGCCTAACTCTGCTCACGCAATTAAAAGGCAAGCGGGTCTCGATTGGTAACCCAGGAAGCGGCACGAACTCGATTGCAAAATTACTACTTGATACCAGCGGAATTAAGCCAGCCGATCTAGAAATGCAGGCACTGACGCCTCAAGAGGGAGCAGAAAAATTGGCCGCAGGACAGCTGGACGCTGTTTTTGTCGCAGCCCCAGCCGAAGCACCGCTCCTTAAAAGCTTCATAAACTTGCCCGGCATTCAGCTGATGAATTTTGTACAGGCCGACGCCTATACCCGCGCGCTACCGTTTTTAACCAAAGTAGAAGTAGCTCGCGGCTTGCTGAGTATCGAAAACGATCTGCCTCGGCACAGTCGACAGATGATTGCGGCAACCGCAACCTTGGTAAGCCGCGAGACCATTAGCCCAGCGATTGTTAGTCTGCTTCTAGAAAATGCGCAAGATGTTTTGAAATCCTATTCGCGCTTGCAAAAGCCAGGGGAGTTTCCTTCGATTCATGGCCTCGATTTTCCATTGCAAATAGATTCAGAGATTTATTTAAAAGATGGCCCATCCTTTTTACATCGCCATCTTCCATTTTGGACCGCCGTATGGGTAGGCCGTTTTGTACGTGTAGTTATTCCAATTCTGGCTATTTTGATTCCCTTAATTGCGTATATACCGGCCTTGCGCAATTTAAGTCTGCGCATTCGGTTGTCCCGTATTTATGCGGAGTTAAAGGTAATAGAGCGTAGCGCCTCAGATCCTGCTTCACGCGAGACTAATCGGCAGATGTTGGCGGAGATACAAACTCTACTCAATGCGATCAAGGTATCCTCCCTTGAGTCTAAAGAGCTATATGACTTAAAAGGGCACGTTAATATGGTGCGAGAGCGTCTAAAACTCGATTCGTGACAGTGGACGTGTCGATGTCCTAAAATAAGACGGTGAATCTTTCTCCACCGTTAACGCCTACCTCAGAAATTGCGCCTGCGATCCAAGGCAATGGCTTTGCAATTGCCTCAGCGAATTCGATTGCAGAATTAACCCAAGTGTCCGTTGCGGACTTGAATGGCCTGCGCATGCATTGGCAAGATTTACCTCGTGATCCCTACTTAAAAGACGGTGGGCGTTATCGCTATCGGCGCCACGCCAGTTATACCGTAAGCGGATCGGAATTGAAGATGGTTCCCCATCGTGCGCACTGGCAGTCGGTCGACTATAACGCTTTGCACGGCGGTATTGAGCGGTGGTTTGAGCCGATAACACCAGCCTTGGCAAATGACGTGTGCTGGCAGACCCTAATAAAAAACACCGCAGGACTTTTAAGTTCCCTCAAGCCAGTCACAACCTGGTTCATTGAAGCGCATCAATTTCGCATCGATACGAGCGACGGCATTGGTAGGCCGACTCCGGAGGGTGCCCACCGGGATGGTGTCGATTTTGTTGCCGTATTTTTAATTGACCGTCATAACATCAAAGGTGGCGAGACCCGTATCTTTGAGGTGAATACTTCTTCTGGTTTGCGCTTCACTTTAACAGAGCCTTGGTCCGTCTTATTGATGAATGACGAACGCATGATTCATGAAACAACGCCGATTCAGCCAACTCTGCCGAAGGGCTATCGGGATACCTTAGTACTGACCTTTCGTTCAAATGGGTTTCAAGATTCACCCAAAACCAATCAACAGTAGTCATTAAGCCGAACTGCGAACAGAATAGGTGAGCACGATTTCTAAAAAAATAGGCTGTACTCCGCTGATGCTAATGGCGCAAGTTTGTGCTTTACTCGGCTTTGCCTGTTATGCAGTGACACTCACCACCTTGCAATCTGAGTGGGCGCTGAGTAATTTTGAGGCGGGGTTAATCGCTAGCGCCTATTTCTTAGGCTACATCGTTGTGGTGCCCCTAGCTACCGTGTTAACTGATCGCATCGATGCGCGAAAAATTTATTTCTTGGGTGGCTTATCTAGCGTTACAGGCCTATTGGGTATGGGTCTTTTTGCGAGCGGTTTTTATTCTGCCTTTTTCTTTATGGCTTTAAATGGTGCCGGCCTAGCTGGGACGTATATGCCAGGTTTGAAGGTATTGTCTGATCGCGTGCAGCACGGCGAAGTCACACGGCATATCTCGTTTTACACCGCATTTTTCGGAATTGGCGCGGGCTTGTCTTACCTCATCTCCGGCTGGATCTTAGAGGCCTTCGGATGGGAGGCTGTATTCGAGTGGATTTCCATCGGACCATTACTCGCATTCTTAATTGTCTGGCTTTTGATTCCAGCCTTAGATAAGCCCGAATGGCATGGCCCCATTCAGATTCAATTAAGCGATGTCTTTCCCTTAAAAAAATGGCAGATGGTCCTGCAGAATAAAGAGGCATCGGGCTATATTTTTGGATACACCGCGCATTCTCTAGAGCTGTTTGCATCACGCAGCTGGTTGGTGGCTTTCTTCATGTTCTGTACTGCGTATACCGGTGAAGCTTTTTTCTTGGCTGCGACTACCTTGGCTGGCGTGATTAATTTCTTTGGCGTGCCTGCATCGATTCTGGGCAATGAAATGGCGCTCAAAATAGGTAGACAGAATTGGATTTGTTTTGTCATGCTCACCAGCGCGATCTTGGGTATTGCATTGGCTGCAGCCACCGGTCAGGGCTGGTGGGTGATCGCTCTGCTGGCTACGGGCCATTCGATTTTTATTATGGCGGATTCTGCCACCTTGACTGCGGGGCTAGTAACCAGCGCACAGCCACAGATCAAAGGCGCTGCCATGGGCCTACATTCCCTGATGGGTTTTGGTGGTGGCTTGTTAGGACCTGCCATCTTTGGCTTTGTTTTGGATCTATCTGGATCACAGGAATCGCAGTCAGCCTGGGTATGGGCCTACTTCTCGATTGTGATTTGGGGAGTACTCTTTGTGCTCTTTGAGCGCCGTAATGGGTGGTCAAAGCGAAAACCCAGCCCACCCTCGCGCTGAGGTGAATATGGCGCAGGCGTGCTATCACTGTGGCAGTGATGTTGCTGCGAATACACATCTGAAGATAGAGCTTGGCGGTATCTACCGATCTTTTTGTTGCTCCGGCTGTATGGCGATTGCTCAAACCATTCATAGTGAGGGGCTGGAAGTTTTTTATGCGCGCCGAGTACCGGGCGATAAGCCGGATGCGGATGGTATTAGTGAGGCAATACCAGAGCGTCTGCAGCCCTATGATGACCCGCTGTTACTCGCACGTTTTACTAAATCCATCAGCGATACCCAGCTAGAAACTACCTTAAAACTAGAAAAGATTCGCTGCGCTGCGTGTGTATGGCTCTGCGAGCATTTTGTCAGGCGCATACCAGGTGTGCACGATGTCCAAATAAATTATGCAACGCAAAAGGCTCGCATCCAGTTTGATCCAAGGCAAGCTAGCTTAGCTGGTTTATTGCATGCAATAGAGCGCATTGGTTATGGTGCTTGGCCATTTGAACCTTCGCTGGCGATTGAAAAAGCCAGGAAAGAGCGGCGGCAATTACTCACCCGTTTGGGAGTCGCTCTATTAGGCATGATGCAGGTCATGATGTATGCGTGGCCTACTTATCTAGGCGATAGCGACATCAGTGCGGAATCCGAGCTGCTGCTCAATTGGGCAAGTTGGGCATTAACCATACCGGTGATGGTCTATTCGGCAGGCCC
>CAZUMD010000147.1:0-3875 GCA_964621735.1 uncultured Polynucleobacter sp.
GATGGATTGCCGGCATATCAATGCCGCAGGATGTATGGTTATTCTTACGGGTAATTGGATGTACCACCGAAGAGCGGAGGGGATATTCGGTCGTAGCACGTTCACACCCTTTACGAATTGCGGCTTTTAATGCCATGCCATCAAACTCGACATTACGGCCAATCTTAACGTTATAGATCGGCAAACCCGTATCTTGGCACAGTAAATTATCTTCTCGCTCAGCTACGGCAATATTGGTCACCATGGTCTGCAGAACCACTTGAGCACGCGCATCTGTCTCCGATCGATTTAAGCGATCAATGCCCTGCTTTACATCGTCTGGCAATTTTTTTAATGCACGGATATACAGCTCCTTGCATGCTTCCTCTACCAAGCTCATCTGTAACTGCATAGTGCTCCCAATTAATCTGCTAATGCTAAAAATAATAGGCCGGAAATAATCGAAAGAACGATAGCCGCCTGAATCCAGCCCTTGCGCAATCCCCGCCATGTGCCAAATTCAATCATGAGGAGGCGGACACCGCCCACTAAGTGAATCGTTAATAGCGTCACCAAGCCCCACTCACCGAATTTAACTACCCAAAAATCAGTTAGCTTTAAATAGCGATCAAGCTCATCCGCCCCAAACAGGGACTGAGACAGCAAGAAGAAATGAATTGGCAAAAAACAGGCGAGCAACAGACCGGAAATCCGGTGCGCCATATAGATAAAGTAGGACAGGTGCGATTTGGCCCGGTGATCCAGCCTTGGTCTGCTGCTCATCGCCCTACTCCACCCGTAAAGACACCAATCACGGCGGCGGTTCCCAATACCAATATCAGGGCCGCCAAGAGCCAAGGCAATACACCAACCGCCGGAGAGCGCGGGAAGTTTTCGCGCAAAATATTTGCAAGGCCAATCGGCGCATGGACTAGACAGGCCAACACAAATACTTCATAAAAAATAGCAAATAACCAATTGCCCTGAGTACGGCCTAAGATTTCGCCCGCAGTAAGGCCGCCACGGATGGCGTAAAACATAATGAATAAATGAATGGCCACACATAAACCGAGCACCATAGCACTGATGCGCTGGGCATACCAGAGTCTAGCTTGTAGTAATGCGGCATTACTAATAGCCAAACTCACAACTTACCCCACTTCGTACCGCGCACAGCAGCCCTGGCCACTAGCTTTTTCAATCCAGAAATACCGGCGGTCGGTTCTAGCTGCTTAGGGCAGCGCTCCGTACAACTGCCATGGGTATGGCAAGTATGGCAACCCGCATCACCGGCTACCGCACGTAATCGATCTAATTGTTGCGTATCCCGTACATCGTTGGTCAGGGTCCAAGCACGATTGAGTGCCGCTGGCCCTAAATAATCGGAACGACTGGCCACCACATCACACGATGCATAACATACGGCACAGCCAATGCATTCAATACCCGCATTGGCTAGTTGGCGCTCCTCAGAATCGGGTTTTACGATTGCAAAATCATCGTGGCGCGTTTGCTCGCCCTTGAAAAACCCAACTGCCCCTTTCCACTTATTAAAGAACTCACGCATATCGGTTGCGAGATCTTTAATGACGGGTAAATTATTTAGTGGCGCAATCTCGAGTGAATCACCTTCCACAATCTTTGCAACGTGGGTACGGCAAGTCCAGCGCGCTACTCCATTGACCGTCATCGCGCACGAACCACACATGCCCACACGGCAAGCAAATCGATAGCTGAGAGTGGGGTCGAGTTTTCGCTGGATGTAGGTCACTACATCCAAAACGGTTTGATTGGAGTTGCGTGGGACCAGGTACTCAACAAACTCACCTTGTTCGGCTCCGCGCCAGACTTTGACTTTTAGATTGGTTTCAGACATAGGCAAATTATATCGGGGTATAGTAAAAATTAAATCGAATAGATTTTTTATCGAGATAAAGTATTTTTTTACTATAATACAGCCCATGTCCAGTATCCGCATACTTAAAAACTTCATCTCCATTACCCGCCATGGCAGCGTGGCGGCAGCTGCTCGCGAAATTGGCCTTACTGCTGCCGCTGCTGGCCAGCAATTGCAGCATTTAGAGGAAGAAATCGGGGTTGAGCTATTTGACCGAAATAAACGCTCCCTCGTACTCAACAACCAAGGGCGCGCATTGATTCAGCCGATCCAAGAGATCATCGCGCGCTATGAAGCCTTGGGCGCCGGCTTCAAAACCGAACTTAGCGGCACCATCGTCCTCGGTGCCCTGGTATCGAGTTTGATGGGCCATTTTGGCAAAGCCTTAAATGAATTAAAACGCAATTACCCAGAATTGGAAATTAAATTAATGGCGGGTTTATCCAGCGACTTTCTGGAACAAGTACTGGAAGGCAAGCTCGATGCAGCTATTGTTACGGAGTCACCATTTCCATTACCGCAGAGCGCTCTGTGGACCGAGCTATACAAAGAGCCGATGGTTCTTATTCTGCCGCTTAGCAGCTCCAAAGGAATTGGCTCCAAAAAAACGGGGGAACTCATTCCAGCCAACCTTCCCTTTATTCGGTTTGAACGCAAAACCTGGACTGGATACTTGGTGGATCAAACCATTAAAGTTAATAAACTGAAGGTCAATGAAGGAATGGAAATCAATTCAGTGGAAGCAATTATTGAACTGGTAAGGCAAGGTCTTGGCTATTCCATCATCCCGCAATTGGCTAATTTAGACTGGAAGAAGGATCAACGGGCTCGTATTCAGGTGCTGCCCGGTAAGACCATATATCGAAAAGTCGGCTTATTGGAACGCAGACGTCATAGCAGGCAAAACATTACCAGCGCCATTAAAGACCAATTCCTCAGCGCCATCAAGAAACAACCCTAAGCCGGTAGGGCAATAGTAAGGCTAGTGATTTTCTTTGGCATGGTTAATCGAGTATTTTGGAATCTCAACCACCAAATCCTCTTTCGCCACAATCGCCTGACATGAAAGCCTCGATAAGGGGTTTAAACCCCAAGCACGATCCAATAAGTCTTCCTCATTTTCATCGGGCTCATTCAGGCTATTAAAGCCTTCGCGCACAATCACGTGGCAGGTTGTACAAGCACACACCATGTCACAGGCATGCTCAATCGGAATATCGTTTTCCAGTAAGGCCTCGCAGATGCTGGTGCCAGGAGTAACTTCAAGCACTGAGCCCTCGGGACAATATTCGCTGTGGGGCAGAATCACAATTTGGGTCATTGCTTAATCTCAATCGTTTAATTAAATTTCAGAAACACTTTTACCAGTCAGCGCTTTTTGTATGCTGGCATTCATTCGTTTTTGTGCAAAATCATCCGTGGCTTTAGCAGCATGATCAACCGCGCGTCGTAACACGTCGCTATTTTCTTCAGCCTCTAAAATGCCTTGCAATACCTTCATCTCCTGATCTACTGCCGCACGCTCAGCGCCATCCAATAAATCCCCATCCGCCGATAAGGCCGCCTGAACGGCATCCAATAAGCGGCGGGCCGAGACCTGCTCTTCGCGTAAGGCCCTAGCCTTTAAGTCCACCTGAGCAGAAGCAAAGCCATCTTGCAGCATGCGTGTAATCTCGGCATCGCTCAAACCATAGGATGGCTTAATATCGATCGAGGCCTCAACACCCGAGCCCTGCTCGGTAGCGCGCACCGATAACAAGCCATCGGCATCGACCTGAAAGGTCACCCGAATGCGAGCAGCGCCAGCCACCATAGCAGGTATACCCCGTAACTCGAACTTGCCCAGCGATCGACAATCGGCTGAGGTTTCGCGTTCACCTTGGACCACGTGCAATGCCAAAGCAGTTTGGCCATCCTTAAAGGTCGTGAATTCTTGTGCACGTGCCACCGGAATGGGTGTATTGCGCGGAATAATCTTTTCCACTAGTCCGCCCATGGT
>CAZUMD010000148.1:0-3874 GCA_964621735.1 uncultured Polynucleobacter sp.
GAATGCGCTCCATTAATGCATCAGGAACATGGACGCCGCCCACTTTTTTACTCTCCGACTCCACATAGATTATTCGTGCCGGATCCATACTGCGCAATGAATTCCAAAGCCCCGTCTCAAATGCTTTCTGGGCGGGCTGAGGCTCTAGCGGATCGCCTCCCAACACAGAGCCGCGGTGATTAGCCAACCCCTCCAGATCAAGAACTTGCTCACCTTGCAGCATGAGCTCGTGTAATACACGCGTTTTACCACTTCCCGTCATACCGCAAACAACCTGAAAAGAAAATTGTTTCGCTGCCGCATCGAGCTCAGCAATCACCTGCCGCCGAAATCCTTGATAGCCGCCATCAAGCTGAACCGCTTTCCAGCCAATGCGTTGCAATATATGAGTGAAGGCACCGCTACGCTCACCACCGCGCCAGCAGTAAATCAGTGGGCGCCACGCGTGTGGCATATCCATAAAGTGTGCGTCAAGGTGACGGGCAATGTTCTTTGCCACTAATGCGGCGCCGCGCTTTTTGGCGGTAAATGGCGATTCTTGCTTATACAGCGTCCCAATCAAAATGCGCTCGTCATTGTCGAGCACTGGGCAATTGATCGCACCCGGAATATGGTCTAGCGCAAACTCAGCCGGCGAGCGAACATCAATGATGCAATCGAATGCTTCAAGCTGGGTACTAAGGTGTGCTGGTAGTAACTTAACTGCGTTCCCAGCGCCAGGTACTGCCATCCTAACGTAATACTTTCAGAATGGAATCGGGCCACGGCATCGACTTATTTTTCTCTAGATCAACCCATAGCATGGTCGCGCCGCCCGCCGCACACATAATCATTTCTTCGCCCTCATTGGCGCCAATGAATTCCATGGTGTTCAATAGATCTACAGTGGAATTGCCAATCTCGCCTACAAATGTATTGATGTGCAGCGATCCCGGAAAACCCGCTTGCTTGTAAAAGTTGCAAAAGCCGTTGACCATGATCATTGCTTCTTTTTCTGCAACAGAACTAAAGCCGAGCGAGGTCATCCATTCAATCCGAGCCTGCTCCATGTACCGAAAATAGGCAGTATTGTTAATGTGCCGATACGGATCCATATCACCCCAGCGAATGGAGATCGTTGTCTCATGAATCTTTTTCTTATTTTCAGGCATATCAATGCGCATGGTCTAGCCTATTCATTCCAATGACTGTTTTACTTTGATTGCATAAACAAGCTGGTGTAAAGCTCCGACATAGCTTTTGCTAAATCAAAATCCAATTGGGTAAGGCCGCCCTTGTCATGCGTCGACAAATGAACCGTCACCTTATTCCAACAATTCGACCAATCGGGATGGTGATTCATTTGTTCTGCATGTAAGGCTGCTGCCGTCATAAATGCAAACGCGCATTTAAAGTCAGCGAACACAAAAGTGCAAACTAAGCGATCCGGGTCGCGGGCAATTTGCCATTGCGCCAATTGCCCAAGTTGGATCTCTTGCTCAGACTGCGTTAATAGGCTTGGCATTGCTTAGCCAAGCTGCAGTGCGAGGTGATACAAATTGGTTGAGCGTGCGCCTGAGCGGCAAAACGCCAAAATGGGCCCGGGCATGGTTTTTAAGAGGCGATTCATTTCTTGGACTTCAGCTGGTGTCATTGATCCTGGGGCTACGGGCAGAAAGGCATAGTGCAAACCCAAAGCCTCTGCTTTTGCGGCAATGTCGGCATTCTTGGGCTGCGACGGGCCAGCTTCGCCATCAGGGCGATTGTTAATGACGCTTTTATAGCCTTGGGCAGCAATTTCAACTAACTGGGCAGGCTCGATTTGGCCTGCTGTACCGAAGGCAGTGTTGTGGCAAGTAATGGCAATACTCATCTCATCCTCTTACAAAAAGCAATAAAAGCCTATTTTAGAGCAGGAGTCCGTTTATTGCCGCTAAAGAACCATTCACATGCAGCCATGCCTACCAGCATTGCCAAGACAAAGATCAGCGCTTTGGTATGACCAGAGCCTAAGGCAACCAAGGCAGGACCGGGGCAAAAGCCGGCAATACCCCAGCCTAGGCCAAATAACACACTGCCAATCACCAGTCGCTGATCGATATCCCGACGGGTCGGTATTTGCAAGGCATCGCCAAAAAAGCTTTGTGTCCGCTTTTTAGCCAAATAAAAGGCTACTAAGCCCACCAATACGGCGCCGCCCATAACAAAGATTAAGGAGGGATCCCAGGCGCCGCCAAGATCAAGAAAAGCCAAAATCTTTTCTGGATTACTCATGCCAGAGACGAGCAGTCCCAGGCCAAATAAAACGCCAATCAGGTACTGACTTACGAGTCCAATCGATTTGCGCATCATGATAGTACATGCCGAATAATAAATACGGTAAGGAAACCAGCGCCCATAAAGGATGCGGTAGCGACTAACGAGCGTGGCGACAAACGCGATAAGCCACAAATGCCGTGGCCACTAGTGCAGCCAGAGCCATAGTGAGCGCCAAAACCCACTAGCAAACCGGCCAGAATCAAAGCGCCCCACTCGGCCTGGATTACCTGTACAGGATGAAAGTCAAACAGAAATGCTGCCCAAAAAGAGGCAGTCAACAAACCCAGTACAAAACAAATGCGCCAAAACATGTCATTTTGTTGAAGGCGCAACAATCCACTCACAATCCCGCTAATGCCTAAGATACGACCATGAAAATGAATGTAGAGTGCGGCGGCAATTCCCAAAAGAACGCCCCCAAATAAAGCCGGTCCAGGTGTAAATGCGGTCCAATCAATTTGCATTGCACTGCTCCATTCAATTGAGTTAAGTTTTAGGCAGGATGCGTCAAACTCGGATAATGCTTGAGTATAACATTATATGTAAATATATAATGTTAATTCACAGGTATCTGCCTTGAGATTTCTGAACGCATTGGCCCTATTGGCAGGGATTGGGGGCCATACGCCATTGCAGATACAACAGGCAAAGGTAAGCACCCAAGATAAATCCTGGTAATGCAATAAACGAGCCAATGGCCAGCGTTGAAATTCCAGTTAAACCTTGCCCAACAGTACAGCCCATTGCGGTAATGCCACCAAAACCCATTAGGGCGCCACCAACCAAGTGATTACCAGTGTCTTCAGCGTTTCGAAAGGATTCCCAGCGGAATTTTTTAGTAACAATGGCGCTGATGGCCGATCCCGAAATGATTCCAGCAACGGCAACGATGCCCACCGTTAAGACCCGCGAGGTATCGCTATAGAGCATGAGCCAATCCAAGGTAAACGCATAAGGGGCCACAAACGACAGGCTTTCCATCCGACCCGTATTCGTCTTTAAAAATACTTCCTCTAGCGTATTGGGGTCTTCCGCTACATAGCCCAGCGAACCCGAGATCCACCAGACCGCGCAAATGCCAAGACCAATACCAATGCCGGCCAGCAAATTATCCAAGGTCCAAAACGATTTATCCAATACGGCATAGGCCACTAATGCACCGCCGATTGCAAAGCCTAGGATTAGTTGCAGCAAGGGCTTAGCAATACCCGTTTGCGCAGCAATCACGCTGGGTAAATCTTGATTACTTCCCAGCGTAAAAAATACGGTATCAATGGTATCCACCCGAATTACGCCCAAAAAACCGCGCATTGTCATGTAGGCGGTCAGCCCCAAAACCAGGAACACTACCACCGACTTTAAGTTACCGCCCCCAATGCGCACTAAGGTTTTACTGCCACAGCCGGAAGCAAGCACCATACCAATACCAAATAGGACGCTTCCCAAAAAAGTTGAAAGGTAAAGCACCCGACTGCCGGTATAAATTGATTTCGATGTATCAATGACGCCTAAATAGGACATCAACGCAACGCCAATCATGGCAACACCGATCGCCAAAGACCATTGCTTTAGGCGC
>CAZUMD010000149.1:0-3822 GCA_964621735.1 uncultured Polynucleobacter sp.
ACGACGTGATCTGCGCCCAAGCGAATGCCAATTTTCTCGCCAATGTGGTGATCGTGGTGGCTTGGGACGTAGGCAAATACTTCTTGGCCTGATGCGAGTTTTAAGGTGTATAAAAAATCAGCGCCCCGAAAGGTTTTGCGAATTACTTCTGCCAATAGCGGGCTGGCATCATCGTGTTGAATATCATCGGCACGCAGCAGCACATCCACTACTTTACCAATCGGATCGTGGTGATCATTGTCTAATTTGAGTTTGCCGAGTTCAATTTCAACCATGGCATTGTCTTGAATTGCACCCTTTACAAATACCCCACGGCCAATAAAGTCAGCTACATAGCGGTTGACGGGTTGATGATACAAGTCATAGGGCGTATCCCATTGCACAATATTGCCGTCATTCATGACGCCGATGTGATCGGCAATGGCGAATGCCTCAAATTGGTCATGTGTGACTAAAAGCGCGGTCACGCCATTGCTTTTTAAGATCTCACGCATTTCAGAAGCAAGCCGCTCGCGCAAATCAACATCAAGGCTGGAGAAGGGTTCGTCCAGCAGAATCAAATCTGGCTCGGGCGCCATGGCCCTGGCCAATGCAACCCGTTGCTGCTGGCCGCCGCTGAGCTCATGCGGGTAGGCTTGGCTCTTATTGGCGAGTGAGACCTTCCTGAGCCAATCCATTGCAACCGCGTGACGCTGATTTGCGGGAAGGGCGCCAAGACCAAACATCACATTCTCAATCACGGATAAATGGGGAAACAAGGCGAAATCCTGAAAGACCATTCCCACCCGGCGCTGACTGGGGGCTAGGTTGATAGTAGGGGAGCTAACCACCTTATCGTGCAACTTAATTTGCCCGTGTTGTAAGGGCTCAAAACCGCAAATAGCCCTTAAAACGGTCGACTTGCCGCAGCCCGATGGCCCCAGTAGGCAGGCAATGCCGCCCAGTTCAAGCTGAAGATTAAGGTCATGCACGATGCGCATCCAGCCCTTGCCATCCGGTTTGGGATAGGCAATTTCAATTTCTTCAAGCGAAAGTAGGGGTGGAGTTGAATTCATCCCTATAATTTTCTCATTAACCGGTTACATTCGCCGGATTCACTGTTGTTAGCCCTTACGATCGCCCCCGAAATGAGCCGAATTGTTGTTCTGATCGCACTATTGCTCTCCTTGCCATTGCTTGGCTTGGGCGTTCCTTTTCTATTTCCAGAGAGCATTCCAGGCGCTGCTGGCATGGAGGGCCAAGGAACCTTGGCGCACTTATGGGAATTTGTACTCGGCGACTATTTGATATCCACGGTTATTTTGCTGGCTGGCGTTGCGCTTGGCGTCTTTGTTTTGGGTGTGGGTAATGCGTGGTTAGTGGCCAATTACCAATTCCCTGGCAAGCGTATTTTTGAGTGGGCATTAATTTTGCCCCTCGCTGTACCCACCTATGTCATGGCCTATTTGTTTGTCGATATGCTGGATTTTTCTGGTCCAGTGCAAACCGGACTACGGCAAGTCTTAGGACTGGAGCGTTTGTGGTTTTTCCCAGACCCTAGATCCTTAGGCGGTGCCATTTGGACTTTTTCGTTTTGCCTTTTCCCCTATGTCTATTTAATCGCACGCACGGCATTTTTAGACCGCAGTGGACGCCTTGCAGAAGTTGCCGAAACCCTGGGCTATAGTGGCTTTCAGGCTTTTTACAAACTGGTTCTACCCATGGCACGCCCTGCTATTTTTGCAGGCATGGCACTGGCCTTAATGGAAGTCTTGGCCGATTACGGCGCCGTATCGTATTTCGGCGTACAAACTTTTGCTACGGGAATTTTTCGTGCGTGGCTCTCCTTTGGTGATCGATTGGCTGCGGTGCAGCTCTCACTGGGCTTATTGGCCTTCGTCTTTCTTATTTTTTACATTGAACAGCACAATCGGGCGCGGCTTCGTTATGCCATATCGGGCAGTGTGCCGCGTGCAACCATTGCCAAAAAACTGAGTGGTAAAAAAGCATTGTTTGCTTTTGCAGTGTGCGGCCTTACCGTTTTATGTTCTTTTGTATTGCCGGTATTGGGCTTACTGCAGTTGCAATGGGAGCAGGGCATTACGATCGATGCGCGTTATACCGCCTGGCTTAGTAACTCCATCTGGCTAGCGAGTGTGACTGCGCTTATTTCGGTTGTTTGCGCCTTATTCTTAGCGTATTTTGCAAGAGCATCAAAGAGTGCCGCGATGCAGTGGGTCAATCGGCTGTTAGGCCTGGGCTACGCCTTGCCCGGTGCAGTATTGGCTGTCGGCATCCTCTCTTTGCTGGGCCTGATTGACTCAGCATGGATTATGTCGGCAACGGTGTGGGTCTTAGTTTATGCCTATCTGATTCGCTTTTTATCGTCTAGCCTACAAAGTGTTGAGACGGGTTTATCGCGTATTACCCCGGCGATGGATGGTACGGCGGCTTTATTGGGGGCATCGCAGTGGCAAACCATGACGCAAATTCATTTACCTTTGCTCAAGCGCAGTTTACTGACCGCCGGCCTCTTTGTTTTTGTCGACGTCATGAAAGAATTACCAGCAACCTTGCTATTGCGGCCGTTTAATTTTGATACCTTGGCGGTGGCTACCTACCAGTTGGCAACGGATGAGCGTTTATCGGAGCTGGCCTTACCATCCCTTACGATTGTGTTGGCAGGCCTCATTCCGGTGATTCTGCTGTCGCAGGCTATGTCAAAGCCGCGCGCGTATTAGCCGCGACCCACATAGGGCATATTGGTTGCCATAATGGTCATGAATTGAATATTGCTTTCGAGTGGCAGTTGGGCCATGTGCAGTACGGCTTGGCCAACATGATCAACATCCATGCGCGGCTCGACCTTAATTGAGCCATCGGCTTGCATAATTCCAGCAGCCATTCTTTCAGTCATCTCAGTAGCGGCATTGCCAATATCGATTTGGCCGCAGGCAATATTAAACGGACGACCGTCCAATGAGATTGATTTGGTTAAGCCGGTAATGGCATGCTTTGTTGCGGTGTAAGGCGCTGTCATCGGGCGCGGTGCATGTGCAGAAATTGAACCATTGTTAATGATGCGGCCACCTTGGGGGGTCTGCGCCTTCATCATGCGGATCGCTTCTTGCGAGCATAAAAAGGCACCGCATAAATTACTATTCACAGCATTCATCCACTGTTCGTAGCTAAGATCTTCCATCGGAATGGCCGGGGCACCAGTGCCAGCATTATTGAAGAGAAGGTCAATGCGTCCCCATTTAGCTTTCAAAGCGCTAAAGAGATTTTTTACATCCTCCGGTTTGCCCACGTCGCAAGTTACAGCAAGGCAATTGCTATCGTTGCCGCCGATTATCTGGATGGCGCTTTGCAGAGAATCAAGCCTACGCCCAGTGAGGACGACGCAGTAGCCGCCGCCGAGCAGGGCTTTTGCAGCAGCTCGGCCAATGCCGCTGCCGGCACCGGTTACTAGGGCTACGCGAAGGGGGGATGCGTTCATGGAGGACTTTCAAATAATATACATACGGAAATGCTTATCTTAGCGTGAAAATATCCAGTAGCCTCTGGGGCAAGGCATAATCCAAAAAAACACCCATGATCATGAACCGCTTTCAAGCACTTCGCTATAACCCATATGCCTTATTGGCATTATTGGTGCTACTAATCGTATTTGTATTTGGCGTACTGTGGACGCTCATTCCAGCCCCGCCCAAGTCGATTGCGATTGCTACGGGATTTCAGGATGGCTTGTATTACCGCTTCGGCGAACGGATGCAATCCTCTTTAAAAAAACAAGGGGTTGAGCTTCAGGTACTCAAGACTGGTGGCACGCAAGACAACCTA
>CAZUMD010000150.1:0-1916 GCA_964621735.1 uncultured Polynucleobacter sp.
TGAATGGGTGAGCGCAGCAGTAAGTTCGCCTGCACTTTTTGGCTGGCCCCGAGTTGCGCTATCTCTTGATCCGATACGCCAATAGTACGCAGGCGATTAGACGCGGCATCTTGGGTCATTTTGGCATCCTGCATCAGATCGCCCATGGCCTGATTTTTGCCCAGAATGCCAACGGTTCTACTCGCCAGCAAATACTCTTGCTGCGCTGAATTAAAGTCCGGACTGTACATTTCTAAAATGGGTGAGCCTTGATTAACCGCGGCGCCATCAAAAGCGAAGATCCGCTCTACCCGCCCTGCTACCCGCGCTGAGATCACTTTGGATTTTTCGGCGTTGAACGCTAAGCGCCCTGGCACTTTAATTTCAATCGGCACTTCAGTCGTTTTTGCTTCTTGAAAAACATAAATTGCGGGATTTAAGGTAACGTCCGGCAACTTGAGTTCCAAGGTGCCATTCTTTTCCACCTTGAGCGTTTTGTCAGACTTATCGATTTGCACATTCCGATTGATATCGGTCATTCGACCGAGGACAATGCCGAGCGACAAAATCGCAAAAGCAAATGCAGCCATGCGAATGCGCTGGCGCTGCTCAGGCGTGCGATTCCAGTAGAGGGCGGCGAGGTTTTCACGCAGATGCGCAAACTGCCCGCCGAGCTTCTGCTGGAGCCGGCTCATCTGCTCTGCCGCCTTTTTTGTTCCGGTGCGAAATTGATCTTTCAAGCGATATCCTTAAAACGGTTCTTTACCAGCGGCTGCTAATACAGTCGCTTGACTTTGGAGTAGCGCGCTTTGCGCTAGCGCCAACTGAATTTCCAATAAACGCAATTGCGCTTGGGCCGTCAGCACATCATTAAATCCTTGGCCATTATTGGCATATTGATTTAGTCCTACCTTATACGCCGCATCGGCCTGCGGTACTTGGCGATCGCGTAAAAACTGCACCTGATTTCTGGCCTGCTCGTAATTGGCGTATGCCGTATTGACGGCCAATACCACTTGCTGGCGACTAGCGATGTTGCTGGCTTCGAGCGAGGCTTGATTGCGCCTGGCTTGTTCTACCCCATACTTTTCTTTGGTAAAGAAATACAGCGGAATCACAATATCGAGTTCAAACTGATAAAACAGCGTGCCGTTATTTGCAGCGAACGGTCCGCGCGGCGTGTAAGAAGAACCAATCACCTGAAAATCCGGTAAGTAGGCTTTCTTAGCCAGACTGACCCCTTTTTTAGCGGCCTCCAATTGCAAGGCAGAACTCTTAAGTAAAGGGTGGCTGCTTTCCGCATAATCTTCGAGCTCGAGCAAACTGGGTACGGTATTCATCGTGAGGCGGGCATCACCCCGCAGCACCAGTTGCTCGCGCGAATGGCGACCAATTAAAGCATTAATTCCCCGCAGCGCGACTTGCAATTGGCGATCGAGCGCAAACTGATCGGCTTCGGCTGCGCTTTGTGCCACTTGGGCATTTAAAAACTCCACATAGGCTGCTGCATTATTGGCGTAACGGGCTTTGGCTACGTTTTTGATCATTTCCAAACGGGTAACGGACTCTTTTAAAACTGTTAGCTGCTTTTGTGATGCCAAGGCGCTGTAATACAAACTGGATAACTGCGCCCCCAATTGCAAGTAGGTCGATTCGCTTTGGGCTAAGAGTGCTTCGGCATTGGTATCGGCAATATCGGCAGCCAGACTTTTCTTACCCGGAAACTGAAATGGCTGGGCAAAGGAGATGGCGTTGTTATTGCTGACCCCATTGGGGTACTGACTACTTGGTGTATTAGCACCGCCCAATGCGAAGGGTGAGTTCGCTGGCATACCTGACCACACTAAGCCCACTTGGGGATTAGCGGGCGCCGCAATTTGCGGGACGGTTGCTTTGGCAGAAAAGTAAGACTCGCGTAGCGCGGCAAGCTGTGGATT
>CAZUMD010000150.1:2016-3814 GCA_964621735.1 uncultured Polynucleobacter sp.
ACGCCCACAATATTGACTGGGCCGCGCGCTGCGTTATAGGCAGGATTGGCGATCCGCTGGTAGTTCAGGGAAATAAACAGCTCTTTATAGGCTTTGACGCTGTAATAGGTCTCTAACACTTGTTCTGGCTTGTAGCTAAGCTTGCCATCGCCAATAAAGGTCGTCATGCCACCGTCTTGCAAATAACTAATTTGCGCTGATGAAATGCCGTTCACGGCAAAGCCAATCCCCAGGGTGTCATACGGCCTAGACCAGGAGGCGCCCTTCACACTCACCCCACCCGAAAGCGATTTGCTGATATCCAAGGTTTGGGTTTCTGCAGCGCCCGGGTTCCAGCTCCAACGACCAAAAATACCAATGTCTTGACTGAGCGCTTGATCGAAATTGAAACCATAGCCCCATGAATTCGTGGCTGCTTGCCGCACACTGGTGATATTGGGTGGATACGTGTTCGTTTGCTGCGCCAGATTGAGGGCATTTTGATAGGTGCCCATAAAAGCGCGCTGCTGAAAGAATAATCCCCGTACTGCTCCATTGCGTCCGTTTATCGCATGCGTGCGCGTGAGCTCCACCTGATTGGTGTAGTCCTTGGATAAGGAGTAATTGAGCTGCGCGGTATTCGGTACCGTTGGCAGGGCCAAACGCGCTGCCTTCAAAATGTAGTTGGCTTGATACCACTCGGCTACAGCGCCGTAGGTATAGCCCTTGGTATCGGCTGCATAGCCATAGGCGCCCATGGAAAAGATCGAGGCATTCTGAAAGTCAGTACGTGGGTCGTGGCTGTAGGCATTGTCGTCAAAGAAATCCAGCGTCGCTATCTTTCCGTAGCTCAGCACCAAGCGATTCTTGTCTATATTGCCCGCCAATTGGTTGGCCTCACCTGCGATGTGTTCTTGACCACCACCCAAGCCAATGGTTTGCCGCAGAAAAGCCCGGGCGGTGTAATAGACGGGCTGGGAATACGCCCCCTTTTGGAGTTCGCCGTTATAAATACCGCCCACTCCAGTCAGCTGTCCATCAAACGGCGCTCCTTGAAACATTTCGCCGTTCCAGTAAACCTCGGCGCCTTGCCAAAGGCGCGTTCCTATAAACGCAGTCGCGCTCAAAGAATGGCTCTCTGCAGGACTGGCCGATTTATTCAATAAGCTATTTTGCCCAGAGTAAGGTGAATTAAAGTTATTGCGTTGCTGCAGCATGTAGGTCGCTTGCCCATGAATACTCCAGCGCTCCGTCTCGCCCATCAGCGGAACCTTACTGTCCACTACGGGCTCACTATCGACCGGCGCAATCGCCCAGGTAGCACTGGTCCCTGCGCTAATGCAGCAGCACAGAATCAGCTTGGCGTAAATGGGGCGGTTTAGAAAATACATGGGTGCAATCATTCAGGAATACCGCAACCCTATCATAGGCATGTGGCGATTTAAAGAAATACCACCCATGCCACCCATGCCACCAATACGAATGAACGCATTAAGGTAAATTTACTAAAGTGAATTAACTAAAAACGACTAGCCGACGGTGCGTCGATCCATCAGGGCCCGGGCTAGAGTGCCGGCATCAACATACTCGAGCTCCCCGCCCACCGGGATACCTCTAGCAATTCGGGTGACCTTGATGCCTTTGGACTTCAGGACCTCGCCAATGTAATGGGCAGTAGCCTCGCCTTCGCTCGTGAAATTGGTAGCCAATACGACTTCGCGCACTGCAAGCCCAGTATCGGGAGTTTCAATCCGCGCCAAGAGCCGATCAAAATGAATTTCCGTGGGGCCCATACCGTCGAGCGGTGAGATGCGGCCCA
>CAZUMD010000151.1:0-3667 GCA_964621735.1 uncultured Polynucleobacter sp.
CAAGGCGTCACGATGCTTTGCCGGCACAGACATGCGGCCTTTTGCATCTAAATTGAGAGCTGACGCACCTTGAAACACCATTTACCCCACTTTTTCACACTTCTTCCCACTTTAGAGGAATGAATTCGGAGGGTCAAGTCTTTTAGTGGTTTTTTTTGGATTTTCTCTAGTGTTTACAATCACTTAGCGATGACTATTCACCTAAGCATTAGAAAAATAGTCACCCGAAACAAGGGCTTGCAAAATATACTTAAGAAGGCATCTTAGATATATTACTTAATTATCTAAATTAATACTGTTTATATGTACAGTATTAATAGACTTGGAGTAAATAATATCGCAGTTTTATTGGGTTTAGATAATCAAACCCGATTTAGATCCTATATGCTGCCGTGGTCATAATTTTGGATATGGCCTCCATGGCATTTTTGATAGGTTGCGGCAAAGGCTGGCCGCCCGCATCCCATGCCGATTGCCCGTGCTCAATTTCATCCATGCGCATTTGATCCACGATAGCGCGTGAACGGAGATCTGTTTGTGGCAAGGTTTCAAGATGGCTATTGAGGTGTTTTTCCACCTGCTTTTCAGTTTCTGCAACGAAACCCAGACTCCATCGATCGCCCGCTAAGCCAGCTAATAGGCCGATGCCAAAGGATCCGGCATACCAAATTGGATTTAAATAACTGGTGTGCGAGCCGAGCTCAGAGAGGCGCTCTTCACACCAGGCCATGTGGTCCATTTCCTCTTGCGCTGCATGGTCGAGCATGGCACGCGTTTCTGGGCTACGTGCCACGATTTTTTGCGATTGGTATAGGGCTTGGGCGCAGACTTCGCCTACGTGATTAACCCGCATGAGCCCGGCCGCATGAGCCCGCTCAGCAGCATCAAGGGTGCTTGTAATTTCTGCTGTCGGCATGGCGCGATGGGCCTGAGCGCCGCCAGCAAGGGATCGCAAAGCGACATCAAACTCCGTAATGAATCGGTCCAGCAATGACATAGGCATAGACAAAACTATACCGTTACTTCCGCCTTCACGTGTTGCTTTGTCTTGAGGCCCAGCTCAGCCAGCAGTGCGCGATCTTCCTCGGCTTCTGGGTTACCCGTTGTCAGCAATTGATCGCCATAAAAAATCGAATTGGCGCCCGCCTGAAAGCACATCGCTTGAACGGCTCGGCCTAGCTCTTGCCTTCCGGCCGATAAACGTACCCGGGCTTTGGGCATAGTGATGCGTGCCACGGCAATGGTCCGCACAAACTCCAGCGGATCCATCGGCGGCTGATCAGCCAGTGGCGTACCGGCTACCGGAACCAAGTGATTGATGGGTACCGACTCAGGATACGGACTCAAATTCGCCAAGCGAGCAATAAAGGCAGCGCGCTGCTCGCGCGATTCACCCATACCCACAATGCCACCACAGCACACCGACATTCCAGCAGCACGAACATGGGAGATCGTATCCAAGCGATCCTGATAGTCACGGGTCTTAATCACCGAGCGATAAAAATCTTCGCTGGTATCCAGATTATGATTATAGAAATCCAATCCCGCGCCCTGCAGAGCCTTAGCCTGTTCTGGCTCCAGCATACCGAGTGTGGCGCAGGTTTCAAGACCCAGGGCTTTGACACCCCGAATCATGGCGGACACCTTTTCAATATCACGGTCTTTGGGTTCACGCCAGGCTGCGCCCATACAGAATCGATTAGATCCGGCGGCTTTGGCTGCCCTCGCCGCCTCAAGCACTTCCTCTAAATCCATCAGTTTGTTGGCTTTAACATCGGTGTTGTACCGCGCCGCTTGGGGGCAATAGCCACAATCCTCTGGACAGCCCCCGGTCTTAATGGATAGCAGGGTTGCCAATTCCACGTCACCCTCGGGGAAATAAGCCCGGTGCACCTCTTGGGCACGAAAAAGCAAATCATTAAACGGCAAAGCAAACAAGGCTTCGACCGCTGCTACTGTCCAGTCACCCTCAGAAACACTTGCTTTGGCAACCGTTGCCGATCTTGCTTGAATCAGGGGTTTTTCGAGGACTTGACTGTGGGACATAAGGAAATTCCAAAAAAGGTGGGAATAAGCCATAAACATAACAGATGAATCCACTTCAAGCTGAAAACTAATGGTCAAATATCACTCATGACGACATCGGTAAGCCAGCCCAAATCAACTGACGAGTGGATTTTGCGGAGCCTTGCGTCGGTCTGGCACCCCTGCACGCAAATGAAGCACCACGAGCAGATGCCCCTGGTGACGATTGCGCGGGGGAAAGGCGCTTGGTTGTATGACGATCAAGATAAACCCATTCTGGACTGCATCAGCTCTTGGTGGACCAATTTATTTGGGCATTCCAACCCGTTTATTAATCAACGCATTCAGGCTCAACTCGAAAAAATAGAGCACGTGATGCTGGCGGGTTTTACACACCAGCCCGTGATCGAGTTATCAGAGCGCCTCTCCGCTTTAACGCAGCATCGCTTAGGGCATGCTTTTTACGCATCGGACGGCGCCTCTGCGGTGGAGATTGCTTTAAAGATGAGTCACCACTATTGGCAACTCACCGGCAAGCCTGAGAAATCCCGATTCGTCTGTTTGCAACATAGTTACCATGGTGAAACCCTAGGGGCTTTGGCTGTAACCGATGTGCCTTTGTTTCGCACTGCGTACGGATCACTGCTATCGGATGTATTCACGGTAATGTCACCGGACAGTCGCCAAGCGCAGGATGGAGAATCGGCTACCCAAGTTGCACTGCGCGCCGCGCATGAATTAGAAACACTTCTGCAACGGGAGCATCAACACATCGCTGCGCTAATACTCGAGCCGCTAGTGCAATGCGCTGGACAAATGGCGATGCACTCCCCAATCTATCTTCAGCGTGCCCGTGCGCTGTGTGATCAGTATGGTATTCACCTCATCGCCGACGAAATTGCCGTGGGATGCGGTAGAACGGGCAAGTTCTTTGCCTGTGAGCATGCGGGCATTTGGCCTGACTTCATTACCCTCTCAAAAGGAATCAGCGGCGGCTATTTGCCGCTATCTCTGTGCCTAACGACTGACGCCATTTATCAGACCTTCTATTCGGATGACACGGCCCGCGGATTTTTGCATTCCCACTCCTACACTGGGAATCCATTAGCCTGCGCTGCTGCATTGGCCTGCCTTGATCTGTTTGCATCAGAAAACGTTTTGGAGCGCAATCTGCAGCGCGCGCACGATCTGGCATCTGCGTTTGCGTGGACAAAAACAGATGACCGCACCTTGCATCTAAGGCAACAAGGAATGATCTTGGCTTTTGATGTTGTCCATGATGCATTGAATAAGCCAAGTACCTTTGCCCGTGAGGTATTTACACGCGGCATTGAGGAAGGCGTTTTGGTAAGACCCATTGGCTCTACTGTCTACGTCATGCCACCCTACATATTGAGCGCCGATGAAACCATGGAAATGGGTCGGCGCATTCAGCGAGTAGTGGAAGACGTTCTGCACGCACAAAAACCATGAAGCCCAGCACAACCCCGTTCACTGCCCTTGCGCTTGCGCAGCAACAGCTGGATACCTTAGATGCCGCACTATTGCGACGTCGCCTCAAGCAAACACAGAGCCCCTGTGATGTCGAAGTCACGGTAGCGGGTCGCCTACTGAAGGCATTTTGCAGCAATGATTACCTGGG
>CAZUMD010000152.1:0-2414 GCA_964621735.1 uncultured Polynucleobacter sp.
GAGCCTATGCTGAATCTGTCCTCTGAGCTGGGTGGTCCTGCTTTATGGGTCAAGCGCGATGACTGCACTGGACTATCCACTGGCGGCAATAAAACCCGCAAACTGGAATACCTCCTTGCTGATGCCATAGATCAGGGTGCCGATACCGTGATTACGCAAGGTGCGGTGCAATCAAACCATGCCCGCCAAACTGCTGCTCTGTGCGCCAAACTAAAACTCACTTGCCACATTTTGCTAGAAGACCGTACGGGGTTTAAAGACGAGGCCTATCGACTAAGTGGCAACGTACTTTTAGATCGGCTTCACGGAGCTACCGTGTCATCACGTCCCGCTGGTGCAAACATGCAATCTGAAATGGAGGCTTTTGCCGAAACATTAAAAGCTGCGGGTAAAAAACCCTATGTGATTCCTGGCGGCGGCTCTAATCCGCTGGGCGCCTTAGGTTATGTCAATGCAGCACTGGAAATTACCTACCAGATGAATGAGATGGGACTCAACGCTACTCACCTCGTGCTCGCAACCGGCAGCGCAGGAACGCATGCTGGACTGATCGCTGGGCTCAAGATACTCAATAGCCCACTTAAAGTCATCGGCTTTGGTGTGCGCGCGCCCAAAGAGAAACAAGAGCAAATGGTCTATGACCTCGCTTGTAAAACCGCAGCAATGCTTGGACATGAAGGGGCAGTCCAACGCGAAGATGTTTTTGCAGACTGCAACTATGTAGGGGCCGGCTATGGCTTACCCACCGAAGGTATGGTTGAGGCCGTAAAAATGCTCGCTGAAATGGAAGGCCTTTTATTTGACCCCGTCTATACAGGCAAAGGGCTCGCTGGCTTGATTGATTGGGTTCGTCATGGCCGCTTTACAAAAGAGGACACGGTGATTTTTTTACACACAGGCGGCAGTGCCGCTTTGTTTGGCTATCCTGAAACCTTTGCGCTAGAAGGCTACACAACTTAGGGTGGATTTAGGCGGTAGTAATCTTTCCTGTTTTGGCCGCCCGCACGAGCTCCTCATAATCCCGTTTATTTTGTTCGGCGTATTCCATGGCAAACAGACTGACTGCCTCATCAAAAACATCGGACTTTCCGAGATAGCCAGAGATAAGTGCTGCATTGCCAGACTTGGCATGGGATCTTGCTAGTGCTTGACCGCAGTAGGTGGCATAGCGCTTTAAGCGTGTTGGCGTAATGTCTTGGACTGAAAAGGATACCTTCATATCCCTCAGTTGCCGCACATAGAAATCCCTCCCTTTGGGTCCGCGCATCCAGCCCAGAAAGACGTCGCTTGATGACTGCGTTAGCCGCTGACCAACGACAACCCGCTCACCATGCTTTTCATATTCGCTTTTTCCAGCATAGGGCTCCAGCACGGAATTGCGCGCCTCCTTGATCTGCAGCAAAAGAGGGTCGCCATCTGGCGTCATAAACAGCGCAACAAAACAACGCGTGCCCACACTACCAATTCCGACTACCTTAACCACAATGTCTTTCAATTGATATCGATCAAGCAATACTTTGCGGTCATTGGAGAGGGAGGCGCGGTAACTCTCCACCGCAGGCCTAGCCATCTTATCCATCCATTGATTGTCCAGGTGGTAAATCAGCGGCGGATTATCGATTAGGCGCTTATCGCCATTGACCTCAGTGGTAATTTTTGGAAAGAGGTATTCAGCAACTTGCTTCTCCGCTTTTTTAATAAGGCTTTCCCGATACAATTTGGCTGTTTTATTGGGCGCTTCTTTTGCAAACTTTGCCAAGTCTAAGTGTCCGTACCAAACCTCCAGTGGGCTTTGCTTCGAATACGCACGCATATTTTCACGATAAGACTGAACGCAGGTTTTTGCGATGCGCTGCGCGCTAGCCATACTCAGTTGACTGTCTTCTGCGGCCACTACAAAGCTAGTAGCTAAACGCTTAATGTCCCACTCCCACGGCGCGGGTAGCGTTTCATCAAAGTCATTGATATCAAAAACGAGCTTGCGCTCGGGCGTTGCATACGCCCCGAAATTGAGTAAATGGCAATCACCACAGGCCTGCACATAAATCCCGCTACTAGGCGTCCTAGACAAATCATCAGCCATTAGTGCAGCAGAGCCCCTCAAAAAACTAAATGGGCTGGCTAGCATGCGGCTATAGCGTATCGGAATGAGGTCCTCTAGCCGATCCGCATTGGACCGCTCTAAAACTGCAATGGAACTAAATCGCTTGGGCCGAGGCGGAATAATGCAATGGTCTTGTAAAGGGCTAGTATCTCGAAGGGCCTTGCCCTGCAACATAGCCGAGGCCCGGTCTAAAAAATTAAACTGCTTCAGATTGGCTTTGCTCATGTGTTGTATTTGTTACTAGTAGGATCAATGCTGCCCAAAAAGTACTTCAGTCTAATCAGCTCGATTAATTGAGTAAATAACTTTA
>CAZUMD010000152.1:2514-3631 GCA_964621735.1 uncultured Polynucleobacter sp.
GCTCAATTTTGATACAGTGTGTTTTTCCATTGCTTTTTGGCCCAATATGTACTGGTTATCTCTATTACTGGCAGGCGTTTGCGAAATCGGCTGGCCCCTTGGCCTAAAGCTGTCCGGCAACTCAGGTATGAAAGTCTGGGGGCTGGCTTTGGCTGGAACCAGCATGGCACTCAGTGGATTCTTACTTTGGTATTCATTAAAAGGCATCCCCATTGGTACGGCTTATGCCGTATGGACTTCGATTGGGGCTGTTGGTACCTTTGCTATTGGTGTGTTGGTTTTTGGCGACCCCAATATTCCGATTCGCTGGCTCGGTGCTGCCTTGATCATACTGGGCGTCATTTTGCTAAAAGTAGGGTGATGTGGCGGGTTACTTGCCCTGTTTAATGGTGCAATGGCTTCTTCAGAAGTTTGTCCTAGCTTGAATTTGGAAAGCTAATTCCTCTGCTTGCTTTGAAATAGCGCTGGCAGCAACAACATCGCCCAAACTGCCCATCGTAGCTGGGCCCAGCATCCATAGATTGTTCCAGGCTTGCCGGTTTGGCTTAATGACATTGAGGTTTGTATTGACGCCAATGGCATGACCGAGAGGGTCTGGAATTGCCATCGCATCCGCGATCATTCTATTCAGAAATAAGTCTGGTCCAACACCAGTACAGTTCACAATCCGATCAGCCTGAATGCGTTGGCCGTTATTCAGTTGTACTGTTATCGTGCCTTTAGAGCGCTCTACTTGCTTGGCCCGCCCCACAGCAAACTGGATTTGATGATTTGCCCTCAGCTGTTCATAGGCTTTGATGGTTTGGGGAGAGGCGCGAAACCGATACAAAGACCAAGCCCATCCTAGGCGCTTAAATAGGCTTTGCCGTTGATGCGGTGTTAACTGCTGCCAAATCGCATTGAGATTCGGTCGTAACTCTTCCCAGGCGCACTGCCACTCTGTACTGGTTGTGGGCGCGGACGGTAGGTATTGGCGCATAAAGCGCACTAGCTTAGCGGGGCTTAATTTCTCCGGCCAGTTCGGCTGCTTTTGCCTGGACCATTGCGCCTGTGTGGGTGGAAATAATGGCCTTGGTCCCACTATCGTAATCCGGCCGCGATGCCCTTGCTCCGCTAA
>CAZUMD010000153.1:0-2324 GCA_964621735.1 uncultured Polynucleobacter sp.
ACTTCCTCTCATGAAGTAAACCAATGTTCGCGCGCTTTCATGATGAGCGTTTTCGCTGTTTCTTCGTCAATTTGTGTCGCCTCAACTAGCTCATCAACAGCTAGTTCAGCAAGGTCGTCACGGGTGTGAACTTGATTGTCAGCCAGCTTTGCAATCAACTCCGTCGTCATTCCCTCAAGGGAACGTAAATCTTGAGACACTTCGCCAACGCGCTCTTCTTTTGCTAACTCCATCGTTAGCAGGGAATCACGGGCACGGGTCCGCAGCTCGTTTACGGTATCTTCATCAAAGGCATCGATCTCGAGCATTTCGCTTAACGGAACATAAGCGACTTCCTCGAGGGTGTTAAAGCCTTCTTCAATCAAAATATCAGCTACTTCTTGATCAACGTCGAGCTTATCCATGAAGATTTGGCGCACGATGGCCACTTCTTTCTCGGTCTTATCGGCCGACTCTTCTGGCGTCATGATGTTGATCTGCCAGCCAGTTAGCTCACTGGCTAAGCGTACGTTTTGACCGCTACGACCAATCGCGATGGCCAAATTCTCTTCGTCTACCACCACATCCATTGCGTGGCGCTCTTCATCCACCACGATCGATGACACTTGTGCCGGAGCAAGGGCGCCAATCACAAATTGCGCTGGATCTTCAGACCACAAAACAATATCCACTGCTTCGCCAGCGACTTCATTGCGAACCGCTGTAACGCGGGTTCCACGAACGCCAACGCAAGTACCGATTGGATCGATGCGCTTGTCATAGGTGACAACCGCAATCTTGGCGCGTACGCCAGGGTCACGAGCAGCGCCTTTGAGCTCGAGCAAGCCTTGCTCGATCTCAGGTACTTCATTCTCAAATAGCTTGATCAGGAATTCAGGGCAGGTACGTGACAGTTCGATTTGGGGGCCGCGTACTTCGCGATCCACTTTCAAAATGTAGGCGCGTACGCGATCGCCGGAACGTAAATTCTCTTTTGGAATCATCTGATCACGGCGCAATAGGGCTTCAACGCGACCGGACTCAATGATGAGGCCATTTTTATCAGCGCGCTTGACCGTGCCGGTCATGACTAACTCACCACGCTCAAGGTAATCGTTCAGAATTTGCTCGCGCTCGGCATCCCGAATGCGCTGCAGAATGACTTGCTTGGCAGCTTGTGCACCAATGCGGCCAAATGCCAAGGACTCGATCTGCTCTTCAATAAACTCACCGACTTCCATGTCCTGAAATTGCTCTTGAGCCTCAAACAGCAGGATTTCTTTATCAGGTTCTTGTAAACCCGCTTCGTTGGGAACGACTAACCAGCGGCGAAAGCTTTCGTACTCACCGGACTCACGGTCGATGCCGACGCGAATATCGACATCCTCTTCATAGCGTTTTTTTGTAGCCGATGCGAGCGCAAGCTCGAGCGCCTCGAAAACAATTTCACGATCAACGTTTTTTTCACGCGCAAGGGCGTCGGCCAACATGAGAACTTCACGACTCATGATTTTCTTCCTTTGAAATCAATGACAGGGACAAGCCGAGTCTTATCGACCTCGGCAAGGGAAAACTCTAACTGAGACTCTGCACCATCGCTCGCCTCAAACAACAAACCAAACTTGGCATCGGGTGAATCAACGCTACCAGCGATGAGCCCCTCCAATACCCCACGAAAATTCTTACGACCAGAAACTGCAATACGCAATTTCAGATCAACTTCAAAACCCGTAAACCGCACAAAATCAGCTGCACTTTTCACCGGGCGATCCAGTCCTGGGGACGAGATCTCCAGTCGTTCATACGGAATGTTTTCTACCGGCAAGGAGTAACTCAACTGGTGACTTACTTTTTCGCAATCCTCGACCGTAATTAAACGCTCGTAGTCTTGGTTCTCAATCGTTACACGTAGCAAGCCTCCGGCTTCGCGCTCAATATCAACCAACGCGTAACCTAGATTTCCCAACTCGGCAGAAATAATCTGCTGCTCTCGCACAACGCCCCTTGCTGCAAAAATGGCAAAAAAAAATGGGCTTCAAAGCCCATATTCCGAACTACAGAACAGGCCAGCTTACGTTGATCGCAACATCAGCCGGTAAAACAGTACTGCAAATTACAACAGCGTAACTACGGGGAGAATTATAGCTGATTACGCCAAATCTTGAGTGAAATCAGAAGCTTTCGCTCGGATTTCGGGGTTTTCTGGGTCCTTTATTGAAGGGTTTGCGTCCCTTAGGGGCGCCCCGCTTTGGTCCACCAGCCCCTGGTCCTTGAGGGGATTGTGGGTTAAAAGCGTGCCCATGATGGACTTTTTTGCCTCTTCCACCGGCGCCGGCCCCTTGACC
>CAZUMD010000153.1:2424-3550 GCA_964621735.1 uncultured Polynucleobacter sp.
CCTTGACCCTGGCCCTGGCCACGACCTCGACCTGCTTGCCCTTGACCGCCAGCTCCAGGCTTCGCGTTTTTACCTTGATGCGTCAGTCCATGGTGTTGATTGGCCATGGTTAATGCTTCACGCGAGCCCCAATAGGAAACCGAGGTCTGCATTGGATCTGGCTGGAAATCGTCCCCTCTGGCTGGATTGGAATCACTGCGACCCGATTGATTGGATCGCCCTTTCTCAGTAGCTTGGGGCACTTTGAGGCCAGCTGCTTTCATCAGCTGGGCAACACCTTCATTTGGAATTTCTTCCCATTTGCCACGCCGTAAGCGCGGAGGCAGCAAAAAGATTCCATAACGCGTACGAATCAGCCTCGAAACCGTATGGCCGCTGGCCTCGAACATCCGGCGCACCTCGCGGTTACGCCCTTCGGTTAAGGCCACGTGATACCAGCGGTTTGCTCCATCGCCGCCGCCAGAGGCCAGGCGCAGAAAACGAGCCTGCCCATCGTCCAACTGAATACCCGTCTTTAACTGCGACTGCTGCTCATCACTCAGCTCACCCAAAATGCGTACAGCGTATTCACGCTCTACACCGTAACGGGGATGCATCAGTCGGTTCGCCAGTTCGCCGGAGGTTGTAAACAACAACAAGCCTTCGGTATTAAAGTCGAGTCGACCGACTGCAATCCAGCGCCCTTGGCGCGGCTTGGGCAATCGATCAAATACGGTAGGACGGCCTTCGGGATCGGCTTGACTAACAATTTCACCGGAAGGCTTGTGGTACAAAATCACGCGCGGTGGTTTGGTCTGAATTTTGCGGTGCACTGCCTTGCCATTAATGCGCACTTGGTCGGTAGGACCAACCCGCTGACCAATGTGCGCTGGCATGCCATTGACCGATACCCGGCCTTGCACAATTAAATCTTCCATCTCGCGGCGCGAGCCCATACCCACATCGGCCAACACCTTGTGGAGCTTGACGGTGTCTTCATCGTCCGCGTCATCATCAAGGCCATCTAAATCAGACCACACCTCATCGCGCAAACTGAGCGGCAATTCATCGACGTTCGTAAATTGCAAACTACTCATTTCATCGTCGGTGGGGCCGTCTAGGTCATCGTGATCGTGCTGGCGATTGG
>CAZUMD010000154.1:0-3526 GCA_964621735.1 uncultured Polynucleobacter sp.
GTCTCAATATTGTGGCTGTACGGATCAGCATCATCCGCGCCATAACCCTCATCGTGATAGCGGTCCTGAGCCTGATCGCGATCATCACCCCGGCCGCCTTTAATGCCCAAGCGTTGTCCGTAGGGGGGATTCAGTAAGGCCAGACCTGGTAAGGCAGGTGCATCCGGATCTCCTGTGTTACTGGAAATGGCAGGAGGCTTGGCCGCTAAGGCGTCGACTTGGCGTACCACTGGCAAACCCGGTAGCTGCGCGCGCTGCCAGTTGGATTTGGTCATCGAGACCAGTTTTTCATTAATGTCGCTACCGCTAATGCGCAATGACTGGGCATCGGGGAAGGCCTTACGGCGTTCCAGTATTTCTGCGAGGACAGCATCTTTCTGGGCTTGCCATTTTTTTTGCTCAGCACCAACGGTATATGGCTTTAAACGTAAAAAACCAAAGCCGTGCACTGAGGTAACCAACGGCCGATAGGCCAAGCGTGTGGGCATTGATTCTTTGCCTACCTCATCATATAAGCCCGCCCGAATCGCTCCCGATGGAATACCCATAGCGATCTGTGCTGCCTCGATTAAGAAGGTGCCACTGCCGCACATCGGATCAAACAAAGGCTGCTTCGGCTGCCAACCGGTTAAGGCCAGGATGCCGGCGGCGAGGTTTTCTTTTAAAGGGGCATCGCCCTTTTCATCACGCCAGCCACGCTTAAACAAAGCCTCGCCCGAGGTATCTAAATAGATCGATACGTGGGTAGCAGTGAGATGTGCCTGTACGCGTACATCCGGAAAGGCGGTATCGATCGAAGGGCGATCACCCGAAACTTCACGCAAGCGATCGACTATCGCGTCTTTAATTTTTAAAGTTGCAAAGTTCAAACTCTTCAGCGGTGAACGATGTGCAGTCACATCAACCCGCAGGGTTTGTTTATGCGTAAACCACTCCTCCCAGGCAAGGCCATGGGCTAAGCGATATAAATCGTCTTCTTGGCGATAGGTGGATTCCGCCATTTGCAAGAGTACTCGGCTGGCAATCCGTGAATGCAAATTGAGCGCCATTGCGGTGGATAAAGGGCCAGCCAGACCAACACCGCCTGTAGGGCTCGTTGGTGTTGGATCAATCACCCAGACGCCTTGGGCTTTGATTTCAGGGCGCTCGGCAATCTGCCGCAGTTCAGTAGCTAAGACTGTTTCCAATCCGCCGGGACACACCACAAAAAATCGCATGAAGAAAACCTAAAAAAATAATGGGGAATAAATAGCGATTTGCTTAGGGCTTAATCACGACGATGGCAGTGATGATGACAAGCAAGACCACCGGCACTTCATTAAACCAACGGAACCAAATGTGGCTGCGCTTGTTTGTACCTGCCCTGAATTTTTTGAGCAGGGTGTAGCACGAGTGGTGGTATCCCAAAATGATCAGCACAAAAAGTAATTTGGGGTGCATCCAACCTGCGCCGCGGCCAATGCCAAAGTGAAGCCAAAGCACGATACCCAGTACTACCGCGGGGACCATCAAAATGGTCATAAACCGAAAGAGGCGATCGGCCATTCCCAACAGGCGGGCATTGACTTCGGGATTGGTCTCTTGCGCCATATTGACAAAAATGCGCGGCAAGTAAAAGAGGCCGGCAAACCAGGAAGCGACTAAAACAATGTGAAATGTTTTCGTCCAAAGATACGCGTCACCCATTTTTATCCCCTTTGTTCGTTTACTAAAGCGGCATTGCCTTAGTTCAATGCTAACTACTATACCGATTTAATTAGGTTCTAATTTCCCCATGGCCCATCACAATGTACTTCAGTGAGGTCAAGCCATCGAGACCAACCGGGCCACGTGCATGCAACTTGTCATTGGAAATACCAATCTCTGCGCCCAAGCCATACTCAAAGCCATCCGCAAAGCGGGTACTGGTATTAACCATGACGCTGGCACTATCGACCTCACGCAAGAAACGATCCGCTGTTGCTGTATTGGTCGTAATGATGGCATCCGTATGCTTACTGCCATAGCGTTCAATGTGATCCATCGCCTCATCCAGCGATGCAACCGTCTTAATCGACAAAATCGGTGCAAGGTATTCGGTTGTCCAATCGTCTTCTGTTGCATCCACCAAGCCTTTAAAGCCAGCTGACTCAAGCGTGGCACGGGTTTTGTTATCCACCCGCAGCTCAACGCCCTTGTCTTGATAGATGTTGCACAGGTGCGGCAATACGGCGCCAGCAACCGCCTCATGCACCAGCAAAGTCTCCATCGCATTGCACGGCGCATAGCGCTGCGTTTTGGCGTTGTCGCAAACCGTAACGGCCAAATCAAGATCGGCATCACGGTCGATAAAGGTATGGCAAATGCCATCGAGGTGTTTAATCATGGGTACCCGGGCATCGGCCATCAGGCGCGCAATTAAGCTCTTACCACCGCGCGGCACGATCACATCGATGTACTCGGTCATGGTGATCATTTCACCAACAGCGGCACGGTCTGTGGTGCTGACCACTTGCACTGCATTGGCGGGTAAGTTCGCTGCGGCTAAACCCTGCTGTATTAACCCCGCCAACAGCGTATTGGAATCAATCGCTTCAGAACCGCCACGCAAAATGACTGCATTGCCGGACTTCAGGCACAACGCTGCAGCATCAATCGTGACGTTGGGACGGGATTCATAAATGATGCCGATAACGCCCAGTGGCACGCGCATTTGCCCGAGTTCAATTCCAGAGGCTTGGCGTTTGAGCGGACTGATTTTGCCAATCGGATCTTCCAAGCTGACAATTTGCTCTAAACCCAAGGCCATTGACTCAACTGTTTTGGCTGTCATGGTGAGGCGATCGATAAATGCGGCATCGTGCCCGCCTTTTTTAGCGCGCTCTACATCCACCGCATTGGTCTCTAAGATACGTGAGGCTTGTTCGCGAACCAAACGTGCGATGTGGGTGAGGGCCTGATTCTTTTGCTCGGTGGTGGCGCGCGCCATCGCCCGCGAAGCCTGCCTCGCCTCTTTGCCCACTGCCTGCATCATCTCGGTAATTGAAGTGCTCATATTTACTCTGCCACTGTATTCATTTGGTCTATTTATCGCAACAAACTGCCTACTAAGCGTAAGCCATCCCACGGATCTGCAGGCAAGTCTGCTGCCGACAAACCCTTGGCCTGCCGATCTAAACCGGCTGCCACCTGCATTGCGCGCCGCAATTTGATGGGATTCACGCGGCGCAGGGCTCCAGGGTATAGCTTTTCCTTATTTCCCCAGATGCGGTTCGCACGCATTAACTGCTGCACCGACTCACCACGCTGACTCGCGGCCTGTAACTTCGATAGTATCCGAAGCTCCTCGGTTACGCTCCACAGAATGAGGGGCAAAGGCTCACCCTCCCCTTTAAGGCCATCGAGCATGCGATTTAAACGGGCTAAATCGCCGGCCAAGATTGATTCGGTTAGCTGAAATACATCGTAGCGTGCCACCTTGAGAATGGATTCGCGGATTTGCGCTTCTGTCAAAGTGCCCTGCGGATAGAGCAAGCCCAGTTTTTGG
>CAZUMD010000155.1:0-3479 GCA_964621735.1 uncultured Polynucleobacter sp.
AATCTCTGCACATATACAAGTTTGTAATCGGAAAGCGGTCATTGACGGTTGTGCGTGATTCGACAAAGACAGCGCGGCGCTTGCCCTTTTTCTTGCACTCGGCTTCCGCCACCGCCTGTGTTTCGCTTTCCTTGGCTTTTTGAATGGTATGGACACCCACTAAGCCATCCGACTGGGTATATGCGCGCAGATCGTAAGCCGAAGTACCGCAGCCCACAAGCAGGCCTGCCAAGAGGCCACTAAAAACAGTGTATTGAATGCGCATGGGTATTTTCGCCTTATAAAAAAAGTGCTTGTAGGTCATTCAGGTAACGCAGGCCCAGTGGCGTGGGTCTTAATACTGCTGGGTTTTCATCGAGCAAACCTTTTTTGCTAGCTGCCTGCAGTGCTGGTGCGATCACGTGTAGCGGCAATCCAGTTCGCTCACTAAAGCGGATCGTACTGACACCATCACTTAAGCGCAGGGCATTGAGCATGAACTCAAAAGGGAGATCGCTAGGTGCTACGGTCTTGGATTCGATCAGGGCATCACCGCGTGTTTCCATTTGCTGCATATAGGTTTCAGGGTGGCGCTCGCGCACCTGGCGGGTAATGTGATCGGGTAAAGAAATCTTGCCATGGGCGCCAGCACCAATGCCGATGTAGTCACCAAAGCGCCAGTAGTTCAGATTGTGTTTGCACTCCTGATGGGGTTTGCAATACGCAGAGACCTCATAGCGCTCATACCCAGCAGCATCCAGCATGGCCAAATTTTGATCAAACATCGCATCGCTGATATCGTCACTGGGGAGTGTAGGCGGTTGCGCAGCAAAGAGGGTATTGGGCTCAAGCGTGAGGTGGTACATCGACAGGTGGGGCGTGCCAAATGACAATGCCGTCTTCAGGTCTGCGGCTGCATCAGCCACACTCTGTTCTGGCAGGGCATACATTAAGTCGAGGTTGATTGACTGAATGTAGCGTGCTGCAATCTCGATGGCCCGTTTTGCTTCATCACCACTGTGAATGCGGCCCAGAGCCTTGAGGTGCTGATCATTAAAGCTCTGAATGCCGAGCGAGACGCGATTAATGCCGCAGTCGGCAAAGCCGGCTAATTTATCGGCCTCGACCGATCCGGGGTTGGCTTCCATAGTGATTTCGGCATCGGCCTCGAGTGGCAGCAGGCCTCGCACCGAAGATAGCAGGTGATTCATCCCTTTAACCGAGAGCAAGCTGGGCGTTCCTCCACCAATAAAAATAGTATGGACTTTACGGCCCCACACGCGCGGCAACTCGGTTTGCAGGTCTGCCAGTAAAGCGTTTATATAACGCGCCTCATCAAAGCCAGTCGATTTAACTTGATGGGAATTAAAGTCGCAGTAAGGGCATTTCTTTTCACACCACGGAAAATGAATGTAGAGCGAGAGCGGTGGCAGGGCGCTTAACTGCACCCGATCAGGGGATTTCATGGACTGAGAATAGCCAGCAATTGACGCAAGGCTTGGCCGCGGTGGCTGATCTTATTTTTCTCAGCAGGATCCAACTCCGCAGCCGTTTTACCCAGCGCTGGAAGATAAAAATGCGGGTCATAGCCAAAACCTGCACTACCTTGAGGTGCATCAATTAGTTCTCCATGCCACTGGGTTTGCACAATCACGGGTTCTGGATCTAAAGCATGCCGAATAAACACCAAAGCGCAGACGTAATGGGCGCGGCGATCCGCAATGCCGCGCAGCTCAGCAATGACTTTTGCATTGTTGTTGGCATCACTTGCCTCTTCTCCCGCATAGCGCGCTGAGCGCACTCCCGGTCTGCCACTAAGCGCGGCGATGCAGATGCCGGAGTCATCGGCCAGCGCCGGTAAATTACTTTCCTTGCTGGCATGCCGCGCTTTAGTCAGGGCATTTTCGACAAAGGTGCAATACGGCTCTTCGGCAGCGTCGATTCCTAAATCGCCTTGCGGAATGATGGCGATACCGAGGGGCGCAAATAGGGCGGTGAATTCCCGTACCTTGCCAGCGCTATTAGAGGCTAATACCAGTTGCTTCACATCAGTCATGGGTGGTTTATCGCCAACGCTTTTTTAGATTCACACCTTGCTGGCATTGGCCTGCAACTTGCTCAGCTCATGAATGCCATGCTCGGCCAGATCAAGCAGCTCGGCCAATTCAGCACGAGAGAAAGCAGGGCCCTCGGCAGTGCCTTGCAATTCAATCATGCCGCCGCTACCGGTCATCACGACATTCATATCGGTATCGCATGTGGAGTCTTCGGCGTAATCCAAATCCAGTACCGGAGTGCCTTGATAAATGCCCACCGAAATCGCAGCTACGCTATCCGTGATCGGATCTTTTGCAATCACGCCTTTTTCAAGCAAGGTATTGACGGCGTCGCGGGCCGCAACATAGGCGCCAGTGATGGCTGCGGTACGCGTGCCGCCATCGGCTTGCAATACATCGCAATCCAAGTGAATGGTGCGCTCACCCAAGAGACTGAGATTAAATACGCTGCGCATGGCTCGGCCAATCAGACGCTGGATTTCTTGGGTGCGCCCACTTTGCTTACCCCGGGCTGCTTCCCGATCACTACGGGTGTGGGTGGAGCGCGGCAACATGCCGTACTCGGCAGTAACCCAGCCTTCACCAGAGCCTTTTTTGTGGGGTGGAACCCGCTCTAGGATGCTGGCCGTGCACAGCACTTTGGTATCGCCAAAGGCAATCAGCACCGATCCCTCGGCATGCTTGGTGAAGCTGCGCTCAATCGTGACGGGGCGGAGTTGCTTTGGATTGCGCTGGCTAGGGCGCTGTATTGGGGAGGCGGATGTGCTCATGGTGAATTTGATCCTAATCAAGGGGAAAGGCAATTTACAATGTTCACATGATATCGAGCATGACGGGTTATGGCAGTGCTTCCCGCCCCGTTTCCCTGGGGGCTGGAGTGGTTGCGGATTTGCAGGTCGAATGCCGGGCGGTCAATAGCCGCTTCTTGGATTTGGGTTTTCGCTTGCCGGACGAGTGCCGAGGGGCCGAACCCCTGCTGCGGGAGATGGCCACTCAGGCCATGGCCCGCGGCAAAGTGGAGTTTCGGGCGGCATGGCGTATTAATGCCAGTAACCCAGGAGCTAGCCCATCCCGGGCAACGAGCACCCTCAATCCGGAACGCTTGGCTGCCCTAAAGGCGCTCCAAAGCGAAGTGCTGAACACATTTCCGCAAGCGGGTGAGCTACGTATGGCCGACGTCTTGCGCTGGCCAGGGGTGGTAAACGAGCCTAGGGGTGAAGAGGAGGGCTGGATCGGCGCCACCGCGGAGGCTGCCAAGGCGGCCCTGGATGCCCTGATGGCCAGCCGCGCTGTAGAAGGTGCCGCTTTAGTGGGGGTGTTGCAGGCCATTGCCCAGCAAATGCAGGCCATTATTACGACCCTAGAGCCCCGCATCCCTGAATATGTTCAGCAATACCAAGACTATCTGAGCACCCGTTTGGCGGAGGCTCTGGCAAATCAGAC
>CAZUMD010000156.1:0-3477 GCA_964621735.1 uncultured Polynucleobacter sp.
CCTGACTCTTATCGCCGTGGATTGCTCCTGCTTTAATGCCATCGCGCTCTAAGGCTCGGGATAACTTGGCGCAGCCTAAACGGCTATTGGTAAAGATGATGCACTGACGCGATAAACCCTGGCGCGTGCGCGCCTCCAAAATCGTGGTGATGGCGCGCTGTTTATCTGCTGCAGAGACCATGTGCACGACTTGACTAACGGTATCAGCAGCTGCATTTTGGCGCGCCACCTCAACCGTAACGGGATTACGCAAATAACTTTGGGCTAACTTTTTAATCTCAGGAGAGAAGGTCGCTGAGAACAGCAAGGTTTGGCGCTGCGCTGGGATCAAATTAATGATGCGCTGGAGATCAGGCAAAAAGCCCATATCAAGCATGCGATCGGCTTCATCCAAGACCAAGATCTCGACTTGCGACAGGTTCGCTGTTTTAGAGCCGAGGTGATCCAGCAAACGTCCGGGTGTCGCAATCAGTATCTCAATACCGCTGCGCAGCTGCGCCACTTGGGGCTGCATATCCACACCACCAAAAACGACGGTCGAGCGCAGATCCGTATGCCGTGAATAGTTGGCTGCGTTTTCGGAGACCTGCACGGCGAGTTCGCGAGTGGGCGTTAAAACCAGTGCGCGAATCGGGTGGCGTGCTGGTGATGCACTGCTGCTCGAACCCGGCAGCAGTTTTTGAATAATGGGTAGGATAAATGCAGCAGTCTTACCGGTGCCCGTTTGCGCCGCGCCCATCAAGTCCTTGCCAGCCAGGACATGCGGAATGGCTTGCGCTTGAATTGGGGTTGGAATGGTGTAGCCTTGTTCGCCGATTGCCTTTTGAACGCGTGGGTCAAGGCCAAAATCGGCGAAAGTAATGCTAACTGGAGAGTCGGAAGACTCTGTGAGGGTGTTTGTATCTACAGTGGTATTGGTCAAGGTAACTTAAATAATGGCCGCGATCCCAGCCTTAGCAGTGCTAGCATCTTCGGAAGCCTTCACGCCGGAAACGCCGACTGCGCCGATGGTAAATCCATTTACATCGATATTGACGCCGCCCTCCAGCATCCCTTGAATGTGGGGTGCAGATAAAAAGGAGGTGCGGCCGTTGTTAATAATCTCTTCATATACGCGAGTCTCGCGCTTACCCATTGCTGCTGTACGGGCTTTCTCTTGCGCAATATAAACAGAGACTGGTGCGCAGCCATCGCGGCGAATCATGCCGAGCATATGGCCACCATCATCGCAAACCGCAATCGTCACTGCCAAGTTGTTTGCAGCAGCATGGGCATTAGCCGCATCCAGAATGGCTTGCACGTTTGCTTGGGTCAGGTATGGTTTGTTTGCCAACATAGTGTTCTCCTAATGGTGTTTTAGTCTGAATTCGGTGGAATACCGCAACGGTCGCTGTTGAGGCTCAAAATCCCTTGCTCAATCCGACGCGGGTCAATTCTCTAAAAGCCAATTGCCACGTAAAATCAAACTTCTGTAAAAAAACAGGGGATCAAGCTGAAATAGTCGGTCTTTTGTAGAATTTCACTCGATTCTGAATGTATTTGCTATTTTCCCATACCTTGAGCCATGCCAACAAAAACCGCCCTGCCCCCTGAAATCAGCTCCCAATTGCAAAAGCACATTCGTGGGCAGGTGCTAACCGATACCCCAAATCGGGGTCGCTACGCTACGGATGCATCGATTTACCAGCAATTTCCGCTTGGGGTGGTGATCCCTGAAGATGCGGCTGACATCGAAACGGCTTTAGCGGTCGCGCGCGAGCATTCGATTCCGGTATTGCCCCGCGGGGGCGGTACGAGCCAATGTGGTCAAACCACTGGGGTTGCACTGGTCATTGATAACAGCAAGGCATTTCGCAAGATCCTCCATATCGATCCCGAAAAAGCCACTGCCGAAGTCGAGCCCGGTTTAGTTCTCGATCACCTCAACGCCAATCTAAAAAAACACGGCTTGTGGTACCCCGTTGACGTTTCTACCGGAGCGCAAGCAACGATTGGCGGCATGGCCGGAAATAATTCCTGCGGCAGTCGGTCTCTGGCGTACGGCAATATGGTGCACAACGTCTTGGGCATCGATGCATGGCTGGCCGATGGGCAACTCGCGCAATTTGCGAACTATGGTCAGAGCACTGGCACCGCTAAACAACTTGGTGATTTTGTCAAAGGCTTAGCCAATCGCTTGCAACCGGAAATTGAAGCAATGTTTCCGAAAGTCATGCGCCGTGTGGCTGGCTACAACTTGGATGTATTTCATCCGCAAAGCGAATTACCCTACACCACAGACGGTAGCGTTAACTTGGCACACTTGTTGGTGGGTAGTGAAGGCACGCTGGCGTATTTCAAATCACTGCAACTGAAATTATCGCCATTGCCGCAGCATAAGGTGCTCGGCATTGTGAATTTCGCCAGCTTCTACCGCGCTATGGATAGCGCGCAGCACATCGTCAAGCTTGGTCCAACCGCCGTTGAATTGGTGGATCGCACCATGATTGATTTGGCGCGCCATAATCCCAGCTTTAAAAAGACCATTGAAAGCGCACTGATTGATGCGGCCGGTCCAACGCCGGAGGCGATCTTACTCGTGGAGTTTTCGGGTGAAGCGCATGCCCCACTCTTGGAGCGCGTTGCAGCACTGAATGAATTAATGAGCGATTTAGGTTTACCCCATTGCGTGGTGTCGATGCCGGATGCAGGCCTACAAAAAAATCTGTGGGAGGTTCGTAAAGCGGGCCTGAACATCATGATGAGTCTCAAAGGCGATGGCAAGCCTGTGAGTTTTATTGAAGATTGCGCCGTACCACTAGAGCATCTCGCGGAATACACCAGTGCACTGACCGACGTCTTTTCCAAATACGGCTCGCGCGGTACCTGGTATGCGCACGCATCCGTAGGCACTTTGCATGTCCGGCCGATCTTGGATATGCGCCGCGATGGCGCGCAAAAAATGCGCGCGATGGCAGAAGAAGCATCTGAACTGGTACGTCGCTATAAAGGTGCGTACAGCGGCGAGCACGGTGACGGCCTGTGCCGTGGCGAATGGATTAGCTGGCAATTTGGTCCGAAGATTACCGATGCCCTGCGTGAGATCAAGCATGCATTTGATCCCGATAATTTATTTAATCCCGGAAAAATCATTGATCCACCGAAGATGGATGATTCCAGTTACTTCCGTTTTCCGCCGGAATACAAAATCATTCCCCTCAAAACCAATTTAGATTGGTCGGCATGGAATGTGCAAAATAATCCCGTCACCGAAGAGACCAGCGCGCCCGGTAGTGGCGGCGATCCAGCGCATGGCTTTTCCAAAGCAGTCGAGATGTGCAATAACAATGGCCATTGCCGTAAATTTGATGCGGGCACGATGTGCCCGAGCTACCGCGTCACCCGCGATGAAAAACACCTCACCCGCGGTCGTGCCAATACTTTGCGTCTAGCTTTATCTGGGCAACTTGATGCTGCGCCGGGTGAAGATCCGCTGAC
>CAZUMD010000157.1:0-3464 GCA_964621735.1 uncultured Polynucleobacter sp.
CGACTAGCAAATGCTTCAGTTACCGCCAGCTTGGCGCTGGAAGACAAGTTCATACCCTCAATCACCCGACTGCGCGCAATGTAGTCTTGGTATTGCGGAACTGCGACGGCAACCAAAATTCCGATAATGGCAACAACTACCATGACCTCGATTAGGGTGAAACCGTTTTTTTCTGTATTGCGAATGGCGTTCTCGTTGTGTAGTGTCATATCAATAAAAATCCCCTAGTGAATGGAGCTCGATGATCTAACAAAGAGCCCACTGACTAGGGGACTGACCGCATCAGATTGCTCTGATTTTAGTGTACGACTTTACTGCTTCTTAGTGCGCCTTATTGGCTTTACGCTTCGCAAGCTCACCCACAATCATGACGCCCAGCGCGCCAATAATGCCAGCAATTAAGCCGTAGTCTTGAATGCCCTCGCCGAAATGCTTGATCATGCCCGGGTCCGTCAATAGCATTCCGCCGGCAATCCAGCCGAGTAAACCAGCTCCAGCCGTCACAATGATGGGGAAACGATCGATCAGGAATAACACGAGGCGGCTACCAGCAATAATGATAGGTACTGAAACGATTAAGCCAAACACGATGTAGCCAAATTGATGCGCCTGGTCGTCTACTTGCCCAGCGGCACCTGCAATCGCCAAGACGTTATCCAGGCTCATGACCAAGTCAGCAACGATGATGGTTTTTATCGCTGCAAATAACTTATCCGGAGCCTCTAAGTCATTCTCGTCGTGACCGCCGGCATCTGCCAACAGCTTGTAACCAATCCAGAGTAGCAGTAAAGCGCCAACTACCTTCAGATAGGGAATTTGCAAGAGCGTCACCGCGAATATGGTCAAGAGAATACGTAAAACAATCGCACCAGCCGTACCCCACAAAATACCAGCGCGACGTTGGTTGGGGTGTAAGTTTCGGCAGGCTAATGCAATGATCACCGCATTGTCACCACCCAGCAAAATATCAATCAAAATGATCTGCAAAACGACAGACCAATCTAACATTGCAAGAAATTCCATGTCATCCTCTAATAATTATTATGTGTTGAACAACTACTACGGGTAAAACAACTATCTACAACTAAATCATGGCCTTTAACAGGCTAGCCATCTCGGATGGATTGCGCGTAACCTTAAAGCCGCATTCTTCCATTACTGCTAATTTGGCATCCGCGGTATCCGCACCACCCGAAATCAACGCGCCAGCATGGCCCATGCGCTTACCAGGAGGCGCCGTTACGCCTGCAATAAAGCCGACGATGGGTTTTTTCATATTGTCTTTGCACCAAAGGGCTGCTTCTGCTTCGTCTGGTCCGCCGATTTCACCAATCATGATCACAGCATCGGTTTCAGGATCGTCATTGAACAAGCGCATGATATCGATGTGCTTGAGTCCATTAATCGGATCACCGCCAATACCGACCGCAGTTGATTGACCTAAACCAATGGCGCTCAATTGACCAACAGCTTCGTAGGTCAAGGTACCCGAACGGCTGACAACACCAATGCGGCCCTTTTTGTGAATGTGGCCTGGCATGATGCCGATCTTGATTTCGTCGGGGGTGATGATGCCGGGGCAATTAGGTCCGAGCAGCAAGGTTTTCTTGCCGCCCTTGGCTTCTTTTTGCGCCATCTTATTACGCACTTCCAGCATATCGCGCACCGGAATGCCTTCAGTAATACAGATCACAAAATCCAAATCGGCTTCCACTGCTTCCCAAATCGCAGCAGCAGCGCCTGGAGGCGGTACATAGATAACGGATGTGGTTGCGCCCGTTTGCTGAGCTGCTTCTTTTACTGTTCCGTAAATGGGAATATTAAAAATCGACTCGCCTGCTTTTTTGGGATTGACGCCCGCTACGAAACAATTTTTTCCGTTTGCGTACTCTTGGCATTTCTCAGTATGAAACTGCCCGGTCTTACCGGTAATGCCCTGCGTAATTACTTTTGTATTTTTGTTAATCAAAATTGACATGGTGATTTCCTTGATTATTTCTGTTTTTTAGCCGCAGCAACCACTTTGGTTGCTGCTTCTGCCATGGAGTCGGCGCTGATGATCGGTAAGCCAGATTCAGCCAAAATCTTTTTGCCTAAATCTTCGTTGGTACCCTTCATGCGCACAACCAGTGGCACAGATAAATTCACTGCCTTACAGGCAGTCACCACACCAGTAGCGATCACATCGCAGCGCATAATGCCGCCGAAGATGTTGACCAAAATGGCTTCCACGCTCTTGTTTTTGAGCATGATCTTAAATGCTTCGGTTACTTTTTCTGCAGTAGCACCGCCACCTACGTCGAGGAAGTTGGCTGGCTGTCCGCCAAAGAGCTTAATCGTATCCATGGTGGCCATGGCAAGGCCAGCACCGTTGACGAGGCAACCGATATTGCCATCGAGCGAGATGTAAGCCAAATCAAACTTCGATGCTTCGATTTCAGCGGGATCTTCTTCATCTTCATCGCGATACGCCACAATTTCAGGATGGCGGAATAAGGCATTGGGATCAAAGTTGAACTTGGCATCCAAGGCCTTGATATTGCCATTGCCTTCCAAAATCAGTGGATTGATTTCCACTAAAGAAGCATCGGTTTCCCAATAGGTCTTGTATAAGTTCTTAAAGACCTCGCGCGCTTTAGCAACGGATCCTTCTGGTACGCCAATGCCATGGGCAATGGTGTCGCACTGGGCATCGGTTAATCCAATTAATGGATCAACAAATACCTTGATGATTTTTTCAGGGGAGTGCTCTGCCACTTCCTCAATGTCCATGCCACCTTCGCTGGAGGCCATGATGACGTTTTTCTGTGAGCCACGATCGGTGACGATACTGAAGTAATACTCTTTTTTAATGTCAGCGCCATCTTCGATAAGGAGTCGGCGGACTTTTTGTCCTTCTGGGCCGGTTTGATGGGTTTTGAGTTGCATGCCCATAATTTCGCTGGCGTATTTTTTAACTTCATCCATGCTCTTGGCTAACTTCACGCCGCCGCCCTTGCCGCGACCACCCGCATGAATCTGCGCCTTCACCACCCAGACCGGACCGCCTAGTTTCTTGGCAGCCTCCATTGCTTCTTCCACGCTATGCGCCGGAATGCCGTTCGGAACTGGCACATTAAATTGGCGCAGCAGCGCCTTACCCTGATACTCGTGAATTTTCATCGTTACTCCGGAAACTGTCTGTGGGTGCAGCCAATGGTTAATTAGGACCTATTTTGCCTTTTACCTATATTTCGCTGATTTGACCGCGGTCAACTTAAAAAAATTAGGTTATTGGCAAACGAGTGTAAGTCTATCATTTTGCAGTGCGTCATTTGCCATTTTTGAGGCTATTCAGACCCTTTTTGACGCCCACCTATGACCTTAGCGACGATTTCGGGGTTAAAGCCTTTTGAGACCAAAAAACGGTATTGCCTAGCCCGCATTTTCTGGTCCTCGGCAATCCCATCGAATTTCCGTTCAAA
>CAZUMD010000158.1:0-3418 GCA_964621735.1 uncultured Polynucleobacter sp.
AACGCTGCCTTGCACAGGCAGCTGATGCAAGAAGCAGGCTTTATTGCGAAGTAAGTTAGGATGAACAGGGTTAGCGGATAGCGAACCCTGTTTAACTGCTGTTTTAACCCTTTTTTAGTGAGTAAAGCAATGTCGGAAAACGCAAATAATTCAAAATCAGAGGCATCCGTTGGCATGCGTGCCATGGAAATCATTACAGCCCTTTTATTTTTAGTGTTTGGTTTGGTGGTGATGGTCGGAAGTATTAAGTTAGGTGCATCGTGGGGCAGTGATGGTCCTCAGGCCGGTTATTTTCCCTTTTACATCAGCCTAATCATTTTGATTTCCAGCTCAGTCACCCTCTATCAGGCCGCCATTGTTGATCGCAAGAAAGAAGATGAGCCCTTTGTAGAGAAAGAGCCATTTAGGCAAGTCCTGGCAGTTCTATTGCCTGCATTTGTATTCGTGCTATTCATGCAGCTCATCGGCATTTATGTTTCTGCCGCCGCTTATATTATTGTTTTCATGGTCTGGCTGGGTAAGTACTCATTATGGAAATCGGTCGCCGTTGGCGTTGGCGTCAGCATCGCTCTCTACATGATGTTCGAGTTCTGGTTTCAGGTTCCATTGCCACACGGCTCTTGGTTTAATCCGCTCGAGTTCATCGGCATTCACTAAAAATACTATAAAAGCTTAGAAAAAAAGGAGCTCCAGTTGGACGAAATTAACGCGCTATTTAATGGCTTTGCCATTGCGATGACCCCCTTTAATCTGATGTTGATGCTAGTTGGTGTTGTTCTTGGCGTCATCATTGGTGTATTGCCTGGTTTAGGCGGCGCCAACGGCATTGCAATTTTGCTGCCATTGACATTCACCATGGAGCCTACCTCAGCCATCATCATGCTCTCCTGTATTTATTGGGGTGCTTTGTTTGGTGGGGCGATTACATCAATCTTATTTAACATTCCGGGCGAGCCTTGGTCGGTTGCAACCACCTTTGATGGTTACCCCATGGCGCGCAGCGGTAAAGCGGGTGAGGCATTAACTGCCGCATTTACATCATCCTGTATTGGTGCTGTTTTTGCGATCGTGATGATTACCTTCTTGGCACCATTGGTAGCCAGGTTTGCCTTGCAGTTTGGCCCCCCCGAGTTCTTTGCGGTCTACCTCTTAACCTTCTGTAGTTTCGTGGGCATGAATAAGGGCTCGCCGTTTAAAGTAATCTCAGCGATGATGCTCGGCTTTGCCTTGGCTTGCGTTGGTATGGACACGGTTACCGGTCAATTGCGTCTGACCTTTGGTAGCACTGAATTAATGCGCGGCTTTGACTTCCTGATCGCGGTTATTGGTCTCTTCGGTATTGGTGAAATTCTGCTCTCAATGGAAGAGGGGCTGAAGTTCTCTGGTGCAGCGGCCAAGATTAAGGGCACCATCGTCTGGCAGACCTGGAAGCAGTTACCGAAGTATTGGTCTACCTCCTTGCGTAGCTGCTTGATTGGTTGCTGGATGGGTATTACTCCAGGTGGTGCGACTCCCGCTTCCTTTATGGCGTACGGCGTTGCCAAGCGTGTTTCCAAGAACCCTGGTGAATTCGGTAAGGGTGCAATGGAGGGCATTGTTGCTCCTGAGACCGCGGCTCACGCTGCTGGAACAGCGGCATTGTTACCCATGCTCTCGCTCGGTATTCCAGGATCGCCTACTGCAGCAGTATTACTTGGTGGTTTGCTGATTTGGGGCCTACAGCCAGGCCCATTGCTTTTCGTTGAGAAGCCAGACTTTGTTTGGGGCTTGATCGCCAGTATGTACCTTGGTAACATCGCCGGCCTGTTCGTGGTCTTGACCTGCGTACCACTGTTCGCATCGATTCTACGGATTCCGTTCTCGATCATTGCACCAGTCATTATTGTGATTTGCGCGGTTGGCGCCTACACAGTTCACAACGCCACCTTTGACGTTTGGTTGATGCTGGGCTTCGGTGTGGTCGGGTATGTCTTTAAGAAACTCGATTACCCAATGGCACCAATGGTTTTGGCTTTGGTTCTCGGTGACCGTGCTGAAGATTCATTCCGCCAGTCGATGTTGATTTCACAAGGTAGCGTCGATGTATTCTTCTCGAACTACTTGGTAGGCGGCATCTCCACCTTGGCTTTAGTCCTGCTGTTCTGGCCATTGATTGGTAAGTTCACCAGCAAGAAGGCCAAAGCAGCATAAGCCTGTCTTGTAGGACGCATGATCTAAATGGGGGCGCAAGCCCCCATTTTTATTTGGTACTTGGCCTACGCCGCCAAGCTATTGGGTTAAGCAAATCTTCTGTGCTGAAAGCCCTACCAGCAAAACTGCTACACTTTCGTCATTATGTTTAGGCCTTCTCAACTAATCCACTGGATTGCTGCTGCATCGATTCTGATGAGCGCAATTGCGCCTGCAGTCTCGCAGGCCGTTTCAGTGGCACAAAATGGCCAAGGCTTTGCAATGGAAGTTTGTTCGGCTGATGGCACTAAAACACAGATTAATGTTCAAAGTGAAGAGCAGGCTGATCGAGCAGAAGCACAGCCGTGCCCATATTGCCTGGTACAAGCCGTGATTCCTCCCGCATTTGAGACGCAGTTGCAGTTTCAAGATCCGCAGCAGTTTGCCTTCTTTCCGGCACTGTTCTATCAATCACCCAAGCCACTTGCGGTTTGGGTAATGCCACCCTCGGCAGCACCTCCAGCATCAGCCTAATTTAGCAATTAGGGCATAGCACCTGCTATGCAGTTGGCAATTTCATTGCCGCTTTGATGTGTGGAGTAGTAATGGTTTCAACCCTTAAATATAGACCTTCTTTTGGGCATTTTGCGCTGGTATTTGTGACAGCTACATGCCTATTTTCGAATGCAATAGCCCATCCCCAAACGGAGGAAGAGTCTCGAGAGCGAATCCAGAAGCTCATTTCAAAGACCTTTGACCGACCTGATCTAAAAGTACAAACCGATCCAATCGTGATTGAGGGAAAGGTTGCAATTGCCGACTGGATTCAGGGGGAAAAGGGCGGTCGTGCACTTCTCACTAGAAAGCATGTTGATTGGGAAATTATTGCTTGTGGCGGCGCTGGATTTAAAGATCCGAGTGTCATAGCAGGGGCTGGTATTTCGAAAAAAATAGCCAACAACATTACAGAAAAGTTAAAGATTGCAGAAGCAAAGCTATCCCCACAAAAAGTTAAACAGTTGGATTCATTCGATGGTGTTGTGACTATGGGTCATGGCATGCGGCATGGGTCTGTTTCAAAACATTAATTAGAGACTAGAAAAATGAAACTATATAAAACAAAATTAGCACTTGCCGCATCACTCATTGTGGCTGGCAATGTGCATGCGCAAAGCTTACCTAATGTAATTGTTACAGCTAAGCCAGATATCGCTGAAGTTGAAATCGATAAATTTTCAGCTGTATCTGC
>CAZUMD010000159.1:0-3412 GCA_964621735.1 uncultured Polynucleobacter sp.
ATGTACTTTCCTTGAATCGCGACAGTAGGAACGCCATCAATGCGGTACGCCTCGCCCATTTGCCGTGCAGCTCTTGCTTTTGAAACAACCGCAAATGAACGGTAGGCGGCCAAGAATGCATTGCGATCGACGCCCTGACTTGCAACCCAATCGGCGATGTCATTCTCATTGAGAAGGCGCTTGTTTTCCCGATGCATGGCAAACATCACCTTGGAATTGAGATTGCTCCTGCCTAAGGCCTCGAGCGCATAAAACAATTGGCTGTGCGGCATCAGCTCCTCACGAAAGGCAATTGGCACCTGACGAAATACGACGTCTTTCGCTTGGCGCTTTTCCCATGCCATGATTTCGGGATCAAAATCAAAACAATGCGGGCAGCCGTACCAAAAGAATTCGATGACTTCTACTTTGCCTTTGGTATCGAGCGGCTGAGCCACTGGCAGAATACGATAATCAAATCCAGGCTCTATCTTTGCAGGGCTTTGAGCATGTGTAACAGGCATGAAACAGCTCAAGGCAAATAGGGTGCCCAGTACGAGCTGGATTAATCGAGAAAATGATTTCATGATTTGTTGACCTTAATAACAGCTGGCTTGATGCCCATGCCGGTTAACTTGCTGCGCACGATACCGCTGTCATCGACATTGGCAAAAGGACCAATCCGAACTCGCCAGACGGATTTTCCATCCACCAGCCCTTCGCTAATTTGAGATTGCATGCCCTGCATGGCCAAACTGGCTTTTTGTGCATCGGCTTCGGTTTGACTTGGAAAAGCGCCGGTTTGAACAAAAAAGACGACCTCTGTCTTGGCATCTGCCTTTGCACTGGCCGTAGCGTCCGCCACTGATTTACCGGTCGCAATGTCGGCAATTGGATCAGCGCTGCTGCTAGGGACGGCTGGGGACTTGCCCTGCAGGGGTTTATTTAAATCAATTTGAGTTGCCGGCTTTTCTTCGTCGCTAACCACCGCCTCGTCGGGAGCAGCAGGTTTAATCGATAAAGGAAGATTGGGGGCTTTGACTCCAGGTCGCTCTTGCGGCGGCTTTTTAGAAATATAAAAGGCTACTGCCAAGGCTAGGCTAAGGCCGATCGCCAAACCAATCACCAAGCCCAGGATGGTGCCGCCAAATTCCCTATCGCTTTGGGCGATAAGCTGAATTGGAGGTACGGAGGGTCGATTGGTTTTTTTCATCACTTCCCTTATCTTACATTTTTCTAGGCGCCGATACACCCAATAACGCCAGTCCATTTTCTATTACTTGCCGGCTTGCCGACAATAAAGCCAGCCTGGCCAATTTTAGATTTACATCATCCACTAAAACCCGGTCTGCATTGTAAAAAGTATGAAAATCCCCTGCCAAATCACGCAGATAAAACGCGACTGCGTGCGGGGATAACTCGGCGGCGGCAGTCGTTAGCATCTCGGGGTACTCGGCAAGGCGGCGCAGCAAGTGGTCAGAAGCCTTGCTATCTAAAAGGGAAAGATCGGCATTGAGTAAGTCTGCATCGGTACCGCTCCATTGCTGCAAGATGGAACAAATACGCGCATGGGCGTATTGCACATAGAACACCGGGTTCTCATCATTCTGCTGCAGCGCTAAATCCACATCAAAAACAAATTCCGTATCGGCTTTACGGGAAATTAAGAAAAAGCGCACTGCATCACGCCCACGCTGCAAGGCCAATTCGCGCTCTTGCGCATTCATCGACTCGGTAACGCCGCCAGACCACTCCACTAAATCGCGAACGGTCACATAAGACCCCGCCCGTTTTGAAATCTTCACCTCCTGGCCGTGCCGCATCACCGTCACCATCTTATGCAGAACATAGTCGGGATAATCAGCCGGAATAACCCAGCCACGTTTTTGCGCAACACCTTGCAAACCAGAGCGCACGCGGGCGATGGTGCCATGGTGATCACTGCCTTGGACATTGATTACTTTGGTAAAGCCACGCTGCCACTTGCTTGCATGGTAAGCCACATCAGGTACAAAATAAGTGTATGTGCCGTCGGACTTGCGCATGACGCGATCCTTATCATCGCCATCCTCTGTGGTCCTGAGCCACAATGCGCCATCGGCTTCATATGTTTTGCCTACCGACCCCAGATCAGCAACGATCTGAGCCACACTGCCGTCGGTATACAAAGACGACTCGAGGTAGTAGCAATCAAACTGAACGCCAAACGTACGTAAATCAATATCCTGCTCATTGCGTAGATAAGCAACCGCAAACTGCTGAATTGCTGTCAAGTCATCAATGCCCTTGCATTCAGGGGACGACTTGTACGCCTCTGCAATCTCCGCTATGTAATCGCCGTTGTAAGCCTGCTCTGGCCAACTCGCATCACCCGGCTTTTGTCCGCTCAAACGCGCATGTACAGATGCCGCTAAATTCGTAATCTGCACCCCAGCATCGTTGTAATAAAACTCCCGATGCACTGCAATCCCTTGGGTATCCAGCAAATTGGCGATGGCATCGCCGAGCGCTGCCTGCCTGCCATGTCCAACATGCAAAGGACCAGTCGGATTAGCAGAAACAAACTCCACCATTGCCCTGGACGCTCCATCGCCCGCACGCTTGCCGAATGTTTTTTTCTGATCCAGTACCGCTGTTACTACTTCAGTTTTGGCTTTATTGCTTAAGCGGAAATTAATAAATCCAGGCCCTGCAATCTCACTCGACGCAATCAGCCTTGCATAACTGGGATCTGACCCCAAAGAATCGACAATGGCTTGAGCCAGCTCACGGGGATTCATCTTCCATGCCTTGGCGATTTGCAATGCAATGTTGCAAGCGATATCGCCATGGTCCACCGATTTTGGCCGCTCTAGTCGCGGCTCAATCGTCGCATCCAGTTCAATACCACGGCTATTTGCAACGGCGTTCAGTGCGGCGCGTAAGGATGCAACTAATTGGTTTTTATGATTTAACAGCATAGAAGGTGAGTTTATCAGGCGCAGTGGCCGATTATGAATAGGGGCTTCTTAAAGGTGGTAAGCTAAATTATGATCTATCAATTTCACTCTAAAGCAGGCCCCGATGTCATCATGCTCTCGGATTTGAGCCAACGTATTTTTGACATCCTTGAGCATCCCCTAGAGAAACGGGGCATTTTGGTCGCAGAGCGTTTGCCGGAGTTTATTGCTCGCCTTGAATCTGCTATTGCGGCCGATGTAGCCTCCAAAAGTAGCGCATCCGATACGCCGGCAGACTCCGACCAAGAAAAACCAACTGCCGATCGTCTAGGACAGCGCGCCTTCCCCTTCCTAGAGCTCATGAAACAAGCGCGGGCTGCAAATGAGCCCATCGTGTGGGGCGTCTAGAGTAAGGTCTATCCCCCCCTTTTTTTGTAAATAGGGGGCGGCTATTCCAATGAGCTCGATAGGGACCGGCGTACCGTTTCAATCGA
>CAZUMD010000160.1:0-3369 GCA_964621735.1 uncultured Polynucleobacter sp.
TGAACGCAATGAGATTTGCGCCGCCTGCGATCTGACCGGTTGCCGATACTGGATCAAAGCCCGGGGTATCCATAAAGACAAAGCCCTTGGTGGTTACCGGCTCGGCATAGCGGTAGACCTCCATTAGTGGACCCGTGCCGCCTTTCATGGAGGAGCCTAAGGATTTCTCAAAAATATTGGCGAGGCCTCCGATTTGATTGCCGGGGCTCACTTGGCCATTAATTTGGACATCACGGCCAACCGAGTACTCGTCTTTCCACCAGCGAATGCGCTGGATTAGTTTTTCACCAATCGCTTTGCTTGCTGCCCGCCGGGTGAGGGTATGTTCAACGCCATAAATCTCGGGCGTTTCCGACAAAATACCCGTGCCGCCATGCCTTGCAAGAATATCAATTGCGGCGCCGAGCGCGGGATTAGCAGTGATCGATGAAAAACCATCAGAGCCGCCGCATTGTAGACCCACGCATAAATGGCTTGCCGAGACGGTTTCACGCTTTACTTTATTGGCATTGGGCAATAGCGCTTTAACCGCTTCAATCCCAGCTTCAATGGTTTTGCGGGTGCCGCCACTTTCTTGCATGATGAAGGTATGCAACGTCGAGCCCTCTTTGAGGTCCTCCTGCTCCATTAAGCCTTTAAGCTGATTGCGTTCACAGCCTAGCCCAATCACTAAAGCAGCCGCGAGGTTAGGATGCTTGGCATAACCCGCCATGGTTCGCCGTAGCAATTGCATCGGCTCGCCGGTCATTTCCATGCCGCACCCAATCGAGTGACTAAACGCCACAACCCCATCCACATTGGGATACTCGGCCAAGCGCTCCGGCGTAAACCATTCGGCAATCTTATTCACTACGGTTGCTGAGCAATTGACGGTCGATAAAATACCAATGAAATTCCGCGTACCCACTTTGCCATTGGCGCGCACATACCCCTCAAAGGTAGCGCGTTCCGATTCTGGCAAAAGAACCGTGGGTTTAAATTCACTGGCGTAGGCGTAGTCCCGATCAAATTCTTTAAAGTCGGTATTGTGGCCATGCACCATGGTGCCGGGCTCAATATCCACATTCGCAAAGCCCACCGTGACGTTGTACTTCAGTATGGGCTCGCCTTTCTTTATTGCCCTTGCCGCAATTTTGTAACCTGCGGGTACTTGACTGCGGCTGGTGAAATGCTCACTTGGGACTTCCGTGCCAATGCCAACATCAACTCGGGCCACGACGACGTTGTCATTGGGGTGTAAGCGAATCACGGGCCCGATCAGGCGCTTTTCAGAAATTTCAATCATGGAGTGAATGGGTTCAATAAATGGCGGTTAAATAAGTGCAGATCATTATTCAGCAGTAGCCCCTGATTTTTTCACAATCGGCGCCCATTTGGTTACTTCCGCTTTAATGTAGGCGCCCAACTGTTCTGGCGTGCTCGTTTGTACATCAAACCCCCGGCTTGCGAGTTGGGTTTTGACTTCTGGGTTATTGAGTATGGTACTCATCTGGGTATTAAGGCGCTTAATGATTGCATTGGGCGTACCTGCGGGGGCAACCAGTGCGTAAACCAGCTCCACCTCAAAATTAGGTAATGTTTCCGCAATGGCAGGGACTTCCGGCGCGTTGGGCGAGCGTTTCAGGCTTGTAACTCCAATCGGAGTAAGTTTGCCCGATTTAACGTAGGGAAGCGCCGCAGGTGTTCCAATCATGGCAGTCTGAATTTGCCCACCCAATACATCGGTTAAAGCTGGCGCTGCTCCCTTATAAGGCACGTGGGTAATGTCTGTCCCTGCTTGCACGTTAAATAGCTCGCCACCGAGATGGAGTGGGGTGCCTGTGCCTGAAGAGCCAAAATTGACTTTACCTGGATTAGCCTTGGCGTAGGCAATTAGCTCACTGGCATTTTTCACTGGAACCGATGGATTGGCTACAAACATGAGGGAAGAGGAGGCCACGAGGGTAATCGGAGCAAAGTCTTTAATGGTGTTGTAACTCAATTTTTTATACAAAGCTTCATTAATTGCCTGCGTTCCTACCATCATTAAAAAAATCGTATAACCATCTGGTTTTGAGCGCGCAACAAATTCTGCAGCTAAGTTTGTACCTGCCCCGGGCTTGTTATCAATAATCACCGGCTGACCTAAGTCTTCCCCTAATTTTTGGCTAAAGGCCCTTGCTAGCACGTCGGATGGACCACCGGCAGCAAATGGCACAATTAAGCGAATGGGTTGATTGGGGTAGGGCTGCGCTTGCACATGTAGCGATGACGCGGCTAATGCAATTGCAATGACTCGAATAATTTTTAGCATATGATCTCCGTACTGTTTTTATAAAATTGATGGCACTACAAAACCTGAATAGAAGCAATGAAAATTAAATCTGCAACGTTATTTCCTCTTTCGATACCACTCAAATCACCCATGAAAATGTCGGGGGAAACTGTTACACATGCCAACACCTTACTGTTGCGCTTAATAGATGGTGAGGGCAGGGAGGGCTGGGGAGAAACGTCTGCAGCGCCACTAATGACGGGCGAGACGCTTGGTAGTGTCTTGGCAAATACCGCATACCTTTTAAATGCAGCGAAAGAAGTGTCATGGGTAGACCCTTGCGAGATCGGTACTATCCAGTCCCGTTTTTTATACGCCAATAGCTCAGCGAAATCATGTGTTGAATTGGCCCTATTGGATCTCTTTGCACAAGCCAAAGGAGAGTCTGCATGGTCTTTGTTACGCAAAGTGCATCGCACCCAGTCCTTGGCAACGCCAGAGCCGTTACCAGTTCTGCGGATGCTGGGAGGCTCTTTGGAAACCGAGCTTGCCGATGCGCGAGCGCTGCGAGACGAGGGATATCGGCATTGGAAAATTAAAGTAGGCATATATGACCTGAATTCTGATCTGCAGCGGGTAGCCGAAATTTGCGCAGCCCTAGAAGGCGATACGATATCGGCTGATGCCAATGGCGCTTTCACTTTAGAGCAAGCAATCGCGTTTTGCCGCTCTGATCTGGCCTCGCGCCTTTCTTTTGTCGAGCAGCCGATTGCAGCGGGCCATTCGATTGCTGACTTTGTAAGCCTAAAGACAGGATCTCCACTGCCAATTTGTTTGGATGAATCGATCCATGGTGTCGATACCATCAAGGCATGCGCAGATAATGGAGTGATGGACGGAGCCAGCTTAAAGCTCATCAAGCTCGGCGGCATGCTCCCAGGCATGCAAGCTGCAATCGAGTTAGAAAAACGCGGCCTTAACTTAAATTTGGCGTGCAAAGTTGCAGAAACCTCGTTGTCAGCAGCAGCAACGGCCAGCATTGGTTTTGCCATGAATGGAGCGCCATGGGGCCTTAGTATGTCCAATGCGTATTTGGAGTACGACATTTGTGATGC
>CAZUMD010000161.1:0-3349 GCA_964621735.1 uncultured Polynucleobacter sp.
GCCCAATAGTAGCGACGCATGATGGCTTCGCTCGCCGCGCGATTGCTTTCAGCCTCAATTCCCATGGCGCTCGCGAGGGGCGCTTGCAAATCAAATGCCAGCACATCCTGCCGGCGCTTTGCGAGTAAATGCAAGTGCGCTCGAATGGTTTCTAGTAAGCGCTTATTGCGCTTAATCTCGGTAAGCTCACGCCGGGTAATGATTCCTTTCTTATACAGATCCTGAAAGCCATTGCCAAACTGCGCTGCTTTACTGACCCAAGTAATGATTTGGATATCGCGTAAGCCGCCCGGACTCTCTTTGCAATTAGGCTCCAAGGAGTAAGGTGTATCTTGGTATTTTTGATGACGCTGCTTGAGCTCTAGCAATTTAGCTTGAAAGAAGGCCTTGGGATCCATGGCATTCCAGTAGGCTTTCGAAAATTGCGTAAAGAGGGTGCGATTGCCCCCTAAGAAGCGCGCCTCCAATAAAGACGTGCGCACCGTAATGTCCTGCGCGGCTTCCGATAGGCATTCGGCACTATTGCGCACAGACGAGCCAATCTCGACTCCGGCATCCCAGCATTGCGCAATGAATTGCTCTACGCGAGCAGACAGGGTTTCTGACTGGTGGTCAGGTAGCAAAATTAAGATGTCAACGTCGGAGTAGGGAAAGAGTTCGCTGCGGCCATAGCCACCAACCGCAAGCAGAGCGGCATCGTCATGCAATTGGCATTGCGACCATAAATTCATGAGCAGTACGTCGCTCATATTGCTCAGCTGCTTGCTTAGCTTATCGACGCCTTGGTGGGCTTGAAACTCCGCATACGCTGCTTCACGAGCGCTGCGCAACTCGGCTCCATTGCTGATCGCAACTCGATTTTGTGTGGCCGTACGCATGAATGAGGGTATGCCGTTTGTAGGGGCGGTCTATGCGCTGGGGCGGAAATGCAAGCCGGCGACGCATTCGGGGGGTGGGTTGCTGCCTTCTGACCAGGTTAGGACTTCAACGCCCTTATGGGTCACGAGTAAGGTGTGCTCCCACTGCGCTGAGAGGCTGCGGTCTTTGGTTTTGACAGTCCATTGATCTGGCATCGTGCGAATGTCGCGTTTCCCGGCATTAATCATGGGCTCAATCGTGAAGGTCATACCGGCCTCTAACGTTTCGCCAGTGCCTGGTCTGCCGTAATGGAGAATTTGCGGATCTTGGTGAAAGACTTTGCCAATACCGTGACCACAGTACTCACGCACAATCGAGTAGCCGGCTTTTTCAGCATGGCTTTGGATTACATGCCCGATGTCGCCTAAGCGCGCGCCGGGCTTCACTTGAGCGATGCCAAGCCACATGCATTCAAAGGTAATTTGGGTTAAGCGTTTTGCCAACACCGATGGCTCGCCCACCATAAACATGCGACTCGTATCGCCAAAGTAGCCAGCAGGGGTGATCACGGTAATGTCGAGATTAACCACATCACTGGATTTCAAGATTTTGTCGCCAGGGATGCCATGGCAAATGACGTCATTGACCGAGGTGCAAATGGAAGCGGGAAAGGGTGGATATCCTGGCGGTTGGTAGTTGAGTGGCGCTGGTATGGTTTTTTGCACGTCACGCATGTAAGTGTGGCAAATGCGATCCAGCTCGCCAGTGCTGATGCCAGGCTGTACAAAAGGTGCCACGTGGTCTAGTACTTCGCTGGCCAGCCGGCCCGCTTCACGCATCCCTTGGATGTCGTTTTCGTCGGTAAATACACTATTCATGCTTTTATTATCAACGACTTGGCTGTTTTATGGGCAATCCAAGGCCATTTTAGGGGGTGCTAGGTAGGGGGCGTGAACTAGCTAGGACGCCCTAGTTAATTGATATGTAAGCTATAATTTGTGGATCGGCTTGTTGGATGACGTCAATTTACTGCATCTGATGAACCGAAATTGCGGGTTAGGCCTTCCAGGGTGGCACTTTTTAGTGCAGCTAGGACCTAACCTTAGATCAAACCCTTAGGAGAATGTTATGTCAGTGACTATGCGTCAGATGCTGGAAGCCGGTTGCCATTTTGGCCACCAAACACGTTTCTGGTCCCCCAAGATGGCCCCTTATATTTTTGGCCATCGCAATAAAATTCACATCATCAATTTGGAAAAAACATTGCCCATGTTTCAGGAAGCCCTGAAAGTGGCAAAACAAATTGCAGCCAATCGCGGCACCATTTTGTTTGTTGGTACCAAGCGCCAATCCCGTGAGATCATCGCTGAAGAGGCTGCCCGTGCAGGTATGCCATACATCGATAGCCGCTGGCTCGGTGGCACCCTGACCAACTTCAAAACCGTCAAAGGCTCTTTAAAGCGTTTGAAAGACATGGCGGTTGCAAAAGAAGCAGGCGATTGGGACAAGCTTTCTAAGAAAGAAGCCCTTACCAACGACCGTGACCTCGACAAATTACAAAAAGCCTTGGGCGGTATTCAGGATCTGAATGGCGTTCCCGATGCGATTTTCGTAGTGGATGTCGGCTATCACAAGATTGCAATTACCGAAGCCAAGAAATTAGGCATTCCGGTCATCGCAGTTGTGGATACCAACCATTCCCCTGAAGGTGTGGATTACATCATCCCCGGTAACGATGACTCTAGCAAGGCAGTAATGCTGTATGTGCGCGGCATTGCCGATGCCATCTTGGAAGGCAAAGCCAATGCAGTTCAAGAGATTTTGACTGCCGTTAAAGAAGGCGAAGAAGAGTTCGTTGAAGAAGGGAAGGCTGAGTAATGGCTGCAATTACCGCTGCAATGGTGGGCGACCTGCGCGCCAAAACCGATGCTCCGATGATGGAGTGTAAAAAAGCATTGACCGAAGCCGATGGCGACATGACCAAGGCAGAAGAAATTCTGCGGGTGAAGTTGGGTAGCAAAGCTAGCAAAGCCGCCTCCCGCGTTACTGCTGAAGGTGTAGTCGCTGCCTTTATCAATGGCACTACGGGCGCTTTGATTGAAGTCAATTGCGAAACCGACTTCGTTTCGAAGAACGATGACTTTTTAGCGTTTACGGATAACTGCGCCAAACTGGTTGCCAACAGCAATCCTGCTGATGTGACCGCCTTAGCTGCATTACCACTCGAAGGCGAAACGGTTGAAGCCGTTCGCACCAAGTTGATTGGTCGTATTGGCGAAAACATTACCCCACGCCGCTTTCAGCGTTTTTCTGGTGACAGCAAGTTGGTTTCCTATTTGCATGGAACCCGGATTGGTGTGATGGTTGAGTTCACGGGTGATGAAGTGGCTGCGAAAGACGTTGCCATGCACATCGCTGCCATGAAGCCCGTTGCCCTGTCTACTGCGGATGTTCCAGCAGAAAACATCGCGACCGAGCGCAACATTGCGGA
>CAZUMD010000162.1:0-3266 GCA_964621735.1 uncultured Polynucleobacter sp.
AGTCTTTAGTAACTTTTCAATCAATGCGTTTCTGATCATTATTCTTCTTCCTTCTTTATAAAAAATTGGGTCAAACGTAATTCAGTACAGCAGTACATGGATGGAAAATCAGTCTAGCTGAGAATCAACAATAAAAAGGTGACAAAGGCCAATTCACCCCTGTATCTCATTGCAGTTTTAGTCTCACCCTAGCGGTCTTCCGCCATGTTGTTTTTGTAACAAAAGACTATTTTTCATTGAATTCCCTCTGAACCATATAGCGGTTTACCCCTAGCGAGGATGGCGATATGATTTTTTAACCGGATTGGTAGTCAAAATCTATTTACCCTCCCATATAGGGGGTATTCCACTTAAAAAGGCATTTACGCCGGTTTTGAAGTCAGCACTGCCGTAGCATTCCCGTACCAAGTCGTCGCAATTGGGCAGCTGGCTCCGAAGGATGCGGTGAATGATTGCTTTGGATACTTTTTGTGTCACGGGCGCAAGCGAGCTGAGCTTACTGGCTAGAGCACTTGCTGCGCCATCCATGTCCTCGGCAGAGTAGGTTTTGAGGATAAAGCCGTTTGCAAGCAATTCGCTCGCCGGCACGAGCTCCGCTAATAAAAGCATGCGTTTCACGATGCCAACTCCGAGGTGATGGGTCAGCCAAGCCACATTGCCAGCAGATAAGCAATTTCCGAGCGTGCGGGCGATTGGGACGCCAAAACGGGCATCGTGCGTGGCAATCCGAAAATCGCAGCAACTGGCAATGGCAAGGCCACCGCCAACGGCTAAGCCATCCACTACAGCAATCGTCGGGATCGGTAAATCAATCAAGGGCGCAAAGTAGGTATCAATCGATGCCTCATAAGCGATACCCTCATCGCCGCTGCTAAAGCCACTGAACTGCGCAATATCGCTGCCAGAAACAAAGGATTGACCGCCCGCGCCGCGCAGAACCACTACCCGAATGCTCGGCGTATCGGCAATTTCTAGGCAAATGCTACGCAGACGCTCATACATTCCCACAGTCATCGCGTTGCGCGCGGCCACATGGTCAAACGTAATATGCGCAATGCCTTGATCAACCGTGAAGAGGACTTGCGCCACTTTGGGGGCGGAGGAGGGTGACGTAGTTGAGCTCATAAATGATTTATATTAGACGATTGGTTCATTCTAAATACAAAAGAACCGGTATACGGTAAGCGAGACTATGACAAATTCCACGCAGCATGTAAATAAGCCGCTCCAAGCAGCGAACCGACCATTGCCCCTCGCCGGCGTTCGCGTCTTGGATGTGAGTCAAGTGATGGCAGGCCCATATTGCTGCATGCTGTTGGCTGACCTTGGCGCAGACGTCATTAAGATTGAACCCCCTGGTACCGGGGATCAAACCCGCGGCGCTATGGGGTTCAAAATGAAGGGCTCCGATAGCATGGGCTTTTTAAATATGAACCGCAATAAGCGCAGCGTTGCCCTCAATCTAAAAAGCAAAGCGGGCAAGCAGGTCTTTTTTGAGCTGGTGAAGACTGCTGATATTTTGGTTGAAAACTACCGCCCTGGGGTCATGAAAAAGCTGGGGATTGACTACGCAGTTTTAAAAGAGATTAACCCCGGCTTGGTTTACGCCAGTATTTCTGGATTTGGCCAAACCGGCCCCTGGGCAGAGCGCCCTGGCTTTGATTTAATGGCCCAAGCCATGTCGGGTGTGATGAGCGTGACAGGCTATCCCGATGGGCCGCCTGTAAAAGCAGGTGTTCCGGTTGCTGATATTGGCTGCGCACTCTTTGCGGTCTATGCCATTTTGGCAGCGCACATTGGCAAGAAAAATACCGGGGAAGGGCAGTTTATTGACGCCTCTTTATTTGATGCTGCCTTAGCATTTTCCATCTGGGATACCTCACAGTATTGGGGAACTGGAGTTGAGCCCTATAAGTTGGGGACCGCCAATCACATGAGCGCCCCTTACCAAGCCATGAAAGCCGCTGATGGCTATTTTGTGATGGGCGCCACCAATCAAAAGTTATGGGCTTTGCTGTGCGAGAAAATAAATCGACCCGATCTGTTAAGCGATGCCCGTTTTATGACGAACCCATTGCGGCTGGCGAACCGTGAAGTGCTGGTAACCGAGCTTGAAAAAACCTTTGTAACCAAAACCGGAGCAGAGTGGGTCGATCTATTGCTGGCTGAAGGCATTCCAGCGGGGCCAATTAATACCTATCCCGAGGCTTTTGAGAGCGAGCATGGTAAGCACCGCCAAATGCGCATGGAAATCGATCACCCGATTGAAGGAAAAGTCCCGAACATTGGCTTTGCAGTGAAGTTATCCGGTACGCCGCAACAAGTACGCATGCACCCGCCTTTGTTGGGCGAACACACGAATTCAGTCTTAGCAGAAATTGGCATTACGGGCGAAGCACTGAAAGCCTTTGAGGCCGATGGCGCCTTTTTACCCTAAGCAAATCCCATTACAGGAGTAAGCCTTGAATACCTTAATTGACCGCATTGACCACATTGTTCTGACCGTAACGGACATTGAAGTCACTACGCAGTTTTATGAAAAAGCCTTTGGCTTTGAGCGCGAGTTTTTTAGAGGCCCTGAAGGACAACCACGCCATGCTTTACTGTTTGGTCAATTGAAAATTAATTTGCAAGACCGCAATACAGAAACGCCTACCAAAGCACGCATTCCGACGATTGGTTCTGGCGACTTTTGCTTGATTGCATCAGTGCCATTAGATGACTTTATCAAGCACCTCGAGGCGCAAAAGATCCCCATTGATGTTGGTCCGGTTTCACGTCGGGGTGCTTTGGGTCCGATACGTTCCGTTTACTTGCGTGATCCCGATGGTAATTTAGTAGAAGTAGCTGAGTACGTATAACGATGGCGGTCCAATCGCAAGCACCCCAAGGCAGTGGAATTGGTTTTGTTGTAGTGCAGGCAGTGTTACTGGGAGCACTTTTTTTTGGGCCAACCCATCTCAATGTGGATACCAGCATCGCTCCACCTAAGGGCTTGCTGATGTGGTTCGGCTACGGTATTTTTATTCTGGGCACCGTAATTGCTTTAATAGCAGCAATTAACTTAGGAAAAAATCTAACGCCATTACCAAGACCAAAAGACAATGCCGAGCTCGTGCAAGCTGGCCTATACCGCTGGGTGCGCCACCCGATTTATTTTGGAGTGATTGTCTTGTCAATTGGCTGGGGACTGATTCAGCAGTCGACCTTGGTTTGGCTCTATGTAGTGATTATTGCCATCTTCTTTGACATCAAATCACGCAAAG
>CAZUMD010000163.1:0-3215 GCA_964621735.1 uncultured Polynucleobacter sp.
GCCTCGACGTCTTTGCGCTTGCCTTTTTCAAAGCCAGCAATAATGATTTCGTTTGCATCATAGCCTTGCAAGCGCACCATGCAAGTTACCAAGCGAGACTCGAGATCTTGCACTTTATTGGTGTCTTTAAAGTAGCGCGGCAACTCAGCCGAAGCGCCCTTCACCACACCAGGCCCCTTACCTAAGTCACACTTTTGCAGACTGACGTTTTTGGGCCCCATGGGCTTTTTCCAAATCTCTTCGCCCGCTGCTTCATATAAATCAGCAGGGTTACCGTCCGCAATCATGGCGCGGTAGCGTGCGATTTCATCGGTAGCAGAGCCGCTAGGTGCGGCTGCGGGTGCCGCTGCTTTGGGCGCTTCACTTTTGGTCGGGCTTGTGCAGGCCTGCAAAAAAGCGAATGATGCAATAACAACTCCATAAGCAATGCGCTTATCCATGGTAACCCCTTCGTCTTCGTGCGAATGTATCAGTTAAATTAATAAATTAAGAAACCGTTGCTTCGTCAGTACGCTTAGCGCCGCGGTTATCAACCCACGTTACCGTGACCTTCTCACCTTTAGCGCCCTTGTACTTGAAATTCAAGAATGGGTCTTTTGATACGGCTGGGCCAAACTCACCCATGAATACATTTTTACCTTGGGCTTGAACAGTAACGGTGCTGATAAACCACTGAGGGATGGTTTTGCCCGATGCGTCTTTACGCTGACCGGCTTCCATATCGTGCTTCATCAAAATCTTGACATCAACTACACCACCTGCTTCAGTTGCTCTAACGCGCATTGGATCAGCCATTTTGCTTCCTCTCTAATTATCTGTATATATATTGATTACGTTGGGTTTAAACGGGAATTAACCGCCGCAACCGCCCAAGGTAACCTTGACTTCTTTCATCGACATAAACCACTTACCATCCGCCTTGACAACAGCGTAGACGTTGGAGGTTTGACCCATCTTGACGCGGGTAGTTACAAATGGCTCGGTGCCGGCAGGAATATAAAACTGAGCAGCCAATGCGCTGGGGTTTTTCTCAACCAAAATCGCCATTTGCTCTGCTTTTAATGTGCTGGAGATGCCAACGGGTACAACCGCGCCATTTTCTGCGATGTCCGGTGCCACTAAAGTCACTGCAGTAGAGCTGCTTGGCTTACCTGCGTTAAGGGCCTTGAATACGTCATCCAAGCTCTTGCCTTCAAAAGCGGCTTTATTCCACTCTTGTGCCTGCGCTTCGGTAATTAAACCGGCTGAAGCCATCAGGCCAAAGACCGCGGAATACTTTAAAAGATTACGGCGTTGCTGATTCATAAAAACTCCTTTGTTCATCTGTTTCATTACTAATAATTAAAATGACATTAATGCATTATTTAACATTGATTCTACTCACTTTTATTTCCCTGTTAGCATCCACACCACTAAGGCCTGATTGTCCGCATCCGATAATTGATCTTGCGCAGGCATTGGAATAGCACCCCAAGCACCTGCACCGCCTTTTTTCACCTTCGCCATCAACTTTGGCACTGCGTCGGCCTGACCCTTGTATTTGGCCGCCACCTGCTCAATTGATGGCCCGACCAACTTTGCTGCAGGTGCGTGACAGGCGGAACAATTCTCTTTCTTAAAGAGCGCAGCTGGGCCTGTAGGTGCGGCAGCCATGGACACCTTTACGATACCCGTAGCTCCAGGTCCTGGTAATTTGCTGAGAGGTGGCTTGGTGGAATCGGCGCCTAGATATGGACCATACTCGCGATTTTGCAACGCAATGTTTTCATGCGCATTGCGTGCGTAATCCGGCAATGTCGAGCCAATTTGCACAAATGGAACGCAGTTGTTCATGCAAGGCTTGGCATTGACATCTGGCTTGCCACTCACACTCCACAAACCATGTTGCTGCGTCATGCCATTGCGGTTGGGCATCATCGCTTGCGCTTGCTTCATGTTGGCATTGCTCAGAACAAAGGTATCCGGAACAATCTCACCTAAATAAAGGATGTATGCAACCAAAGCATAGGTGTCGTCGTAACTCAGCGAACGCGGCGCATTCCATGGCATGGCGCGATAGATGTAATCCCAAAGCGTCGAGATCGTTGCCACCTTCATCAGTGTTGTGCGCTGTGGCTGCTTGTTATCGTTTAGGGCAGCTACCCGCCCTGTCTTGATGTCGTCTTTCGTCGTGCCGCCGGCAATCGGCGTAAAGACTTCATTTGACTCACCAAAGGTACCGTGGCAACTGGCGCATTGCGCTTCCCACACCGTCTCTCCTTTTTTGACTGAGCCCGAACCATTGGGCAGACCCTTAAAATCCGGACGAACATCAATATCCCAAGCAGCTACTTCGGCTGGCGTCGCCGCTCTACCGATACCAGGAAACTTACCCGAACCCGATGCAGCACCTTGTGCATAGGAAATTCCAGCGCTGAACATGAGCGCTGCCACGAGACTCAGACTCGAAGCTAATTTACCCAACTTGTACATTGCTCACCTCGCCGTTGGAATCCAATTTCCACGATTGAATTGCGTTGTTGTGATAAATCGATCGCGTGCCGCGTATGTCACGTAACGCCTTAATGGTTGGCTGCACATAGCCCGTGTCATCCATTGCGCGTGACTGCATGATCGTGGGTGAACCATCCCAAACCCAGTCGATATTGAAACGCGTGACTGCTTTCGTCAGTACCGGCGTTTCTAAACGAGCCGTTCTCCAGTTGTTGCCACCATCAAACGAGACATCAACGCGTTTAATTTTTCCGCGGCCAGACCAAGCCATGCCGGTCACGTTATAAAAGCCTTTATCGAGTAACTGCTGACCACCCGATGGCGTTGTAATAACCGATTTGCATTCCTGAATCGAGGTGTACTGGCGATGCAAGCCATTGGGCATCAAGTCAATATAGTGAATCGCTTCATCTTTCGCTCCATAGGGCATATCGCCGACTTCCAGACGACGCAACCACTTCACCCAACTCACGCCTTGAACGCCGGGAACAATTAAACGCAGTGGAAAGCCATTCTCTGGGCGCAGCATCTCGCCGTTCATACCCCAAGCCACAATCGAATCCTTGAGTGCGCTGTCCAAATTAATGGTGCGGGTCATGCCGGAACCATCGCCACCTTCGGCTAACAAGTATTTCCCTTTTTTGAGGTCAACGCCGCACTCATCCAATAACACAGACAGCGGCACACCAGTGAATTCACAACACGACAACATGCCATGGGTG
>CAZUMD010000164.1:0-3155 GCA_964621735.1 uncultured Polynucleobacter sp.
TAACACTAAATTAGTTTGATCCTTTAAGGCGCTCCGAGTGAGCGCCTTTTTTATTGCCTTAATTTACCCAGAATCAGCCTAAATCGCACAATGCGAAATCCAGTTTCAGGGCTTGATAAGGAAGGGATGCAAGGCCTGTGGGCCGGCTGGAATTTGGGGTAGTGCCGACTGGTAGAATTTGACTAATTCAAAATTTCAATTCTTATTAGGACTACTGTCATGGCAAAAGCACTGGAGGGGGTGAAAATCCTCGATTTCACGCACGTTCAATCAGGGCCAACCTGTACCCAATTATTAGCTTGGTTTGGTGCGGATGTAATTAAGGTGGAGCGCTCGGGTGAGGGCGATGCTACCCGCGGTCAATTACGCGACATACCCGATGCGGATAGCTTGTATTTCACGATGCTCAACCACAACAAGCGTTCAATAACAGTGAACACCAAAACACCAGAGGGCAAAGACATTCTCGAGCGTTTGATTAAAGAATGTGATGTCTTGGTTGAGAACTTTGCACCTGGTGCGCTAGATCGCATGGGTTTTACGTGGGAGCACATTCAGCACCTTAATCCACGCATGATCATGGCATCGATCAAGGGCTTTGGCCCAGGACCCTATGAAGATTGCAAGGTATATGAAAACGTCGCGCAGTGCGCAGGCGGCTCCGCATCGACCACTGGTTTTGATGATGGCCCGCCGATGGTGACGGGCGCGCAGATTGGCGACAGTGGAACCGGTTTGCATTTGGCCTTGGGCATTGTGACTGCTTTGTATCATCGCACCCACTCGGGTCGCGGTCAGCGAGTGCAAGCAGCGATGCAAGATGCCGTATTGAACTTGTGCCGCGTGAAGTTACGCGACCAACAGCGCCTCGATCGTAACGGCACCATGCAAGAGTATCCGCAGTATCCGAATGGCCATTTCGGTGAGGCAGTACCCCGCGCCGGCAATGCCTCTGGTGGCGGTCAACCCGGCTGGATTTTGAAATGCAAAGGCTGGGAAACCGATCCTAATTCCTACATTTATGTTGTCGTCCAGGCGGCAGTATGGGAAGCCATTTGCAAGGTGATTGGTAAAGAAGAGTGGATTACCGACCATGACTTTTCATCACCCATGGCACGCTTACCGAGACTCATGCAAATCTTTGGCGAGATCGAAAAATGGACCATGACCAAAACCAAGTTTGAGGTGATGGACATATTGAATAAGTACGACGTGCCATGCGGCCCGATTCTGTCGATGAAAGAAATTGCGGAAGAGCCAGCATTACGCGCTACGGGCACGATTGTCGAGGTAGACCATCCGGTTCGTGGAAAGTATCTGACGGTTGGTAACCCAATTAAGTTGTCCGATAGTGAAACTGAGGTCACGCGTTCACCATTACTGGGCGAGCACACCGATGAGATCATGCAAGAACTGGGATTTAACATCGACGATCTGATCGATTTACGCCACCGGAAAGTCATCTAAATGAAGGTCGCGCTGATTGGTAGTCAAGACTTTGGTAAGGCGGCACTTGAGGCTTTCTTAGAGCGCGGCGATGAGATTGTTGCAGTTTTTTGTCCGCCCGATAATCCCAAGGCTACTAAGCCTGAGATTCTGAAAGAGGCAACCCTGGCAAAAGGCCTCGTGCCCTTGCAATTTGCCTCGCTTAAGAGTCCCGAGGCAGCCGATGCCATGCGCAATAGCGGGGCAGACATCTGTGTGATGGCCTACGTCCTGCAATTTGTGCCACAAGATTTCGCCAAGATACCGCGCTTGGGTACGATTCAATACCACCCTTCACTCTTGCCAAAGTACCGTGGCCCCAGTGCCATTAACTGGGCTATTGCTTTGGGCGAGACCAAGACAGGCCTCACCATTTTTAGGCCATCGGATGGCCTGGATGAAGGTGAAGTGATTTTGCAAAAAGAAGTAGTGATTGGCGCAAACGATACCCTGGGATCGGTTTACTTTGACCACCTATTTCCGCTTGGGGTAAAGGCGCTATTAGAGGCTGCTGATCTGGTTGCGGCAGGCAAGCACCAGGAGACGGTGCAAGACGAGGCCCTAGCCAATTATGAAGGCTGGTTTGATCAAGCGGCCGCCCGCATCCATTGGTCAAGCCACATTACGCAGATCCATAATCTGATTCGGGCCTGCAATCCAGCGCCCGGTGCTTGGACCATGGTGGGCGGACAGAAGGTGCAGATTTACGACGTCAAAAAGCATATTGCTGCAACCTATGGCGCCGTCAAAGGCAAGCCAGGTCAAATCACAGCGATTGGTTCCGAATCCTTCTTTGTGACCTGCCACGGCGGACAGATCGAGGTGTTAAAAGCCAAAGGACCTGCTGGCAAGGTGAGCGGTGCTGAGCTGGCTAAAAGCCTTGGCTTAGCGGTAGATCAATTTTTTGATGCCTAGAAAAAGTTGAATGGGCCCGGAGTATTGGGCTTAGATTTCGAGGTTATCAATCAGACGGGTTTTGCCCAGCTTGGCGGCAGTCACAATCACCAGTGGCTGACCTGCGTCTAAATCGGCTTGGGTTGGTTTGGCTAGATCGCGCTGCTGGCGAATGGCCATGTAGTCGGGCTTCCATCCGCGACCCTGCATTTGCGTCAAAGCCTTCGCTTCGATATCCATTAGTGAACTTAGCGTCTTTTCTTTTAAGCTAAGGACTTGCTCTCGCATCGCGCTTAACTGGCGTTGCAGTGCTGGCGCTTCGGCGCGCTCACTTTCCGAAAGATAGATGTTGCGCGAAGATAGAGCAAGTCCATCTTCAGCGCGAATGGTTTCAGCTGGAACAATATCAACCGGCAAAGCAAATTGACTGGCCATCTGCCGCACAATCATCAACTGCTGATAATCTTTTTTCCCAAAGACCGCAACCCGTGGCTGAACACAGGAAAAGAGTTTTAAAACAACCGTACAGACACCCTTAAAAAAACCGGGCCGAAATTCTCCTTCGAGGATGTCGCCCAGCTGCTGGGGTGGATCAACGCGGTATTCTTGGGGTTGTGGATAGAGGTCTTTTTCGGTTGGGGCAAACAAAACATAGACCCCTTCTTGCTCGAGCTTGTCGATGTCAGCCTGCATGGTTCTAGGGTAACTATCAAAGTCTTCGTTGGGACCAAATTGCAGGCGGTTGACAAAAATACTGGCAACAACAGGATCGCCAT
>CAZUMD010000165.1:0-3135 GCA_964621735.1 uncultured Polynucleobacter sp.
GATCGTTTACGGACACCTGAACTAAGGTGTAATTGGCATCGCCCTTCACCAATTGGCTCCAGACAAATACCATCGCAGTGCAAGGTGCTACTCCTAGCAAGATCATGCCGGCGATGTACTCTTGCGCCGACTGAGGATCTACCCAGGGCGCAAAGAGGTACTGGAAGAAAAGCACGCCCAACGCGGCCATCGTGAACGGCTTAACTAACCAGTTAATCACGAGTGTTAAGAGTAATCCCTGGGGTTTTTTATGAATGTCTTTTACAGCACTCCAATCAATTTGGATCATCATCGGGTAAATCATCACCCAAATGAGGACTGCCACTACAAGATTGACGTGTGCAAACTCAATGAGCGCAATAGCCTGGAACGCCCCCGGAATGAGCAAGCCCAGCACGACGCCAGCGGCGATGCCAAGGCCAACCCATACCGTTAAAAACCGTTCAAATAATCCCACGCTTAGATCTTCGCTAGTTTTTTAAGTTCGTTCTGAATTGTCAGTGCGTCCAGTTTTTCAATGGGAAGGTCAACGAGCATATCAATGCGATGTTTTAAGCCAATCATGACGGCCCGGAAAGCCCTGCGCTTGTCCTCATCACTACCGCTTACTTGCGATGGGTCAGGAAAGCCCCAGTGGGCCGTAGCTGGATGACCTGGCCAAATTGGGCATACCTCACCGGCCGCATTGTCGCAAACCGTAATGATGAAATCCATCTTCGGCGCATCAGGCAAGGCAAATTCATCCCAGTTTTTAGAACGCAGTTTGCTGTGGTCGTATCCCAGTTCGCTTGCGATCTCAGCAGCAAATGGATTAACCCGAGTACCGGGCGTCGAACCCGCAGAGTAGCCAATAAAGCGACCGCTGGGGTGGGTTGAAGCCAAAGCCTCGCCTAAAACCGAGCGTGCAGAATTGTGGGTGCACAAAAATAGAATGTTGTAGGGCTTCATGGGGCCTTTGCCTTTCGAGTCAGGGGTTTGGGTAGACAAGATTGCCCGCCGCAACAGTTGTCGAGTAGAAATTCAACTAGCGCGTTGGCGTGAATCGCGTTGGGCCGGTAAATTAAATTGCGGCTTTGACGCTCTTGCGTGATCAGCTGAGCTTGCATCAATTCTTTTAAATGAAAGCTCAAGGTAGCATTGGGTATGCCCAGCATTTCGTGGATTTGCGTTGGCGTTAAACCGACATCGCCTTTTTGAACAATCAGACGAAATACATTGAGTCTGGATTCTTGCCCTAAGGCGAGGAATGCGTTGACAGCATCGGTATTTTTCATATTTCCATGATAGTGGAAATATATGACGAATATATGACAGCCAAAAAAACAAAGGGCTATGACAATCGCATAGCCCTTTTAAGGTCGACGTAAGGCCGTTTAGCTTTTAAGCGCCTTACCGTTGAGTTGCCCACCCCAGCTAAACACCGAGTTCGCAATGTTACCGATGTCTTTTGCCATGCGCTTGGGTGACTGCGTAATCATGGGCTTCAAGTTGCTGAGCATTTTCTTTGCTTTCTTTTGATCCACTTTTTTATGAATCAAATTCGCCTCAGGCAAGTCCGGGTTGTTGTTGCTAGGCGGTATTAGGGTCGCCAATGAAATCGAATCCATATACGACTCCATCTTGATGGCTAAGTCGCGCCAAATCTCCCCATCCAACCCGTCAGTCGCAGAACCCTTGCCTTGGTCAACCGCGCGCATGATGTCGCCTATCGATACCGCTTCCGGCGGACGCGTTAACCAATAACCGCCACCCGGTCCTTTATGACTATCAATGAGCTGGGCTGTTTTCAGGTTACTGAAAATCTGCTCCAAGTAGGAAACAGAAATATCGGTCTGCTTGCTGATGTTTTGCAAGTTAATCGCATACTTACCTTGAGACTGACTGGCTAAACTAACCAAGGCTTCGACGGCATAACGACTTTTGGTGGTGATTTTCATATTCATCTACTCCATATGGATGTTGATGCATGAACTTTAGACTTAAATTCATTCATTTAAAAGTAGATAATTAGGTAATATATTTTCGTTATTTACTGAGTATTATCCTATAATACGTGGGGATTCTGGAGAAAATCATGGGTATGAAAGCATGACACAACACTTTAATTACAGGCACTTGCATTACTTTTGGGTGGTAGCCAAGGAAGGCAGCATGACCAAGGCTGCCAGCAGGCTCAATATTGCCGTTCAAACCGTCAGCTCTCAAGTGCATGAGCTCGAAAAAGACCTAGGCCACCTTCTGTTTAAGCCGGCAGGCCGCGGGCTGGCATTGACCGATGCTGGATTTGCGGCGATGAAGTTGGCTGACCAGATCTTCCAAATCGGCGAACGATTACCCAGCATCGTCAGTGGCTCTGCAGCCATACCGCGCAATCGCTTGGCCTTGGGCGTTGCCGATGGCTTACCTAAGCTCGTCAGTAAGGAATTGCTGGACAGCATCATTCATGAGCAGCAAATTCAGCTGGTGTGCCATGAAGGCGAGTTTGAGGATTTGTTGGCTGATTTAGCCTTGCATCGCCTTGATTTGGTTTTTGCTGATCGCCCTGCTCCCGTTAATAAAAACATGAGCCTCTACAGTCAGGAGCTGGGGCATTCGCCAGTAAGCTGGCTTGCTTGTGCAAAATTACTCGAGCAAGCAAAAGAGAATTTTCCCTATAGCCTGGCCAGCATTCCAGTCATCATGCCGACCTACCACTCGACGGTGCGCTTTAAATTGGATTTGTGGTTTGAAAAGCTGGGTATCACACCCAATATCGTTGGGGAGTTTGAGGATAACGCTTTAATGGTTACCTTTGGATCAAGTGGCTTCGGTGTTTTTCCGGCAGCATCCATTTTGTTATCGGAGCTCGAGCACCGTTACCAAGTCCATCCAGTGGGCGCCTGCGACGATATTCATGAATACTTTTACGCCATACGATCGGATAAACGCATACAGCATCCTTTGGTGCAATCGATTCTGGCAACGCCGATGCGCAGTATGCCCCTTAGCAATCGCGAGCACACTACAGTGAAATAAAAAAACGCCTGGGTTCACCAGGCGTTTTCTGTTGGTAGCGGAATGAACTCCGCCGAACTTGATTGCTTACTTCGCAATAAAGCCTGCTTCTTGCATCAGCTGCCTGTGCAAGGCAGCGTT
>CAZUMD010000166.1:0-3076 GCA_964621735.1 uncultured Polynucleobacter sp.
TGAGTAAATTAATCGAAATTCACGTCCCCGATATCGGCGACTACAGCGACGTTCCTGTGATTGAGGTACTCGTCAAGGTTGGTGATGTGATTGAAAAAGAGCAGTCGGTCGTCACGCTCGAGTCGGATAAAGCGACGATGGATGTACCCTCATCGAACGCAGGCATTGTGAAAGAAATCAAAGTCAAGGTAGGCGATGTGATTTCAGAAGGCGCGCTAGTTTTAGTAGTGGAGTCCAGTGAAACTGCTGCCGCTTCTGCTCCAGCAGCGAGTGCTCCAGCCCCCCAGGCAGCACCCGCGATTGCGTCTGTTCCAATATCTACACCAACACCTGCACCGAAACCGGTGGCAGCGCCTACGGCACCGGCATCACAAGCTATGCCAATGGTTGCTGGAACGGATCTGAGCCATGCCAGTCCAACAGTGCGCAAATATGCTCGTGAATTGGGTGTCAATGTTGCCCTTGTTAAAGGATCGGGCCCGAAAGGCCGCATTACTCAGGAAGATGTTCAAGCCTTTGTAAAAGGCGTGATGAGTGGCGCTACTCCAACTGCAAGCACCAAATCGGGTGGCAATATGGGCGGCCTGGATTTATTGCCATGGCCAACTGTTGACTTTACCAAGTTTGGCGCCGTTGAGCGTCAGCCCTTATCCCGCATTAAAAAGTTATCGGCTGCTAATTTGGCGCGGAACTGGGTGATGATTCCGGCGGTCACTTACCATGAGGATGCGGACATTACCGAGCTTGAAGCGTTTCGTGTTTCAACCAATAAAGAGAATGAAAAGCAGGGCAATAAGATCACGATGCTGGCGTTCATGATGAAGGCGGCAGTAGCCGCACTGAAAAAGTATCCGGAATTCAATAGCTCGCTCGATGGCGATGATTTAGTCCTGAAAAAATACTTCCATATTGCTTTTGCTGCAGATACCCCCAATGGCCTGGTTGTTCCAGTGATTCGCAATGCCGATCAAAAGGGCATCAATGAGATTGCCCGCGAGACCGGTGAACTTGCTGCATTGGCACGGGAAGGCAAATTAAAGCCGGATCAAATGCAGGGAGCTAGTTTCACGATTTCCTCCCTTGGCGGCATTGGCGGAACCTATTTTTCGCCGATCATCAATGCACCCGAGGTCGCTATTTTGGGTGTTAGTAAGGCGGCAATGAAGCCGGTCTGGGACGGCAAGCAATTCGTGCCCCGACTAATCTGCCCGTTGTCCTTGACAGCAGATCACCGCGTGATCGACGGGGCTTCGGCGACGCGATTTACGGCCTACATTGCCCAGCTCTTGGCTGATTTCCGCCGTGCGGCACTTTAAAAGGAATCGCCATGACTAAGCAATTGATTCTGGTTCCGGATATTGGTGACTATGACGATGTGCCCGTTATTGAGGTGCTCGTAAAGGTAGGCGATCGGATTGAAAAAGAGCAGCCGCTGTTGGTGCTGGAGTCCGATAAAGCCACGATGGAAGTGCCGGCCGATGCAGCGGGCACCATCACGAGCATTGCAGTGAAGGTGAACGACAAGGTTAAAAAAGGTACTGTCATTGCTGAGATTGAACTCGAAGCTGGTGCCGCGCCACAGCCAACTGCGCCAACAGCATCGGCACCAACCCCAAGCCCAATTCCAGCGCCACAGCCTGCTGCCGCACCATTGGCAGTTAGCAATGCAGCCAGTGCTTTTCAAGGCAAGGTAGATCACGAATGTGATTTACTGGTGCTGGGCGCAGGCCCCGGCGGATACAGCGCTGCATTTCGTGCTGCTGATTTAGGCCTGAACGTCATTCTGGTAGAGCGCTATCCCACTTTGGGCGGCGTTTGCTTAAATGTCGGCTGCATTCCATCCAAAGCACTGTTGCACACGGCAGCTGTGATGGATGAGGCGAAAACCATGTCAAAGCACGGCATCAGTTTCGGTGATCCCAAGATCGATATTGATCAATTGCGCGCTTACAAAGACGGCGTGATTGGTAAGCTGACCGGTGGTCTTGCTGGCATGGCAAAGGCACGTAAGGTTAAGGTGGTGCGTGGGCTTGGTCGTTTTATGGATGCAAGCCACGTTGAAGTCAATCTCACTGCCGGACCTGGCCAAGAAGCAGGCAACCAAAAAGAAGTGATTCGTTTTCAGAAAGCCATTATTGCTGCGGGAAGTCAGCCGATCAAGCTACCATTCTTGCCGGATGATCCGCGCGTGGTCGATAGTACGGGCGCGCTCCTGCTAAAGAGTATTCCCAAGCGCATGCTCGTGATTGGCGGCGGCATCATTGGTTTGGAGATGGCGACGGTCTATAGCGCGCTTGGCTCCAAAATTGATATTGCGGAAATGCTCGATGGGCTCATGGCAGGGGCCGATCGTGATCTTGAGAAGGTCTGGGAAAAGCACAATGCTGGACGCTTTGATAAGGTCATGCTTAAAACCCGCGCCGCGAAAGCAGAAGCAAAGGCCGACGGAATTCATGTCACGTTTGAAGGCGATGCTGCGCCGGCACAGCCCCAGGTGTATGACTTGGTCTTGGTTGCGGTAGGGCGCTCACCGAATGGCAAGAAGATTGATGCAGGCAATGCCGGCGTTACGGTAGATGATCGCGGCTTTATTGCAGTGGATCAGCAGATGCGCACCAATGTCCCCCACATTTTTGCGATTGGCGACATTGTGGGTCAGCCCATGCTGGCTCATAAAGCAGTGCACGAAGGCCATGTTGCAGCCGAGGCAGCGGCGGGTCAAAAATCCTTTTTTGATGCCAAGCAAATTCCATCGGTTGCTTATACGGATCCAGAAGTGGCATGGGCGGGACTCACCGAAGAGCAGTGCAAGGCGCAAGGCATTGCCTATGAGAAAGGCCTCTTTCCGTGGGCGGCCAGTGGCCGTGCGATTGCCAACGGCCGGGATGAAGGATTTACCAAGCTCTTATTTGATGCCAAGACCCACCGCATTATTGGCGGCGGTATTGTGGGCACCCATGCTGGCGATTTAATTGGTGAGGTCTGCCTTGCCATTGAAATGGGGGCAGATGCCATTGATATGGGTAAAACCATTCATCCGCATCCAACCCTAGGCGAGTCGGTTGGCCTGGCTGCA
>CAZUMD010000167.1:0-3036 GCA_964621735.1 uncultured Polynucleobacter sp.
CTTCTAGAGGATGGTTTTGAGCGGATTGTGCTGGCTGCGATTGGGCCCGATTTTAAAAAGCCGTGGCTGCAATTTAAGGCACGCTACATCGAGGGTACCCATGATCTACCACTGGCCCAGTGGCTTTCAGCTCAAGGCATTCTCGTTACCGAAAAGAAAATGAGTCTGCTCGAGAACATGAAATTGCAATGGGCCATGCGCTATAGCGACCAAAGTGGCTGGGTCAAGATAACGCATGTGCTGGATGGCGGTATCGCTCAACGTGCTGGCTTAGCTCCAGGTGATTTGATCGCTAGCATCAATGATCAACGCATTACTCCGAGTCGGCTGGATGTGGTGTTTGCCCAATTGCAAATGGGGACGACTGCACGTTTGCGCTTTTATCGCCAAGACTGTGAGCATGAGAGCCAATTTGTATTGGGGCCCTCCAGTCCAGTTGTGCAGTACCAACTTTCTGCACCGTAAATCAACTCTTCCGAATATGGCGTGGCAATGCTCAATGTAGAAGCGCTAATACCAGACGACTGGAAATTACTGCTTGGGGATTACCTCGCCTCACCGGATTGGCAGCAGCTACAAACTAATCTGCACAAGGCAATTGAGGGTGATGCGAATGCCATTTGCCCTCCGCCGTCGCTGTTCTTTCGGGCTTTAGAACTCACTCCAGTAGATGCCGTATCGGTGGTGATTCTTGGGCAAGACCCCTACCACTCGCCGGGCCTCGCGCAGGGTCTCGCATTTTCAATACCCGCATCGATTGTGCCGGGCTCCCGCGCTTTTCCAAGCTCACTGCGCAACATCAGCAAAGCCTTGGAACTGGAAGGGTTTGGTTCATTGCTACATGGCGACTTACGTGATTGGGCCGAGCAAGGCGTCTTACTTTTAAATACAGCGCTTAGCGTCAAGCAAGGAGAGGCTGGCAGCCACTTTCACCTGGGTTGGCAGCACTGCATCAATGCACTGATCCGTCAGTTGTCGATTGCAAAGCCCAATTTAGTTTGGCTGCTGTGGGGGGCGCATGCCCAATCCAAAATACCCTTGATTGAGCATGGAATGATTGCTTCAGAGGAACCAAGCCATTTGATATTGCAAGCCTCACACCCTTCGGGCTTGGGTGTGTACAAAACAGCGCAGCCTTTTTTAAATCAACAACGTGCGGGCGAGCAGCCCAATGCGAGCTGCGGCCATTTCACCAAAACCAATGATTGGTTGATTGCCCACAGCAAGGATCCCATTCGCTGGATTGGTCCCCAGCAGCAAATGAGGCAAAGCGGCTTATTTGCGGATAACCGTTAACAGCAAACCGGCGAGCCAGGCTGACCCGATTGCAGTCAGCCATTCTGCAATCTGACCTGATTGAAATAGTCCCAAGGCCTGACCCCCATACGATCCGGCAGCAGCGCCCAGAAAGCCCGCCAAGAAAAGGCCACAGAGCCCCAATAGTCCTGTTTTTTGGCGTTGTCGACCCGGATAGAAGTAATGTGCTGACCATCCAACAGCCGACCCAATCAGTAGAAAAGCCAAAAACCCCATGCGCATCCCCATTAAATCGCCATCAAACCTATAATTAGGGCCTATGAAGCTGTTGACCCTTGGCATCAATCATCACACAGCGCCAGTGGACGTTCGGGAAAAAGTCGCCTTTGACCCCGAATACCTGCAAGAAGCGTTGCATGACTTGCGCCAGCACCTCAGCGGCGTCAGTCAGTCGGGCCTGCCTGAAGCCACCATTTTGTCGACGTGCAATCGAACTGAACTGTATTGTGCGGCGAACGATACCGACTCCGCCACCCTCTTGCACAGCGCTACCTTTGATTGGCTCGCAAAAAGCCAACAACTGGCTCCCAGCAGTTTAGAGCCCCACATTTATTCCCTGCCCCAGTCCGATGCCGTGCGCCATGCGTTTCGGGTCGCCTGTGGTCTGGATTCCATGGTCCTTGGTGAGACCCAAATCCTCGGGCAAATGAAAGATGCGGTTCGTACCGCCAATCAAGCAGGGGCACTCGGCACCTACTTAAACCAACTCTTCCAGAAAACCTTTGCAGTTGCCAAAGAGGTGCGGGGCTCAACCGAGATTGGTGCGCACTCGATTTCGATGGCGGCGGCGGCAGTCCGTCTCTCCGAGCGCATCTTTGAAAAAATTGCCGAGCAGCGCGTTCTCTTTATTGGCGCCGGCGACATGATCTCTTTATGCGCCACCCACTTTGTAGCGCGCCGTCCAAAGCAAGTTGCGATTGCCAATCGCACAATCGAGCGCGGTCAAGAATTAGCCGATGCGATTGCATCGCAAAATGTCGAGGCAGAATCATTCAAGCTATCTGACTTGCCTAGTCGCTTACATGAGTTCGACATCATTGTGTCGTGCACCGCGAGTTCTTTACCCATCATTGGTCTTGGGATGGTCGAGAGCGCCCTCAAGCAACGGCGCCGCAAACCCATGGTCATGATTGACCTGGCCGTGCCACGCGACTGCGAACCGGAAATTGCCCGCTTAAATGACATTTACCTGTATACCGTTGATGACCTGGGCGTCATGATCCAAACGGGCACATCAATGCGGCATGCTGCTGTCACCCAAGCAGAAGCCATTATTGAAGACCGTGTTGGTAACTTTATGCATTGGCTCAATGGCCGCAACACCGTGCCCTTGATTCAGGACCTTCAGCAGCATGGCGAGCGCCTACGTCAAATTGAACTGGAGCGTGCCATGAAGCGCCTAATGCGCGGTGACGATCCTCAAGAAGTCCTCAATGCCATGGCGCAAGGCTTAACCAATAAGTTCTTACATGGCTCACTCCACACCTTGCAGCACTCCAATGGCGCTGAACGTGATTCCTTGATTAAACTATTACCTAAATTATTTTCCACCCACTCGAGCGCCTACTCGCACACCTATCATCATGCCGAGCCAGACTCTAGTAAGCCCTCTCATACCAACGATACATCCGACAAGAACGATCTTTAGATGAAACCCAGCATGCGCGCCAAGCTGGAGCATCTTGATACTCGCTTGGCTGAATTAAATTCCCTGTTAAC
>CAZUMD010000168.1:0-2932 GCA_964621735.1 uncultured Polynucleobacter sp.
TATGTAGAAATTGATTTACTAGAGGAAAAAATGAAAACATCACGTAGAGACTTTATAGCTTATGGTTCTGTATTTACATTCGTTAATAGCGTTCCATCATTTACGTTTGCTCAAAACAAGTCTTTATTTGAATCAATCAATATGTTTATCCCCGCTGCTCCTGGCGGCGGCTGGGATAGCACCGGCAGGGCGATTGAGATGGCAGCGAAGGATGCGGGCTTAGTGGGCTCCTTTCAGTTTGAGAATGTTGGTGGTGCGGGCGGGATGGTTGGTTTGCCCCGATTTGTTAATCAACGTAAAGGTCAGGGCAACGCGCTTATGGTCGGCGGATCAGTGATGGTAGGCGCTGCCATTACCAATAAAAGTCCAGTGACGATGTCTAATGTCACGCCCATCGCATGCCTGACTGAAGAAGCTGGCATCATCGTGGTTCCAACCGATGGAAAAATTAAAAATTGGAAAGAGTTTGAGGAGGCTATTAAAGCTAATCCAAAAGCGGTCTCGGTAGCTGGCGGTAGCGCGGGCGGAACCGATCATCAACTCTTGGGACTCATTATTAAAGCGCTGGGTAAAAACCCGCGCGAGGCAGCTTACGTAGCATTTGCAGGGGGTGGGCCTGCAAATGCTGCGATATTAGGCGGCCAAGTGGTTGCCGGTATCTCTGGTTATTCTGAGGTTGCCGAACAAATTAAGTCAGGCAAGATGCGAGCTCTCGCCGTATCGGGCAACAAGCGCATTCCAGGCGTCGACACACCCACCTTAAAAGAGCTTGGTTTAAATGTGACTGCTGCAAATTGGCGAGGAGTGTTTGGTGCCCCAGGTATTAATGCGTCACAAAAAGCTGCATTAATAGAATTCGTTACGAAGATGCACGACACCAAGGGGTGGGCAGAAACTTTGGAGAAGAGAAAATGGACCGATGCCTTTCTTGCGGGCACAGCATTTGATGCTCAATTAAAAAAATATATTACAGAAACAGAGACCGTACTAAAAGAAATAGGCCTTGCATGAGTACTCGCCTCATTGCCAGCTTTTTGCTGGTGTTTTGTGCGCTAGCTATCTGGCAAGTGTTCAGTATTCCTGAATCAACCATTCAATCTGAGGTGGGGCCTATCTTAGCCCCCTCTATTTTGGTTGCGTTGCTTTCTTTATTGGGCATTATTTATCTATTCACTACTATTAGTAATAAGGCCTCAGACTGCGCCCATCAAGAGGAAGGTCGTCCACTAAAAGGGGGATCAACGCGTGTTTTATATATGCTTGGCGGTGGTCTGTCATTTATTGCCCTTGCTAAAGTAATTGGCTTTTTAATTCCCGCCGCATTGTGCGGCCTAGGGGTATCGATGGCATTTGATGCCAAGTTCAATCTAAAAACTCTGCTGATGGTATTTGGCATCGCGGGTGCATTTTGGGCCTTATTTTCAGCGATTTTAGGGATAGATTTAGGCCCAATCGTTCAGATTCCTTTTTAGTAAAAATTACCATGAGTTCTTTTGATTCCTTAATGCAAGGATTTGCTGTTGCCTTGGAGCCTATGACATTGTTATATGGGTTCATAGGATGCTTGGTGGGCACTTTGGTTGGAGTGCTTCCTGGAATAGGGCCAGCGCTAACGATCGCTCTTTTACTGCCATTAACTTTTAAGGTACCCGCCACCGCAATTTTTGTTTTATTTGCAGGCATCTATTACGGCGCCATGTATGGAGGCTCTACCACCTCTATTTTGCTTAATACCCCAGGTGAGTCTGCAACGATTGTGACTTCGCTTGAAGGCAATAAAATGGCGCGCCGCGGAAGAGCGGGTCCTGCTTTAGCTACCGCCGCAATAGGAAGCTTTGTTGCGGGAACAATTGGAACAATTGCTTTAACTTTCTTTGCGCCTTGGGTAGTTGATGCAGCGTTGGCGTTTGGTCCTGCCGAGTACTTTAGTTTAATGTTGATGGCCTTCGTAACAGTATCTGCTGTTCTAGGTAGCTCAGCGCTTCGTGGTCTCATTTCTTTAGTTGCAGGTATCTTATTTGGTTTGGTAGGTATTGATCTGCAGACAGGTCAACCCCGTTTTACATTAGGTCAACCAGAATTTTTAGATGGAATTGAAGTTACGATTGTGGCGGTAGGTTTATTTGCCATTGGTGAAGCCCTCTTTTTGGCATGGCAAGGTAAGGAAAATAAAAAGGTGGATGTCCTAGCCGTATCGGGGAGCTTATGGCTTTCAAAAGAAGATTTTGCGAGATCTTGGAAGGCTTGGATTAGAGGTAGTCTGTTTGGATTTCCTATTGGAGCAATGCCTGCCGGCGGGGCTGAGTTACCCACATTGCTTTCTTACTATACGGAAAAGAAGCTATCAAAGAAGCCTGAGGAGTTTGGTCATGGGGCAATTGAAGGCGTAGCTGGGCCGGAGGCGGCCAATAATGCTGCCGCAGCCGGTGTATTGATGCCTTTATTAACCCTTGGTATTCCCACATCTGCTACCGCTGCGATTATTTTATCGGCCTTCGAGTCTTATGGAATTCAGGTAGGGCCAACTCTTTTTACACAGCAAAGTAGTTTGGTATGGACGCTGATTGCTAGTCTATACATTGGCAATGTTATTTTATTAGTTCTGAACTTGCCTTTAGTTGGATTATGGGTGAAGCTTTTAAAGATTCCTCCGCAATGGCTTTATGCAGGCATTGTGATCATATCCGTTGCGGGAGTCTATGGTTCGTCGAATTCAGTATTTGATGTGGGCCTGCTATTTTTCTTTGGGGTGCTGGGATTTGGCATGCGCCGTTTTGATTTCCCGGCCGCCCCTTTGATTATCGGTTTAATTTTGGGTCCGATGGCAGAGCAATCGATGAGGCAGGCACTGACGATTAGTCAAGGTGAATGGAGTACATTTTTTACTAGGCCGATCTCGGGCACTTTAATGGCCATTTCAATTGCCCTTTTG
>CAZUMD010000169.1:0-2907 GCA_964621735.1 uncultured Polynucleobacter sp.
CTGGCGCAATGACCTTAGGCGAGCTAACGCAGTTAGTACTCTATGCAGTATTGATCGCTGGATCGATTGGCGCGCTTTCCGAGACCTGGGGTGATTTGCAGCGGGCTGCTGGCGCCATGGAGCGCTTGGTAGAGTTAATGCAAGCGCCGCCCGACTTGGTGTATCGCGACACAACTGCCAGCCAAGAGCCAATTTCATCTCTATCCCAATTTCAATCCCTAGATCAGGTGGATGCAGTGGCATTCCAAGATGTGTCATTTGCATACTCATCCCGCCCCAATTTTATGGCCGTCAATCACCTGTCGTTTGCCGTGCCCCAAGGCGCTCGGTATGCCCTGGTAGGCCCATCTGGCGCTGGTAAAAGTACTTTGTTTGCGATGCTCTTGCGCTTTTATGCACCGACGGCTGGCCAGATTGCAATTTTGGGTCGGGACATTACCCACTGGCCGGTTAGCGAGCTGCGCAATTTGATCGGCATCGTTCCGCAAGAGCCGATCATCTTTGCATCCAGCGCCATGGAAAACATTCGCTATGGCAAATTGGATGCAAGTGATGAAGAAGTGATTGCTGCTGCCAAAACGGCCCATGCCGATGGCTTTATTTCGGCTTTGCCCGAAGGTTATGGCAGCTTTTTGGGGGAGCGCGGTGTACGCTTATCGGGCGGACAAAAGCAGCGAATCTCCATTGCCAGAGCGATATTGAAAAACCCACCCATCTTGCTCTTGGATGAAGCGACCAGCGCCCTTGATGCGGAGTCTGAACGCGAGGTGCAATTGGCCTTAGATAGTGTGCTGCCGGGAAGAACGTCGCTCACCATAGCCCACCGTTTAGCAACGGTGCTGCGCGCAGATTCGATTTTGGTCTTAGAGGAAGGGCGACTCGTGGAGCAGGGCAGTCATGCTGATTTAATTCAGCAGGGCGGATTGTATGCACGCTTAGCTGACTTGCAGTTTGCATAAGAAGCATCTTAAAACCAGCAATAAAACTATAAATCCCTTGGTGCTAAATTAATCTGCTGTTTTTTTTGGGTTCAGTTGCCGCCATACCAGCACGCCACCACTGGCTAACTGAATCAAGAGAAGGCTAGTTGCCAGTGCAGCTAAGGTTGTAAAGTAGCCCGCTGAACCTGAATAGAGCACCGGAAGTCCATCGAGTAAAGCGGTCTCACGTAAGTAATCCATTCGGGGTATCAGCATAAATGCCACGATTGCAGTTGAGATCGCCAAGACAATGGTAGGAAGGCGCAAGCGCTTGTATTCCACGAGGCCTCGCTTAATCAGTAAATTTGAGACGCTGAGGACAATAAAAGCGATACCCAAAAAATAGTTAGCCAAGTATTGCGTAATGATGTCTGCCAACATGCCGCCGGCTTGGATATCGGAAGAAGCAATGCGCACCACAATCAGGCTGAGCAACTGACCTAGGAGGCCGCCGCCCAGTAAAAGGCAAAGGCAAGTAATGAAGCGCCGTGTAGCGCTGTAGGGATCCCCGGACTTTGCGGCGTTTATGGAGGTGGGTTGCGTCATGGCAAGATCAACAGTGAAAATGAGTACGGACTAGGTATGGGGTTATGGCGTCATTTCCCATATTTTGGGCATAAAAAATCAGGTCTTTTGGTAGTTTTGCACATTCCCTGCAATAAAAGAGCAAACTAAGCGAGTTCGCCGACTTTCCTAATTGGCTATTTTTTTGTATTTGAGATCGATTTTCCTGCTGAGGATTTATTAATAACACCATGATTCAGATACAAATTTGGGGTGATTTTGAGTGCCCTTACTCCTATCTTCAGACTGTGGCACTGGCCAAGCTGAAAGAGCGCTATCAGGATGGCATTGAGATTATTTGGCGGGCAATCGAGCTGACCCCCACGATTGGCACGATGCCGCCATCGGATTCGTTTCTGAAAAAACTGCAGCAGGCGTCCATGGAGCCGATTGTGCAAGAAGAAAAGCTGGTATTACATACTCCCGCTTTTTTGACTTACACCTGGCTGGCACAGGAGAGTGTGTGTTTTGCCAATAAGCACGGAAAATCGTTGCAACTGGCATTAGCTATTTTTAAGTCGGTGTTTAGTCAGGGCGGCAACATCAGCAACGAAGATGAAATCATTACGCTGGCGGAGCAAGTCGGCATCGAGCCCAATGCCTTGCGCGAAGCCTTTGATGATGGGGTAGTGACCAAGCAAGTGATTGCAGATGAAGAGGAATTTAAGGCAAACGGCTTTCAGGGCGTGCCCGCTATGTTGATTGGCGAGAAGAATTTTTCACCCAAAAGTTTTATGCCGGTAACAGGCTATACCAACATCGATGAGCTCGAAAAGTTAATTCCCAGCAGAACTTTATCTAGCAGCACTTGAGCTAAACACGCTTCTATTGATTAAATCGATCGATTTCGGTTTTCCTAAACAAAAATAGCCAGTTTCTAATAATATGAGGGGATACCTTCTAACTTATCTCGGCTAGCTCATTGCATGGAACACTACCAAGTTATTACGATGTCCGACAGGGTTGCCCTGTCCTTTACGAAAAGCATGCGCTTTTTTGCGGACACCTTCTTTCAGAAACGCTACGGTCATCGTGCGGTAGTACTAGAAACAGTAGCCGGTGTACCCGGTATGGTTGCCGGTATGTGGACGCACCTCACTAGTCTGCGGCAAATGCGCCATGGCTACGGCCCTAAAATTCGTACCTTATTAGCGGAAGCAGAGAACGAGCGGATGCACCTCATGACCTTTATTGAGATTGCTAAGCCCAATTGGTTCGAGCGCTATTTGGTTTTATTTGCCCAAGCCGTTTTTTGGAATGTCTTTTTTGTTATCTATGTCTTTTTTCCACGCACCGCGCACCGCATTGTTGGCTACTTTGAAGAGGAAGCGGTGTATTCCTACACCGAGTATCTAAAAGAGAT
>CAZUMD010000170.1:0-2855 GCA_964621735.1 uncultured Polynucleobacter sp.
GTACTAATACAGGCAGCACTTGGGCGCCAGTCAGGTCGCCGCGTCGCTCCATCCGTGCACGTGCTGAACCCTCAACCACAGGGTTCACAATTTCCAAATGGGATGGATTAAAGGCCAGCGACAAATGCACTGGGCCGCCTGGGGTGGAGATATCGCTCGAGAAACCTTGGTGGTATTTCACATCGCCTGCTGGCAGATCTTCAGGGGCTTTGTGCTCAAATTCTGCAAATAAATCCTTTGGCATTTTTCCAAGCACATTCACGAGGACATTCAATCGACCGCGATGAGCCATTCCAATCACAATTTCCTGCACGCCTCGAGCACCCGCACCCCGAATTAATTCATCCATGCAAGCAATGAAACTTTCACCGCCCTCGAGCGAAAAGCGTTTCTGTCCAACGTACTTTGCCGAGAGGTAGCGCTCAAGGCCTTCCGCCGCAGTCACACGATCTAAGATTTGGCGCTTTTCTTCAACATTAAAATTCGATGAAGAACGAATCGATTCTAATTTTTCTTGCCACCATTTTTTTATGGTTTGATCGGCTATAAACATGTACTCGGCGCCGATGGTGCCGCAGTAGGTTTCGCGCAGGGCCTGCAATAAATCCCGCAATGACATATTGTTTTTGCCAAAGAAAGTATTGCTGGTATTGAAGACGATATCCATATCGGCATCGGTAAAGCCATAAAAGGCAGGATTCAGTTCGGGAATATCTGGGCGCTCAGTGCGCTTGAGTGGGTCGATATTGGCCCAGCGATTACCCACGTTGCGATAGGCTGCGATCAGCTGTTGAACGGCAACGCGTTTGCGTCCCATCTCGGAGTCTGCCGAATCGGTAACGGTACGAATTGGACCCTGCTTTGCGCGCTCGGCAAAGGAGGCAACAATCGGTGCATGGGCAATATCAGGACTACTAGAGCCATCAACTGCAGGAACTTGATTGACGTTGTCGAAGTAGTCGCGCCAGTGATCGGCGACAGACGTTGGGTCTAATAAATAGGATTCGTAGAGTTCTTCTACGTAGGGGGCGTTTCCGCCAAATAGGTACGAACTTCCCCTAGAGGATTGAATCATGATGCTCACCTTTCATCGGGTTTCCCGAAAAAAACTGTGGATTAAACCGTCTGCACAAGGGCTTCACCCTCTACAGATTGATCATTGCGTATTCAAATACAAGACCAATTTAACACGAATACTGCCGCCCTCCAACTATCCCTCTGTATTTCCTGGCTGAATTATGGAATTTCCTGACCGTTAAATAGGATGTTTCCTACATTTAATTCATCCGATCCTGATAGATCCAACTTGAAATGCTTTTTATGCTTTGAATCTCCTACAACATTAGCAAATTAAGGAAAAATGAAAGCCATAACCCCTGACTTGGAATACCTCAGCACCCGTCAAAGCGCCAAAGTACTTAATGTATCCCTCGGCACCGTTCAAAAAATGGTGGAACTGGGTGAATTAATTGCCTGGAAAACCCGTGGCGGTCATCGCCGTATCTTGGCCAGCTCCCTAGAGCAGCAATTGCAGCGGCGGCAACGCAGTATGCGGCAAAAGGCAAGTACGCATTGCGTATTAATGGGCATCTTTCGCCGCACCGAAAATAGCCTGGAATTAGCTAATGCCATGCTCGACTGGCAACTCAAAGTCGATATGGAGATATCCATGGATAGCCTTGAGGGTTTAATGCAGGCCGTTTCCATTGCTCCAGATCTGATTTACCTCGATGCATTAATTCCGCCAGTGGAACAGGTCCATTTAATCCATTATTTAAGTAAAAATAGCCGTACGCAGCGCATCCCGATATTGGTGGATGAGGGATTTATTCAGCTACACCCTGGGGTATTGCAGTTAGCAGGTGAAAACGCAGGGGTTCTAAAGCCAGTCCCCAGTGAAAAAGAGGCCTTAGAGGCGGAAGAAATGGTACTAACTGAAAACCCGCTGATATTAGGCTATCCGGCAACCAGCGTGGATTCGGGGCTCAGTAATCAGAGCCAAAACCGCTTTGCTGCGCTGGAATCGGTCTTTTTGGAGGGAATGGGCCGTAAATGCGAATGGAGCCAGCATGCCATGACTTAATCTAAAACATTAAAAGTAAAAACAAAGGCCGTCAAAGACGGCCTTTTTATTGCATAAAATAAATTAAATCAACTAGATAGCGAAGGAACTTCGATTCTTACCTTCGATCCATTTTGGGGCTTTACCTCGGCCTGTCCACGTATCACCGGTTGCAGGATCGCGGTATTTTGGGGCCACCTTGCCGCTCGGTCCGCGCGTACTGCCGGCTTTACGACTAAATAAATCCGCTGCATTTAGGCCATATTGCTCAATAATGACCTTCGCCTTGGCAATGCCATCGGCTTTTTCACGCTGCACTGCTTCTTTAATTTGCTTGTCCAGCTGTTCCCGCTGGGCTAATAATTCCTGATAGGAAGGCATAGTTTAAATATCTCCGGCAATGGTTAGTAATTAATAAGCCATATAACTAATGGTTAATTGATTATAAACATATTATTTAATAAAGGGATGGTATTAAATAATTAACTTATCGGGGGATGGGTAATTTATAAAACGATTTATATATGATTATTACTAATTAATTATGTAATTTTATACATAATCGTTATAAATATTATGATTTATTTCAGATTACTAATGATTACCGGCGCATCATAAAGCTACCTAAAGCCTTGGCAGTAACCACTCCAGCCTCATTGATGACCTCGCCCTCGCAATAGTTGATGTTTTTGCCTGCCTTGAGGAGTTTGCCCTCAATAATCAGCTTGCCGGTGGATGGGCGCATAAAACTGACGGTCATGTCGATCGTCACCATGCCTTTAGCGTCGGGATG
>CAZUMD010000171.1:0-2814 GCA_964621735.1 uncultured Polynucleobacter sp.
TGCCTCGGTGATGGAATTGGTAGACGTGCCGGACTCAAAATCCGGTGCCGCAAGGCGTGTCGGTTCGAGTCCGACCCGAGGCACCATCGCTTAAAGCAACTTGATTAATACCCTGTAAAGTTAATCGATAACTTGTTGGTTTACTTTTCCGGTCTTAATAATCATCCCAACTGCACGCATTACATCCTTTTCCTTGCCGCGGAAACCATGCTCAGTAAATGCTTTGCATGCTTCCCCCTTAAAGTCACCACCTCCTGTAACCGTGATTAGTGGAATTTTGTACTTATCGGTAATCGATTGAGCGCCCGCATAGGTAGTCAAGAAACAGGGATCTGCAACGTGATGAACAAAATATTGCGGAACCGTGATTTTTTTATAGTTAAAGCCGCCTAACTCGCGGTAGGAGTTCCTAGCATACGGCTCAGTAATGGATGCTGTATGAATAGCACCGGCATACCCACTGGGATTATGGAGCGGCATAAATGAGGAAGAAATCGTGCCCATACTTGTACCAATGAGCCAGACTTCAGTAATCGATGGAGTCCGCCTTTTTACCTCATCAATTAATTTATCTACATCTTCCTGTCTTTGCTTGGAGGCCTGATAAGTGCTTGTGCAATATTCGCCGCTATCGGATTGGCAATCCACAATAAGACTAGCGATGGTTTCATCAACTAAAAAATGCCGCGATCGTATTAAAAAATTACCCGACAATCTGGAGTTAGTCATTACGCCGTTCTCTACAACGGGCCGCACTACGGACGGATATCCTGGCAGTAGTACCGCTAACCGCGTTGGGTTTTTGGCGGTAGAGCTGGTTGTATAAACCCCGACTTGTTTTCTATCACCACTCAAATCTACGGATATCAGTTCTTCGCTCAGATTGACAGCGTGAGCTGTAATAGTTTGAGCGCTTGCTGGATAAATCTGCAGCAAGGTCACGATGAAAATCGGCTTTATAAAGTATTTAAGGTTCATAGCTATCAAAAAAAATTTTAAAGTGACGGCGTCCGTACGATTTCTGATGGATCTGTGTCGAAAGTATAAATTTGTAGAGGGTGATCCATACTTAAATCTGATAATTCTCTGGCGTATTTGACATTGCCTGCTCAACGATCTTTTTCGTTAATGTGGGTGAGAACAGCTCAATGAAGGTAAAGACAAACGAGCGCAAGTAGGCGCCTTGCTTGACTCCCAGGTGGGTGACGTTATTGCCAAACAAATGCCCCACCGGGATGGCGCGTAGATTGCGATCGCGTTCTGCATCAAATGCAACGCCTGCAACAATACCAATACCCATACCAACCTCGACATAGGTCTTAATCACATCGGCATCAATGGCCTCTAGAATGATGTCCGCTTTTACATTGCGCTGCGCAAACGCGGCATCAATTTTATTGCGCCCAGCAAATGCTTTGTCATAGGTAATCAATGGGTACTTGCCGAGATCCTCGATCGTAATCGAGCGTGAGCTAAGCAAAGGATGATTAACCGGCACGATCAAGAGATGCTGCCATTGATAACCAGGGAGTGCGATAACGCCTTCACAATTGGCAATGCCTTCGGTTGCAATTGCAATATCCGCTGCATCGTGCAAGAGCATATCGGCGATTTGTGAAGGGCTACCTTGGGCTATGCTGACGCGGACCTTCGGAAAGCGTTTGGTAAATTCCGTCAAGACTTTTGGCAGTGCATAGCGGGCTTGTGTGTGGGTGGTTGCAATCACGAAGCTGCCTTGGTCCTGGGTTGCAAAATCCTGACCAACCCGTTTTAAAGTTTCGACTTCATCTAGGATCCGCTCAATCGAGAGTAGGATCCGCTTGCCGGGCTCGGTGAGGGAGCGGATACGCTTGCCGTGGCGACGAAAGATTTCGACGCCCAACTCATCTTCCAGTTCAATGATCGCCTTAGAAACCCCAGGCTGTGATGTGAAGAGGGCCTTTGCAGCGGAGGTCAGGTTAAATTGCTGGCGAACAGCCTCGCGTACAAAGCGAAATTGATGCAAATTCATGAAAAGGCTTCCTTATATATCTTGATCGATATAGGAACTCAATTCTAAATTATCTTTTGGTATTTAAGACCGCGACACCCATTTCAGGCCGATCAGGGCCAGCAGAAAATACGCCAGGGGGGGAGTTAGGGCGGTGAGATAGGCGGGCCACGCCCCCAGTAGGCCAATGTTGGAAAAAAGGGCATTGAATAGTTGAAAGCTCATACCCAGCATGATCCCACCAAAAATCTTAACGCCAATGCCGCCTGCCCGCGCTTTTAAATAGGCAAACGGCAAGGCAAGCGCCAACATGACAAAGATGATGAAGGGATAGATAAGCTTCTTCCAGAATGCAATGGCATGGCGCTGTACATCTTGCTTATTCTCGTTTAGGTGCGTAATGAATTGCCCCAAACTAAAGATCGACATGCGCTCGGGATTGACGAGTAACACGCCTAGGATTTCTGGGGTGACCTTGGATGCCAGAGTCATCGACGGCTTGATGGAGGTACTGGCAGAGTACACGGGGTCCAAGGCATTCTTACTTTGCGCTTCCTTAAAGCGAGTCTCAATCACATTATTGAGTTCCCACGAACCAGTCTCATTAAAGCGACCCGATTCAGCATTGCGAATCGACAGCAGGCGGTAGGCATCATCAAACTCATACATACGAACCTGCCTCACTTGCTTATCCGGCTCAATTTTTCCAATATTGATGTAGCGCACACCCGGACGAACCGATCCCACGCCCTCCTCGTTACGAAGTTGGTCTTTGACCCATACCCCTGTACGAAACTGCGAGGAAAAACTCGAGCCCAAGGCTT
>CAZUMD010000172.1:0-2768 GCA_964621735.1 uncultured Polynucleobacter sp.
CTGGTAAGACCATGGTGTTTAAACGTAATCCCAAGTACTGGGGTGATCGCGATGGTAAGACCGTGAATGTCCGCGTTGGCTTTTTTAACTTTGATCGCATTCATTACAAACTCTATGCCGACGATGCAGTGCGCTTAGAAGCATTCAAAGCGGGTGAGTTTGATGCCTTGGTGGAGTACCGCGCTAAAAATTGGGCCAAGAGTTATGTTGGGCCTAAATTCAATAACGGCAGCTTATTGAAAAAGGCCTTTATCAATCACAATGGCGCTGGCATGCAAGGCTTTGCTGTCAATATCCGCAGACCCTTGTTTCAGGATGAGCGCGTTCGTCAGGCGCTCGGCTATGCACTGGATTTTCAGTGGCTTAATCGCCAACTGTTTTACGATCAATACGGCCGCATTAGTAGCTACTTCATGAATAGCGACCTCAGCGCTAATTTTGATGGGCCCGCCAAACCCGAAGGGGATGAGCTAAAGCTACTGCAAAAACTCAAAGCGCAGTTCCCGCAAGCGGTGCCGGACGCTGTATTTTTACCAATGCCACCACCCCCCACCACAGTCGAGCCGAGTAGTCTGCGCCAAAATTTACTCAAAGCGCGTGACTTATTGGCGCAAGCCGGATGGACTTACCGCGATGGCGCTCTGCGCAATGCTAAGGGCGAGCCATTTCGTTTTGAGATGGTTGAGGATGGCCCCTTCTTTTTACGGGTGATCTCATCGTATGTGCGTAACTTAGAAAAATTAGGCATCAAAGTAGATGTGCGCACCAGTGACTTTGCTCTGCATCAAAAGCGCATGAATGAATACGACTTTGATATGACGACGATTCGCTTCCCCGATTCGCAAAGCCCAGGCAACGAGCTCTACGATCGCTTTGGCAGTAAAGCCGCCGAAGAAAAAGGATCAGATAATGTGATTGGCGTGCGCTCGCCAGCAGTCGATGCCTTGATCGATGCCATTGTGCGCGCAGATACGCGCGCACAGCTACAAACGGCCACGCGCGCACTCGATCGGGTACTGTGGAATAGTTATTATGTGATTCCGCAGTGGTACAACCCAACGCATCGCGTGGCTTTTAAGAAAGAAATGCGTTATCCCGAGCCGCCGCTGTACTACACCGCTGAATCGTGGATCCTATTGAACTGGTGGAAGGCGGATAAATCGCAATGAACGGTCAACTACTCTCCTACATCATCAAACGCATTTTGCTGATGATTCCCACCTTGCTTGGCGTCCTCACCTTGACGTTTGCCGTAGTGCAGTTTGTTCCGGGTGGCCCAGTAGAGCAGCTAATGCTCGAGCTCAAAGGTAAGGGCGATGCGGCTGTGAGTGGTGCTGAGTCTTCGGGCGGCGGCAGTACCTACCGTGGCCGTCAAGGGATTGATGCAGAACGCCTCGCTGAAGTCAAAGCCTTATACGGTTTTGATAAGCCCCCACTGGAGCGCTACTTTGCGATGCTTAAACGCTTTGCTCAGTTTGATTTGGGGCAGAGCTACTACCAACATCAAAGCGTTTGGCAGTTGATCGTATCGAAGTTACCGGTCTCGATCAGCATTGGCCTCTGGACCTTTTTTATTAGTTACTTGATTTCCATTCCCTTGGGTATTGCTAAAGCAGTGCGCGAGGGCAGTCGCTTTGATGCAGTCACTAGCACTATGGTCTTGGTTGGATATGCCATTCCGGGATTTGTGCTGGGTGTTTTGCTCTTGGTTATTTTTGGTGGCGGTAGCTTTCTGCAAATCTTTCCATTGCGAGGGCTGACATCCGACAACTGGAGTGAACTATCGATGATGGGCAAGGTCCTTGATTACCTCTGGCATTTAGTCCTGCCGATTACAGCATCGGTACTGGGCAGTTTTGCGGTCATCACGATGCTAACTAAAAACTCCTTTTTAGAAGAGATTCGCAAGCAGTATGTGCTGACGGCGCGAGCCAAAGGCTTAAGCGAAAAACAAGTGCTCTGGAAGCACGTTTTCCGTAACGCCCTATTGCCCTTGGTGACGGGCTTTCCGGCGGCTTTTGTGGGCGCTTTTTTTACCGGTTCGCTGTTGATTGAAACCCTATTCACACTCGATGGCTTGGGCTTACTGGCCTATGAGTCCGTCATGCGCCGTGATTATCCGGTGGTCTTTGGCACCTTGTACCTCTTTACTTTGATTGGTCTTTTTACCAAACTCATTTCGGATATTTGCTATGTCTTGGTTGATCCACGGATTCAGTTTGGCGCAGGGGGCGGTTCATGAATCGGTGGCAGCGCTTCAAAGCCAATCGCTTGGGCTATACCAGTTTGTGGATCTTTCTGATTCTCTTTGGCCTTAGCGTATGCGCCGAGTTGATCGCTAATGACAAGCCACTTGTTGTGCGCTATCAAGGCCAGTTTTATTTCCCGATTTTGCAGAGCCAGCCCGAAACCGTTTTTGGTGGTGACTTTGCCACGCCGACGGATTTTTTGGATCCGGATATTCGGCGCAGCATCACGAGTAAAGGGAACTGGGCAATTTATCCGCCGATTCCCTATAGTTTTGAGACGCTCAACTATTTTGCGAAGTCACCCAATCCAGCGGCACCTTCCATCGATAACTGGCTGGGCACCGATGATCGTGGGCGCGATGTATTGGCGCGTTTAATTTACGGCTTTCGTTTATCCATCCTGTTTGGCCTTGCGTTGACCTTCGTGGGCGTGACCGTGGGGATTATTACGGGCGCGCTAATGGGATTTTTTGGTGGCAAGTTCGATTTAATTACCCAGCGCGCCATCGAGATTTGGTC
>CAZUMD010000173.1:0-2752 GCA_964621735.1 uncultured Polynucleobacter sp.
AAGCTCAATTGGGGTGCAGAGAAGACGACCACATCAATTTCATCGGTAACACGGTAGGAGCTCTGCAGTGCCATCACTTCCTCTTTAGAAATGCTGATCTCAGGTAAGTGATCAAAACTAAGGTCACGTGCATGAATCGCTTCCGGCGTAACCCCCAGAATATGGAATAAAGCAGAGGAGCCGAAGCTGGCCATTGCTGCGCCAAAATGCTTTAAGGAATCTGAGCCGGGGCGGCCTTCAATCCCTTCAATAACAGGCACTGACCAGTAGTTGCCGGACTTTCTGCCAATCAGGCCACCCAGGGCGCCCCATTCATTGAGTGACTGCGGCGTCCACGTCACTCGGTAGCGATGGGTAGGTCTGCGATGCTCGTCTAAGTGGTAGCCATAGCGCGGGGTCCGGCCGGTAAGGCCGGCAGAGAGGGCCGAAGGGCCGCCTTCAAAATTCGATCGGGCCCCACAGATGCTATTGGAGTAAATCACAACACCCGTATCACCAAAAGCCAAATGTTCACCAAAAACCGGCGCCATGATGGTTTGGTAGTTGATGCAGGTATCCGTCATGGATACGCCCATTTTGACAAAGGCGGCAATGGCGCGGTGCTCTAATGAAACCATCTTATCCGTTTGACCCAATTGCTTTGCTTTACTAAAATCCGTACCACGCGGATCGGTAATGGTAGGGATTCGGACAACGCGGTCTTTCGCCGCATTTTTGGCTAATGCTTCAAGCCATTCAACGCCAGTCTCACCTAAGCTCTCGGTGTCGGCCATGATGTGGGCTTGCGATACCTCCACAAAGTCTTTTGCACCAAAAAAATCACCCACTTTGATTTGATGTTCAATTGCCATTTTTCGAACGGGACCAAATTCCCCGGCAATTTCATTTTTTTTATTCTTCTTTACTAGTTAATCAACGGTTGCACCAGAGTCGCGAACGGTACGGGCCCATTTCGCAATCTCTTTTGTCTGAAAATCAGCCAAACTTTCTTTGAAGTCGGTGTTGGGCAATACGCCTAAGTTTCCAAGACGCTCTTTAAAGGCGGCTGAGGCGGCCACTTTTTGAGTTTCAGCGCGTAATTTGTCAGTGATTGCTGCAGGCAGCTTGGCTGGCCCAAACACCGCCCACCAGGCGGTGGACTCAAATTGGGGATAGCCGAGTTCAGCAACCGTTGGCACATTGGGAAGTAGGGGGGAGCGGTTTTTGCTCGTGACAGCCAGAGGACGAACCCGGCCCGAGTTGATGTGGGTAATAGCCGATTGAATCGGGTCAAACATCACGGGGATTTGGCCGCCGATTAAGTCGGTCATTGCGGGAGCACTGCCCTTATATGGGATGTGCTTGAGCTTAATTTTTGCGGTGGTTTCAAACAAAGCGCCGGTGAGGTGGCCGGGCGTACCATTGCCTGCGCTACCAAAGCCGATGGAATCGGGTTTTGTTTTGGCTTCGCGCACCAAGTCTGCGAGGGTATTGATGTTGGTAGCGGGGTTGACCACGATCACAACGGGGGCGCTTGCAACTAGCGCGATCGGTGTGAAATCTTTAATCGTGTCGTACGCGAGTTGCTTGTAAAGACTGCCATTGATGGCATTGGTACCTACCGTACCCATCAACAGGGTATAGCCATCCGGAGCAGATTTGGCAACCAAGTCTGCGCCAATCGATCCGCCTGCGCCGCCGCGGTTATCAATCACGATTTGTTGTTTGAGGTTCTCACCCAGGAGAATGGCCAATGGCCTTGCCACAATATCCGTAGGACCACCTGCTGGAAAGGGCACCACTAGCCGGATGGGCTTGGATGGATAGCTTTGCGCTGAGCTAAGCCCTGGCAACAGAAGTGCGCCCAGAAGGGCAAACAACAGGGCAAACAACAGCGAAAGGGTGCGGGACGGTAAGAAGTTCATGGGAGAGGCCTCTTTAGTGCGAAAAGGACACGCTAATCCATTAAACATATAATGTAAATTAATATTTAATTAACTAATACATTAGCTTTACTTATGAATATTCATCGCATTGACTACCGCTTACTGAGAAGCTTTTTAGTCGTTGCCCGAATTGAAAACTTTGTTCGGGCGGCAGAGGCATTGAATATTACGCAATCGGCCCTGTCTCAGCAAATGAAGGAGCTTGCCAGCCATTTCAATTTCGCTTTATTTGAACGAAAAGGCCGTAGATCCGTCTTGAGTGAATTTGGCAGAGACCTATTAACGAAACTCGAGCCGCTGATGGGGCAGGTGGATGAAGCATTACTCCAAAGCATGCATGACGATAAGCAGGTCGTGGGCGCTCTGCGCATTGGCGCAACACACACCTATTCGAAAGCGATTACCTTGCCAGCCAGTCTGCGACTCTTACAAGCCTACCCGGATTTAAGAATCGATTTACGCGAGTTATCAGCTGAGCGATTAATCGCCGACTTAATGCAAGGCGATATCGACATCGCTGTATTGCCAGAAGACTATCAGCTGGTCGAGTTTTACCAGCAACCCATACTAACTGAGCAATTTGCCCTCATCGGTAAGCCGCAAAGCATGATCAATTTCCCAAAAAAACTATCAATCAAGTCGTTTAAAAATATCGAGCTTGCCCTGCTTAATCGCCAGTTCCTCCTACGGCAGCAAATTGAAATGGAGGCGCGCAGGGAAAATATTCAACTCCATGTTCGCCTAGAGGTATCCACGATGGGGGATTTGCTCGAGGTTGCGCGTACAGGAAGTCTTGCAGTCATTGGCAGTCCAATTGCATGCAGGCG
>CAZUMD010000174.1:0-2686 GCA_964621735.1 uncultured Polynucleobacter sp.
ATTTTTAACCGAACCGCCATATTGATCAGTACGTTGATTGGTCTTGTCTTGTAAAAATTGATCGAGCAAATAGCCATTGGCCGCATGCACCTCGATGCCATCAAAGCCTGCTTTTTTAGCATTGAGCGCCGCATTACGAAAATCCAGCAATAGCTGTGCAATATCCGCTTCCCTCATAGCTTTTGGGGTTTCATACTCGTGCAGCTGCCAATCCGCGCCATAGGTTTTGCCCGCCGGTGCTATTGCCGAAGGAGCGACAGGCAAGCCTTCGCTTGCGTGCAATGAGGAATGGGAAATACGGCCAACATGCCAGAGTTGCGACACAATTAAACCGCCTTTGGCATGAACTGCCGCAACAATGTCTTTCCAAGCCTGCGTTTGCGCTTCGGAATAAATGCCGGGTGTAGCGGGGTAACCTTTACCCAAAGGAGAAATTTGAGTTGCTTCGGTGATGATCATGCCGGCACTTGCACGCTGGCTGTAATAGGTCTTGGCCAGCGGACTCGGTACATCGCCTTCGATAGCACGCATGCGTGTCAGTGGCGCCATCACCAGGCGATTCTTGAGCGCCATAGCCCCAAGCAAAACTGGGGTAAGAAGTTCTAAGTGGGTCGACATGCGTGCTTCCTTTGTATCAATGAATAAACCGATGAAGCATGATCGTAACAAGAATGGGGCTTATCTGCACTACGCAGCAAAGACCCGTATTTAAGGGCGCCCCATTTAAGCCATGTATTCTGTAGGCCTAAATGGCATTTTTAGCTTAGAGAATGGGATGAATATGAAAACGTGGCAATGCATTGTGTGTGGATTTATTTACGACGAAGCCAAAGGCCTCCCAGAAGATGGAATCGCTCCAGGTACGGTGTGGGCTGATGTTCCAGCCAATTGGGAATGCCCTGATTGCGGCGTCTCCAAATCCGATTTTGAAATGGTACAAATTTAAAGCGCACTTCTTTTTAATCTACCGCCATGCTATTTGTTAAAGGAACTCCGCTGTGAGCGAACATCAAGATCAAGACCAAGCCCAGCCGATCGTGATTATTGGCAGCGGCTTAGCTGGCTATACCGTCATTCGCGAACTACGTAAGATTGATAAGGATGTACCGATTACGCTCATCACCCGCGAGCCCGGCTACTTTTATTCCAAGCCCATGCTATCGACTGCATTTGCCAACGGTAAAGTAGCCGAACAGTTAATTAGCTCAAGCAGTGATGCCATGGCGGCCCAGCTCAATCTCAGGGTATTGGGCAACACTGATGTGCACTCCATTGATGCGCAGGCTCGGTTACTGCGCACCAGCAATGGTGAAGTAGGCTACAGCAAGCTGGTACTGGCTTTGGGTGCCGATCAAATTGATTTAAAGCTCCAAGGCACGGCCGCCAATCACGTCATGACCGTGAATGACCTGGAAGACTATGCACGATTTCGTAAAGCCATTGAGGGTCGCAAACGCGTCGCGATTCTGGGTGCTGGCCTCATTGGTTGTGAATTTGCCAATGACCTCACGCTTGGCGGTTACTCGGTGGATGTGATTGATCTAGCCCCGCATGCACTGGGTCGCCTCTTGCCCGAGGCAGCAGCAAAAGAGCTAGAGCAAAAACTCAGTGAGGCTGGGGTACGCTGGCACTTTGCTAGCACTGCACAATCGATTGATGTCCATGGTGATGCCATACGCATTACCTTAGCCAATGGCGCCACGATCGATGCCGATGTGGTCCTCTCAGCGGTTGGCTTACGTCCTCGCATTCAATTGGCTCATGCCGCAGGCATTACCACTGGAATGGGCATCCAAGTCAATCGCCAACTGCAAACCAATCTGGATTCGATTTATGCCATTGGTGACTGCGCAGAAACTGAAGGATTGGTCTTGCCCTATGTGATGCCCATCATGCAAGCAGCGCGTGCGTTGGCGCCAGTATTGCTCGGACAAGCGGCAACGCTACAGTACCCAGCCATGCCAGTCATGGTTAAAACCCCGGCCTATCCAATTGTGGTTTCTCCTCCAGCCAAAGGAGCAGCAGGTCAATGGAACAGCACTAAAGTTGAGGGCGGCATGCAGTGCCTCTTTGAATCCGGCGATGGTCAATTACTGGGCTTTGCTTTACTCGGCACCGCTACTGCAGAACGCGCTGCACTGGTTAAGTTACTGCCTCCTGTATTGGCATGAGTGCCGATCAGAGCAATATTCCGCGTACGACCGCATACGAACTAATTGGCGGCGCAGAATCGATTCGGCAATTGGTTGATCGGTTTTATGACCTCATGGAGCTTGAGCCCGCATACGCCGTGATTCGGCAATTGCACCCCGCCGACTTAAGCTCATCCCGCGATAAGCTGTATTTGTTTTTGACCGGCTGGATGGGTGGCCCAGACCTCTACCAAGAAAAGTACGGACACCCTAAACTACGTGCCCGTCACCTGCCCTTTCCGATTGGATCAACCGAGCGCAACCAATGGCTAAGCTGCATGCAGCGCGCCATGGATGAAGTGGCAATCGATGCCCTACTTAAAGCACGCCTTCATGAATCGTTTTTTGCGACTGCCGACTGGATGCGCAACAAGCCGGATTGAGTCATTTTTTTCAGATCTAGAAACAAACAAGTCACCCGCAGGTGACTTGAATGGCGCAACGGTAAATCAGGTTTTACGCAAAGTTCTTTGCAGCAAAATCCCAGTTCACTA
>CAZUMD010000175.1:0-2681 GCA_964621735.1 uncultured Polynucleobacter sp.
TCTTTAATCGCGTTAAGCCCGTCCTCGAATTGATGGGCAAGAACATTAATTTAGTCGGCGGCAATGGCGACGGTCAAACGGCTAAAGTAGCTAACCAAATTATTGTTGCCCTGAATATTGAAGCGGTTGCTGAGGCGCTCTTGTTTGCTGCTAAAGCTGGCGCCGATCCTGCCAAAGTACGCCAGGCATTAATGGGCGGCTTTGCCAGTTCCAAAATTTTAGAAGTGCATGGCGAGCGCATGGTCAAGCGTACTTTTGATCCTGGATTCCGAATTGAATTGCATCAGAAGGATTTAAATCTAGCGCTTAACAGTGCGCGCGCATTGGGTGTTTCCTTACCCAATACCGCTACCGCTCAGGAGTTATTCAATTCCTGCTCGGCTCATGGTGGCAAAGCTTGGGATCATTCGGCCATGGTGCGCGCTTTAGAAAAACTGGCTAACTTTGAAATTGGCCAAAAAGCCTAATTTATTGTTCCTAGCTTGACTTAAACCAGTATTGGATTCAGTTGCATAATAAGTGGCATGAATTCACTACTGGTTGTTTACCTTCACGGCTTTCGTTCTTCCCCACGCTCAAGTAAAGCGCGGATGACTGGCGATGCCATCGCGCATCGCGTCGAGCAGGGCGCCCCCATCGAATGGTATTGCCCACAGTTACATGCCTCACCTCAAGAATCCATGGACATGGTCCGGCGACATATTGATGCGTCCAAGGCAGATCGACTGTCCGTAATCGGCTCTTCTTTAGGCGGCTTTTATACCAACTACCTTGCAGAGCATTATGGCTGCAAGGGCATCGCATTAAATCCGGCAGTGAGAGCAGGGCGTGAACTGGCGCCGCATGTCGGTATGATGACGGCCTACGATAGCGAAGAGCCTTTTGACTTTCGGGCTGAATACATTGATGAACTCAATCGCATGCAGGTCGAATCCATTACGTTGCCAGAGCGCTATTTACTCTTGGCTGCCACCGGTGATGAATTACTCGACTGGCGGGAGATGGCCGCTTTTTATCCCGGTGCTCAGCAGATCATTATTCAAGGAAGCGATCACGGGATTCACAATTACAGCGAATACCTTGACTCCGTAGTGGGCTTCGCCTGCGATTAATTGTATAGGCTCATTTCATGAGCTTCTCGATTGACATACTGCACTCTTGAGCAATAGGCGCATTGGCGCGAAGAGAGGAGTAGGTCATGCAAACCCTAAAAGCATTTTTTATTTGGCTGGTCTTTGCTGAAAAGCAGGGCGAATGGCAGCGTTCGGAGTGGATTTGCCGCAATCGGATTGAGTAAGCAAATCCCAATGGGATGGCCCAATCATCGCCGTGTAGGGTCAATTGCAGTGCGTTGATCGCCCCCACAATTTTCTGTAAGATGGTTGTCATGCAGTGATGCGATGATTTATGCCATTACAGAGAGAGGAGTAGTTGTGCTGAGCATCTTGAAGCTGGACGCCGGCGGTATTCCGCAATGCTGGATTAATGCGGAAGAGGCGACAAAACAATATGCGGATCAGAGCGTATTGTGGACGCTGGGCGATCCGATTGCAGTCATGCGCGGCGGTATCTCGCGCGCTACCGGCAAGCAATCCATCATTGAGCTGCACTCCATCGTGGCCGTCAAAGGCTCTGCACGGATTAACCTATTTGATGTTGTACCGGGCATTACCAAGCGCAAGTTGTACCGCCGTGATCGCGGCCTTTGTGCCTATTGCGGTGAGCGCATTACGGAGAATGACGCAGAAGCGGAACACATTATTCCCAATAGCCGTGGTGGTAAATACACTTGGATGAATTTGGTCGTCTCTTGCAGGCCATGCAATCAACGCAAAGGCAACCGCACCCCTGAAATAGCGAATATGAGTTTGCTATATGCACCCTATATGCCCAGCCTGTATGAGGACATGATTCTCAAAGGCAGAAATATTCTGGCCGATCAAATGGATTTTTTGGCTGCGAACCTCCCCAAAAATAGCCGCCTCCTGGAAGGATTATTCTGGGAGCAGTCCTAAGTCGTTTTAAGCCGCTGTGGATTTTGCTGACAGCTTTGCTGCTGTCAATCATCGCCCATTTGATTTTATTTTTTTGGTTGTGGCTGATGCCTACCGGTACTCTGCTGGCGCCCCCGCAGGAATCCCCTGTTGTCGCCACCTTAAAAGAAGAGCCGGTTAAGCAAATCAAGATGGCCCGCTCCGCAAAAAAGGCAGTTCCACAGCCTGGCAATACCGCCGGTGATACAGGTACTCCCGCTGGATCGCCAGAAGGTAACTCAGCAGAGCAGGGCAATGGCCTAGCCGAGCAAGATGGGGTGGCTTTTCGTCTGCCCGAGTCAGCGCTGTTGTATTACGATGCCTACGTTGACGGACAGCAAGTACAGACCGGTGAAATCAAATGGATCGCCGATGACTCAGGGTATGCGCTATCGATTACGATTCCATATGCCTTTGTGGGTCCCTTTGTATTTGAGTCCAAGGGCAAGATTGATGCCTATGGTTTAGCGCCCTCAATTTACTGGGCTCAGCGGGGCAAAAATCCACCGCGGTTTTCACGCTTTGAGCGCAATGCGCAGGGTGGTCCGGTTATGTTTTTTTCGGAGAAGATGGATTTTTCTCCGCCGATACCGCCAGGCACCCAAGATCGATTTAGCCTGATTTTTCAATTTGCTTCACTCCTCAATG
>CAZUMD010000176.1:0-2653 GCA_964621735.1 uncultured Polynucleobacter sp.
CGGCGCAGATGGCGACACCGAGTGCATCGGAAGCATCCGTGCCGGGCGCGCGGCTAAGACGTAGTAAGCGTTTGACCATCTCCTGTACTTGTGGCTTAGTGGCCCGACCCGTACCAACAATCGACTGCTTGACGCGCAAGGCGCTGTACTCCGCCACGCTCAGCTTGGCAGAAACAAGGGCGGCGATGACCGAGCCCCTGGCTTGACCTAACATTAAGGTGGAGCGTGGATTGACGTTTAAAAAGACTTCTTCAATCGCAGCCGATTCCGGATGGTAGGTATCCAAGACTTCTTTAACGCCGTTATACAAGGTGCCTAGGCGTTCAGGTAAGCCCTTCTTCGGATCGCCGCTTTCAATGGTTCCGGAAGCGACGTAGGTCATTTTTTGACCATCGACATCAATGATGCCAAAGCCAGTAGTACGAAGTCCAGGGTCAATTCCGATCCAGCGCATGGGTTTTGTTCAATGCCCGTTTTATTCTAGTGACGGAAGTGGCGTGTGCCAGTGAAGACCATCGCAATGCCGTGCTCATTGGCGGCGGCAATAATTTCTTCATCGCGCATGCTGCCACCGGGCTGAATCGCGCAGCTTGCACCTGCAGCAACAACGACATCGAGGCCATCCCGAAACGGAAAGAAGGCATCGCTAGCAACCGCCGATGATGCGAGGCTAAGGCCTGCATTTTCAGCCTTAATGCTAGCCATGCGTGCGGAGTCAACGCGACTCATTTGCCCAGCCCCAATGCCCAAGGTCATGCCATTGGCGCAATACACAATGGCATTGGATTTAACAAACTTAGCAACCCGCCAAGCGAACATCATATCGGCAAGCTCGGTTGGGGTCGGCTGGCGTTTTGAAACCACGCACAATTCAGATTGCGCGACATTTTTAAAGTCGGGTGATTGCAGCAATAAACCGCCGCCCACACGCTTCATATCGAATGCATTAAATCCAAGGCCGAGGGGAATTTCAAGTAAGCGCACATTTTGCTTGCTAGCAAAAATAGCTTTTGCTTCCGCGGTAAAACTAGGCGCGATTAAGACCTCAACAAATTGCTTGGAGATCGCTTCGGCCATTGGGCCGTCGCAAGCCACATTCAATGCAATGATCCCGCCAAAGGCCGAGCTTGGGTCGGTTTTAAAGGCTTTTTGATAGGCTTCTAGGCCAGTTGTGCCGGTAGCCACGCCACAGGGATTGGCATGTTTAATGATGACGCAGGCTGCGCCAGCAGTAGAGTCAGCCGAAAAGCTCTTGACGCATTCCCATGCGGCATCCGCATCGGCAATGTTGTTGTAAGACAGTTCTTTGCCCTGAAGCTGGTGGTAATTGGCAAGGGCACCAGCAACCGTAGCGGTATCACGATAAAACGCAGCCGATTGGTGTGGGTTCTCACCGTAGCGCATTTCTTGCACTTTAGTAAATGCCAGGTGCAGGGTCTCTGGGTAGGTTGAGCGGCTGGTATGACTTAAATCACTACCGAGCGATGAAAGGTAGTTTGCAATCGCGCCATCGTATTGAGCGGTATGCGCAAATACCTTTTTAGCCAGGCGTAAATTAGTTGCATACGAAACGGTGTTTTGGTGGGCCTTCATTTCGCTCAAGATGGGCTCGTAATCATCTGGTGAAATCAATACCGTCACATCTTGGTGGTTTTTTGCGGCTGCACGCAGCATCGCTGGTCCGCCAATATCAATGTTCTCAACGGCTTCATCAAAAGAACAATCGTCTTTCGCTACGGTTTGATTAAATGGGTACAGATTAATCACCAGCATATCAATCGGCGCAATGCCGTGTGCCGCGATCGCATCCATGTGCTCTTTCGAGTCGCGACGCGCAAGTAAACCTCCGTGAACCATCGGGTGCAGGGTTTTAACGCGGCCATCGAGCATTTCTGGGAACTGGGTGAGGGACGATACCTCGGTCACGGGCAAGCCATTGTCCGCAAGAAGCTTGGCAGTGCCGCCAGTAGAAATGAGTTTGACCCCCAGAGCATGCAGCGCTTGGGCAAACGGAACAATGCCCTGTTTGTCGGATACAGATAAGAGTGCGGTGCGAATCATGATGGTCTATAGGCGTTCAAAGTAGGGGTATGAGAGCAGCGCATTAAATCAGCTGATGTTCGGTTAATTTTTTATGGAGCGTATTGCGGTTAATGCCGAGGTATTGCGCAGCTAGCGATTGATTTTGTTTGGCGTGCTGCATTACTACTTCGAGCATGGGTTTTTCCACCACACTCAAAACCATGCGGTACACATCATCTGGCGGGTTGCCGTTGAGGTCGGCAAAATAGCGTTGCAACTGCGTTTGAACGCATTCGCTAATGGGGTGTTTATTCGGCATCGTATAACTCAGTCTAATTAAGCGGCTTCTAAAAATAACAGGCGATCAGAATGGGATTTCATCTCATCAAAAAAATCATTCACCATTTGCAATTGGGTTTTGCAGTCATCGGCCGTGTTCATGCGTTGGCGAAAGGCATGCGAGTCTCGCAAGCCTTTGCAATACCACCCAATGTGCTTGCGGGCGGTTCGTAGCCCAATGTATTCGCCATAAAAGGCATAGTGGTCAATTAAGTGGTCATTCATGATGGTCTGAATTTCAGCCACCTCTGGAGCATCCAATTTTTTACCGGTATTTAGGTAGTAATCAATT
>CAZUMD010000177.1:0-2646 GCA_964621735.1 uncultured Polynucleobacter sp.
ATTGCGCAAATTGAGTTGTGGGGCGCAGTCGGCACGAAGAAATACCCCGTGGGCGTTTATACCTTGCCAAAACACTTAGATGAAAAAGTAGCGCGCTTGCAGCTGAAGAAATTGAATGCGCAGCTAACTGAATTGAGCGATCAACAGGCCAGCTACATTGGAGTGACAAAGCAAGGCCCGTATAAGCCAGAGCACTACCGTTATTAATCGCAGCTGTACTAGATAGGTCAAATGCAATGGAATTGAGCGTCGAATTTTTTCCGCCTAAAACACCGGAAGGAGAAAACAAACTCCGTCTGGTGCGTGAGCGCTTTAGTGAATCACTGAAGCCGGCGTTCTACTCCGTTACATTTGGCGCTGGGGGCTCAACCCAGTCTGGTACCTTGCAGGTCGTTAGTGAGATTCATGCAGCGGGTGAGTCTGTGGCGCCCCATTTATCCTGCGTTGGCAGTTCGCGCGACAGTGTGCGTGGGATGCTCCATCAGTATCGTGATTTAGGGATTCGCCGCATCGTTGCCTTGCGCGGCGATTTGCCATCGGGCATGGGGCAGTATGGCGAGTTCTCGCATGCCAATCAATTAGTCGAGTTCATTCGGGCAGAGACGGGTGATTGGTTTCACATTGATGTAGCGGCTTACCCAGAAACCCATCCACAGGCAAAGTCGCCTGCGTCGGACCTGCAGTTTTTTGTAGAAAAAATGAAGGCCGGGGCTAATTCAGCCATAACGCAATACTTCTTTAATTCGGATGCGTACTTTCGGTTTGTGGAAGACGCATACGACTTGGGTGTTACCCAGCCGATTATTGCGGGGATTATGCCGATTACCAATTGCAGTCAGTTGTTGCGCTTTTCAGATGCATGCGGCGCTGAAGTACCGCGGTGGATACGCTTGCGCTTGCAGTCCTTTGGCGACGATACGGCATCCATCAAATCCTTTGGTGAGGATGTTGTAACCGATTTGTGTGACCAGCTGCTGGTTACCGGTGCGCCCGGTTTGCATTTTTATTCGCTGAACCAAGCCGACGCGGTATTGGCGATTGCTGAAAACCTAAATCTAGGCTCAAATTAAGCGCCCTTAAAGCGCAATCCAGATTCGGTCAGCATGGCATCGAGTGGCTCGTCATGGGCCTCTGGCTGCCACTGATTTGGATTTAATTGCTGCCAGTCATACCCAACCCCAATACAGACGATGTTTGGCTTTGTGGTTCGTAAGCCGGCCAGCGTTCGGTCAAAATAGCCACCACCATAGCCCAGTCGCCAGTAATGCATTTGCAGAGGGTCTCTATGGGCATTACCAGACCAAGACCACCCTACACAGGGGATCAAAATGCAATCGGGCTCAATCGACTTAATTTTGGGGTCGTTTGGATTGGGCTCTGAAATCCCATGTTGCTGGCTTACCAGTGCGTCTCCATCCTGCCAGGTATAAAAATCAAGCTGCTTGTCCGCGCGCATCACGGGTAAAGCCAACTGCCTGCCGTGTATTGCTTTGACCCAGCTGATTAAGCATGGGCGCAAGTCAATTTCTTGCTGAATGGGCCAATACAGTGCAATCGATCCCAGTGACTGCAGCTCCGTTGCGAGTGCGTGGTTTAACGCTGCTACGACCTCCTGGCTTGTGGAAGAGGCACTAGAGCCTTGCGCGTACGCAGTGCGTTCACGTAACAGTCGATTTCGAAGGGTTTTTAGATCTGAGTTCAGCATACGAAATAGTATCAAGCGAGAATGCTATTAATGAAAGAACAAATAAAAGTTAGACTATAGGGATGACGCCATTTATTCGTATTGATCGACTTTTATTCGCAATACCCCATCTAAGCTCCATTCGATGGATCCTAACAGGCATTCTGCTCTGTGGCGGACTTTTGCTTACGCCGAGTGATTCTGCTGCAAAAAAACCAAATAAACCAGCTGCTAACCCGCTTGAATTGACTGAAGCAGACAGAACATTCATCGAGTTACGCGAAGCATCACGAAAAAATGATCCGGCTCGGGCTCAGCAGTTGGCTGCCAGTTTGCCTAATTATGTATTTGGCGACTATGTGGAGTATTACAAAATAAAACCCCAATTATTCGATGCAGGCGGCGTTGCGCGTGCTGATACAAATGCAGATAGTCAGGTCACGGGGTTTTTAAATAAGTATGAAGGTACTGCCTTAGCAGATCGCATGCGCAATGACTGGTTGCTGGTTTTGGGCAAGCGCAAAGACTGGCGCACGTTTGATGCGGAATATCCTAAATTTGCACTAGACGATGACACCTCAGTGAAATGCTATGCCTTGCAATCGCGTTTGGCTCAAGGCGAAATAGCGGCCAAGACAGCGCACGATGCACGACTCGTCATGTTAGACCCCAAGTTTTATGGTCAGGGATGTCAGGAGCTAGTGCCGCTTTTATTGAATGCCGGAGCCATTACACCTGCTGAAGCAAAAGCATATGGTCGTAGTGCCGCTGAAATGGGCTTAGAGACCGTCGGTCGGAAAATGGCAGGAGAAGATCCCATTGGCGAGATTGTGAAGGCAGCCAGAGCCGACCCCGTGAAAGCCTATCGTGACTTTTCTCAAAGCGCAACGCGGTATAGCAAAGAAAATCAAGCGGCAGGGTGGGGTGTCATCGGTCAGTTTTTGGCCAAGCGCCAAGACCTC
>CAZUMD010000178.1:0-2626 GCA_964621735.1 uncultured Polynucleobacter sp.
ATGAAATACAACGTACAGCTGACTTTTCAATACGGCCTCACTATATTTTTGAGCGCATTTTTATTATTCCAAGTACAGCCCTTGATTGGCAAAATGATCCTGCCATGGTTTGGTGGCTCGGCATCGGTTTGGACAACGTGTATGCTGTTTTTCCAAGCCATATTACTGTTTGGTTATATCTATTCGCATTGGATTGTAAAGGCGCTCAGCCCTTATCGGCAAAGCATGCTACACATTGCATTACTGGTAATCAGCTTATCGTTGTTACCCCTTGCTGCTAGCGAGGCATGGAAGCCTACCGGTAGTGAAAATCCTACTCTGCAAATCCTAGGTCTTTTGTTTGTTTCCATTGGCTTGCCTTACTTCGTTCTTTCAACAACTGGACCACTGATTCAGGCTTGGTTTGCGCGTGAGCGTACGGGCGGCGTTCCCTATCGTTTGTTTGCGCTATCTAATTTTGGATCCATGCTGGCTTTATTGGCGTATCCCATTGCCTTTGAGCCGATGCTACCAACCCAGTGGCAATCGTATTGTTGGTCTACTTTGTATGCCATCTTTGTGCTGACCTGTGGCATCTTGGCATGGCGCAATCGCAATAGCATTGCTCTCGTTGAGGTAGAAAAGGAAGCAGTGCCTGCACCCACTGCAGTTCATTTACTGACTTGGATACTGTTAGCAGCGTGTCCTTCGATTCTGATGGTGGCTGATACCAGTTTCTTGACCGAGAACATCGCACCGGTTCCGATGATTTGGGTTGCCCCCTTGGCGCTTTACCTCTTGTCCTTCATTATTTGCTTTGAGGGCAGCGGTTGGTATCAGCGGAAGTTGTTCTTGCCCTTATTAGTAGCCGCGCTCTTCATTCTGGCTTATTTGCCAACCTTGGGCTTAAATGAGCTGCCAGTGATGGTTTCGACGGGCGTCAATTTGTTTTCATTCTTCGTGGTGTGTATGGTCTGCCATGGGGAGTTGGCGGCGCAGCAGCCAAATGCACGCTACCTGACTACCTATTACCTCATGCTGGCCGTTGGCGGCGTGATGGGCGGCTTCTTCGTGGGCATTATTGCGCCATATTGGTTCACAGAAAATTATGAGCTATCCATTGGAATAGTGTTGTCTGGCATTGTGGTTGCATTGGTATTTTTATCAAACACCCGGTTCAAAACGAAGCAAATCAAACTCACAGCCGCCGCCGGTATTGCTTCTTTTCTAGTCCTGATTAGCGTGATTCGCATCGAGGATCATTCGCATGACATTGCCGGCATTGAGCTGAGTCAGCGTAATTTTTATGGCACGCTAAAAGTGTATGTGGATGAGTCTCGCGGCTATAAAACCATGCAGCATGGCCAGATTAGTCATGGCAGTCAGTTTGTTGATGCTGCAAAAGCGCAAGAACCTACTACCTATTACGTGCGCGAGAGTGGAGTAGGTCAGGCCATCTTAGTGAAGTCCCAATCGAGTCAACCGATTAAAGTCGGCGTGGTAGGTTTAGGCGTTGGCACCTTAGCTGGATATGCACGTAAAGGCGATGTGTATCGCTTTTATGAAATTAATTCGGACGTCATTGACGCTGCTCAAAAGCACTTTACTTTTTTATCCAATAGCGCTGCAAGCATTGACCATGTTTTAGGTGACGCGCGTTTGCAATTGGAACAGGAGCCCAATCAGCAATTTGATCTACTGGTAATTGATGCCTTCTCAGGCGATTCGGTACCCATTCATTTATTAACCAAGGAAGCATTTACGCAATATTTTAGGCATTTAAAGAGCGATGGTATTCTCGCACTGCATATTACGAATCGCTTTTTAGATTTAAAGCCGGTGGTAAAAACGGCTGCCAATGCCTTTAATCAAGACGTAAAGGTGGTACGTTTTGCTGCTTCAGAAACCAAGGTGGGCTATCGCTCTGAGTGGGCTTTGATTAGTAAAGACAAAAAAGCCTTTCGGGATATTCAATTCGTCAATGCCGAGGAGATCGATGATCCAAAGGGCTTTACTTTGTGGCGCGATGATTACAGTAGCCTCTTATCCGTCATTAAGTAGATCAGTGTTTCATGAGCGTACCTACCTCAGCCCTTGAATTTGACACCATCATTGTCGGGGCTGGTAGTGCCGGTTGTCTTTTGGCTAACCGGCTGTCTGCTGACCCAAGTCATCGAGTCTTGTTGCTGGAAGCGGGTGGGGAGGACGACTGGTTTTGGATCAAAGTTCCAGTGGGCTACTTATTTACGATTAATAATCAACGAACCGATTGGTGTTTTAAGACAGAGACTGACCCGGGCCTAAATCAACGTTCGATTCATTACGCTAGAGGCAAAGGCATTGGTGGGTCATCGTCGATCAATGCCATGATTTATATGCGCGGGCAGGCGAGTGACTATGCGCACTGGTCAGAACTGACTGGGGATCCAATTTGGCAGTGGGATCAAACCTTAGAGACCTATAAATCACTGGAAGATTACTATGCGGGCGCCAACCCATGGCATGGCGATGCAGGTGAGATGCGGGTAGAGCGGCCCCGTGTGCAGTGGGACATTCTGGATGCGTGGCGCGAGGCGGCCAATCAACAAGGCATACCCAAGATTGAGGAGTTTAATCGGGGCGATAACGAGGGCTGTGCCTACTTTCA
>CAZUMD010000179.1:0-2589 GCA_964621735.1 uncultured Polynucleobacter sp.
GGCGGATCAATTGGCTCAGCATTGGCGGCTCAGTCACCCTCGGATGGCTATACCGTTCTTTTCACCCTTTCATCGCACACCATCAATCCCGCCATTTATACAAAACTACCGTTTGATACAGAAAAAGACTTTTCTTCGGTGGTAACAGTGGCTTCCTTGCCCCAAATCTTGGTTGCGAATCCCAATTTCCCTGCAAAGACAGTGAAAGAAGTCATTGAGATGGCCAAAGCAAAACCAGGATCAATCTCTTATGCGTCAGTTGGCAATGGCTCCCCAGGCCACCTTGCTGGAGCCATGATGGCAACGGATGCGGGAGTTGATATGACGCATATTCCTTACCGGGGCGGCGGTCCTGCAGTAACGGATGTTATCGCGGGTCAGGTTCCCTTGCTCTGGGTTTCGATCCCTGCAGCAGCACAGTTTGTGAAAGCAGGAAAATTGAGAGCGCTGGCCGTTTCAACCGTTAAAAGATCAGCAGTATTCCCAGATGTGCCGACCATGGTTGAGTCAGGATTTAAGGGTTTTGAGGTCGACTCTTGGTATGCGATGTTTGTGCCAGCGAAAACACCACAGACAATCATTGATCGCTTAAACAAAGCAACCGTGAATGTTCTTGCCCAGCCTGAAGTAAAAGAGAAATTGTTAGGTCAGGGCGCAGAAGCAGTGGGGGATACACCTGCACAGCTGTCGGGCGTGGTTAAAAAAGAAATAGCCAAGTGGAAACAAGTTGTGAAGTCAGCCAATATTAAGGTTGACTAGTAGCGCAGTAAAAAATTCTTTAAACCTTCAGTAAAGATCCTATGTCAGAAGTTGAAAGCATCATCAAGCGTGCCCGTGTTGCGCAAGAAGAGTATCAGTTATACACGCAGGAACAAGTTGATTTGGTAGTCTCTGCAGTGGCGTGGGCCATTTTGGAGCCAGGTAGAAATGCCGAATTAGCGGAGTTAGCGGTGCGCGATACAGGGCTTGGTGATGCAGCTGATAAGTTTAAAAAGAATTTTCGTAAAACGCTGGGCTTGGTACGGGATTTGCAAAATGCCAAAACAGTTGGGGTTGTTTCTCACGACCCGATAACTGGAATTACGGAGTATGCAAGGCCGGTAGGGGTTGTGGCTGCCATTACGCCCTCAACCAATCCTGGCGCGACGCCCATCAATAAAATTTTGAATGCGCTGAAGTGCCGCAACGCAGTAGTTATTGCCCCATCCCCCAAAGGGCAATCAACCTGCTTTCGTTTATTAGAATTTGTGCATGCGCAGTTGGATTTAGTCAAGGCGCCACGGGATTTGGTGCAGATGTTGCCTGATCCCATCACAAAAGACGCTACCCACGAGCTGATGCGCTTGGCTGATTTAGTCGTCGCTACTGGTTCGCAAGCCAATATCCGTTCTGCATATACAAGTGGAACACCGGCATTTGGGGTGGGCGCTGGTAATGTCCTTGTAATCATTGATGAGAATGCCAACTTAGATAGCGCTGCACAAAAAATTACGCAATCAAAAACCTTTGATAACGCCACTAGCTGTTCTAGTGAAAATGGTGCGGTTTTACTGGATGCTATTTATGACTCCGCTATCGATGCTTTAGAGCGTGCCGGTGGTGTACTCTTGGACGCTGCCGATAAGCAGCGCCTCCATGACGTGATGTTTAGTAGCGGAAAATTGACTTCTACCTTGACAGCGCAGTCGCCTACCGTGATTGCTGAGCGGGCAAAGTTACAGCACCCTAAAGCCAGTGGTGCGCGCTTTTTTATGGTCGAGGAGACAGGCTTTGGCCCAAATGCGCCTTTCTCTGGCGAAAAATTAAGCCCAATTTTGACAGTCTGGCGAGCCGCAAACTTTCAGGCTGCCAAAGAATTGGTTGGCAATGTTTACTCCTATCAAGGTGCTGGACATTCGGTTGGCTTGCATACGGCAAGCAGCGGATCAGTCATGGAGGAGAGGGCGGCTGATTTAGCCCGTGATTTACCGGTTGCGCGCGTGATTGTGAACCAAGCGCATGCCATTGCCACCGGAGGCAGCTTTGAAAATGGCCTGCCTTTCTCGTTGTCAATGGGCTGTGGCACCTGGGGAAAAAATAACTTCTCCGACAATATGAACTATCGCCACTACCTCAATACCACGCGTGTGGTGCGGCCGATCGCTGAAAAAGTCCCAGAGGTCGAGGATTTACTGGCTAATTATTTCAGTCAGTATCCTAAATAGTTAGATTAATTCAGTATCTATTTACTCTCCTCAACATGGCAGAAATCGTGAACTCAGCTAGCGCTAGCATTGCCCAAGTCTTAACGAAGTGGGCAAAGCAGCAGCCCGACCACGTCTTGTTGTTTGCTCCAGAGACTGATCAAAAACTATCGTATGGGCAGATGGCTTTAGAGGCCGAGCATTTTATGGGCTGGCTGAAAGAGCGCCAGATTAGCGCCAAGGGCCATGTGGGTATCTTTATGCACAATGGACGCCAGACCACAACGGTGTTTCTTGCCACCATGGTTTGTGGTCGGGTAGTGACGCCGCTCAACCTGCTGGCGCCAGTAGATCAATTGGCTTGGGTTTTAGACCATAGCGATATTGAAGTACTGTTTTATGCCCC
>CAZUMD010000180.1:0-2583 GCA_964621735.1 uncultured Polynucleobacter sp.
CGATGGCACTCTCCGTCGTGCTCGTCATTGCCCTGATGCAATCGTCTACTGAAGGAACCACCGTGGGCGGCTTCGCTGCCTTTATTACGGCCATGATGTTGATCATTTCACCGATTAAGCATCTGGCTGACATCAATCAGCCACTGCAGCGTGGCCTTACTGCAGCGGAGATGATTTTTAGTCTAATGGACCAGCCAATTGAGGAAGATGACTCTCGTAAGGCAGGGGTCAAACGCATTGAAAAGGCAAAAGGTGCCATCGCCTTCAAAGATGTTTCTTTTTCGTATCAGCAAGATGCCGATCGGCAAGCCGCCTTAAAGCACGTCAGTCTATCCATCCAAGCAGGCGAGGTGGTTGCCTTTGTGGGGCCGTCTGGTGGCGGTAAGTCCACGCTAGTGAGTTTATTGCCGCGCTTTTTTAAGCCTACTTCGGGGGTAATTGAGCTCGATGGCGTGAATCTGGAAGAAGTGTCTTTGTTTGATTTACGACGCCAGATTGCCTTTGTTAGCCAAGACGTCATCTTGTTTAACGACTCGATCGCCGCAAATGTCGCTTACGGTAGCGATGATGTTAGCGGCATTGATCGGGGGCGCGTGCTTGAAGCCCTAGAGGCTGCCAACTTAAGTAATCTCCTGAGTGAGCTACCGCAAGGCATTGATACTCTGATTGGTGATAACGGTAATCAACTCTCTGGCGGTCAGCGGCAGCGCTTAGCAATTGCCAGGGCGATTTACAAAGACGCGCCGATCTTGATCTTGGATGAAGCTACATCGGCGCTCGATTCTGAGTCCGAGCGTCAAGTACAAGAAGCATTGGATCGATTGATGGCCGGTCGCACGACCTTAGTCATTGCACACCGCCTATCGACGATTGAGCATGCCAGCCGGATTGTGGTGCTAGAGCATGGACAAGTGGTGGAGAACGGCTCTCACACCGAGTTAATTGCCAAAGGCGGCTTGTATAGCAATCTGCATCGGCTGCAGTTTGCCAATGCGTAAGCACATGATCGAGCCCTAACTTAAGACAATATCGTATTGCTCTTGTTTGAACGAGCCTTCTGCTTGCAGGCGAATGGGTTTGGCAACAAAATCCCCCAGCATGGCTAAAAACTGATTTTCTTCTTCTAGGAAGAGATCAATGACGTCGGGCGCTGCCACAATACGGAACTCTCTGGGATTAAATTGGCGATGTTCACGGACGATTTCCCGCAGGATTTCATAGCAAATGGTTTGCGCGGTTTTAATTTCACCTTTACCGCTGCAAGTGGCGCAAGGCTCACACAAGATATGCGCGAGGGATTCGCGTGTGCGTTTGCGCGTCATTTCGACCAAGCCCAAAGCAGAAAACTGACTGACGGAGCTGCGGGCATGATCGCGCTCTAAGTTCCGCTTAAGCTCACCAAGCACAGCATCTTGGTGCTCGCGATTGAGCATGTCAATAAAATCAATGATGATGATGCCGCCTAAGTTGCGCAGGCGCAATTGCCGGGCAATGGCTTGCGCAGCCTCCAGATTCGTCTTAAAGACCGTGTCATCCAAATTACGCGCGCCAACATAACTGCCCGTATTGACATCAACAGTTGTCATGGATTCGGTTTGATCGATCATCAAGTAGCCACCGGATTTGAGATCGACACGCCGGCCCAAGGCCTTATTAATTTCTGCATCGACATCAAATAAATCAAACAAGGCACGCTCGCCGCGATGCAGGGTTAACTTGCCAACCAGGTTAGGCGTATAGGTCTCCGCAAAGCGATTTAAGCGCTCAAAGTTCTCTGCCGAATCGACTCGTATTTGCGTGGTCTTATCACTAGCCAGATCACGCAATACGCGCTCTGCCAAACTTAAGTCCTGAAAGAGCAGGGCAGGCGCCGTTTTCTGATTCACCGAGGCCAAAATGGTTTCCCAAGTTGTTTTGAGATAGAGGAGATCGAGCGTCAGTTCCGCGTCTGTAGCATCTTGCGCAATGGTGCGCACAATAATTCCGCCGGTTTGATTGCTGGGTAGTAGTCCAGCGATGCGGGCTTTGATTGCGTCACGCTCATCTTGATTTTCAATCCGTTGTGAGACGCCGATGTAAGGCGAGTCACCAGACTCTTTTTGGGATTGCGGTAAGTAGACCAGGTTGCGACCCGCAATGCTAATTTGGGTTGTAAGCCGAGCCCCTTTGGTGCCAAGCGGGTCTTTTAACACTTGCACAATTACGGTTTGGCCTTCGTAGAGGACTTTTTCAATTTGGGTTTGCTGATTTTGCTGGGCAATATCGGCCACGTGCATGAATGCTGTGCGCTCGAGACCCATCTCAATAAAAGCCGATTGCATCCCGGGCAGAACCCGAACCACTTTAGCCAAGTAAATATTGCCCACAATTCCGCGCTGGCGGGTGCGCTCAATTTGCAGTTCCTGCACTGCTGCTTGCTGAATCAATGCCACCCGTGTTTCTTGGGGTGTGATGTTGATTAGGATTTCTTCATTCATATTGGGTTTGATTTGCAATTTCTGGCGTGAGCGTAAAGGATACGCCAGCCTGTTGCAATAGGGTGGCCATTTCAAATAGGGGTAGCCCCATGATGCCGCTGTAACT
>CAZUMD010000181.1:0-2554 GCA_964621735.1 uncultured Polynucleobacter sp.
CAGAGGATCAAACGGTGCTCGCGAATGAACAGGTGATTGAGGGGCGCGGTTGGCGTTCTGGCGCTTTAGTCGAGAAACGTGAGATCCCCGGTTACTACTTGAACATTACTGCCTATGCTGAGCAACTGCTCACGGGCCTAGATGATTTGGGCTGGCCTGAGCGCGTGAAGACCATGCAGCAAAACTGGATTGGCAAAAGCCGCGGCGTGCGCTTTGCCTTTGACCATGCGATCAAGAATAGTGCCGGTGAACGGATTCAGGATGGGAAGCTGTATGTATTTACTACACGCGCTGATACCATCATGGGCGTGACCTTTTGCGCAGTGGCAGCAGAGCACCCGCTGGCGACCGAGGCTGCGCGTACAAATCCCGCGCTGGCTAGCTTCATCGAAAAATGCAAGACCGGTAGCGTGATTGAGGCCGACCTGGCTACCCAAGAAAAAGAAGGGATGTTCACGGGCTTATACGTCACCCATCCCTTGAGTAAAGAGCCTGTCCCCTTGTGGGTTGGTAACTATGTGTTGATGAGCTATGGCGATGGCGCGGTGATGGGCGTGCCTGCCCACGACGAGCGTGACTTTGCCTTTGCCCTTAAATACCATCTACCGATTAAACAGGTGATTGCACTCGCCGGTGAGTCGCCCATGTTTAATCCCACGCATTGGGATGCCTGGTACGCCCAAAAAGAGAATGCGCAGTGCATCAATAGTGGCAAATACGATGGCCTCTCGGTTAGCGATGCGGTGACTGCGGTTGCTGCTGATTTGGCTGCACTTGGTGTTGGAGAAATCAAAACCACCTATCGCTTACGCGACTGGGGTATCTCACGGCAGCGCTATTGGGGTACGCCCATACCGATTATTCATTGTGGCGATGAGGCCAATCCCGGTTGCGGTGCTGTCCCTGTCCCAGAAAAAGATTTACCAGTCGTATTGCCGGAAGATTGTGTTCCCGATGGCAGTGGCAATCCCCTCAATAAGCGCGCTGACTTTTTAAATGTGGCATGCCCGAAGTGCGGCAAGCCGGCGCGGCGTGAGACTGACACCATGGATACCTTTGTGGATTCGTCGTGGTACTTCATGCGCTACACCGGGGCAGATGCCAAGACCATGGTCGATCAGCGCAATCAATACTGGATGCCAATGGACCAATACATTGGCGGCATCGAGCATGCGATTTTGCATTTACTCTATGCGCGCTTCTGGACCAAGGTCATGCGCGATTTGGATTTAATTACCTTTGATGAGCCCTTTGCCAATTTACTCACGCAAGGCATGGTGCTTAATGAAACGTATTACAGCGAAGACGCCAGCGGTAAAAAGACCTGGCTTAATCCCCTCGATGTCGAGTTAATGCTGGATGATAAAGGACGGCCGACGGGCGCGAAACCCAAAGCAGGTTCTGGTATTGAACTCAACGGCAACGCCATCACCATTGGCGGCGTTGAAAAAATGTCAAAGAGTAAAAATAACGGTGTTGACCCACAGGCATTGATTGATCAGTATGGCGCTGATACAGCAAGGCTCTTTACGATGTTTGCAGCACCACCCGAGCAGCAGCTCGAGTGGTCTGGTGCCGGTGTTGAGGGCGCTTCGCGCTTTTTGCGTCGAGTGTGGTCTTATTCGATGAGTCAGGCTGCGGCCATTCGATCAATTGCAGAATCCAATGCCGCCCTGCCACATGAGCTGACTGAGGCTGAGCAAACCCTGCGTCGTGAAGTTCACACCATATTGAAGCAAGCCAATTTTGATTACCAGCGCCGCCAGTACAACACGGTTGTTTCGGCTGCCATGAAAATGCTCAATACCTTAGAGCCAGTGAAATTGACTGAAGGTAAAGATAGTGGCCAGGCGATTCGTCCAGCGGTCTTACGTGAATGCATCGGTATCCTGCTGCGCATGCTCTACCCCGTCGTGCCGCACCTGACGCATCGCTTGTGGATCGAAATGGGTTATGCAGATGCCAGTAAATTTATCTTGGATGCGCCCTGGCCGATTGTCGATGAATCCGCCTTGGTTCAAACGGAGATTGATTTGGTATTACAGGTCAATGGCAAATTGCGTGGTGCAATCACGGTCGCGGCCGATGCGAGTAAAGAGGCAATTGAGGCTGCTGCACTGCAGAGCGAAATCGCACTAAAGGCCTTAAATGGGGGATCACCCAAAAAAGTGATTGTGGTTCCAGGCCGCTTAGTTAATATTGTTGTTTAAGGAAATAGAGGCGCCATCATCAACTCCAACATCAGCGATCCTAAAGTGAGCCCCAGCGCAAAGAGCGGGAGTCCAATGCCTAGCTTGGACCGCAGAACGTGGCTTGGGGCATTGATTGCCTTGCCGGCCCTCTTCACTTCGGCATGCGGCTTTAAGTTGCGCGGTTCGGTATCGATTCCGTACAAGGTGATTGCGATTACAGGTGCTCCGTCACCATTACTGAGAGCCGATTTAGAAATGATGATTTTGACGGGCAGTGACACTAAGGTTGCCAACAATGCCAAAGATGCCGATCTCATTCTAGAAATTATTAGCGAAGTCAATAGCCGTGAGATTTTGGCCTA
>CAZUMD010000182.1:0-2507 GCA_964621735.1 uncultured Polynucleobacter sp.
TCAAGCGGCAGGGTGGGGTGTCATCGGTCAGTTTTTGGCCAAGCGCCAAGACCTCCGGGCAGATGATGTCTTCCGGGTACAGCACGACTTGGGCTTTAGTGAATTGCTCTCGACCGAGAGCCAAGAGTGGAAAGTGCGTGCAGCTTTGCGCGCTCAGGATTGGCCCTTAGTGCGGGACGCGATTGAAACCATGAACCCTGCAGTTCGGTCAAAAGACCCTGCGTGGACGTACTGGTATGGCCGGTCGCTCGAGGCTACTGGGCAAGCCGCCAAAGGCAAAGAGCAGTATGAGCTCATTCATGAGCAGTTTAATTTTTATGGGCAATTGGCACGCGAAGAGCTTGGCAAGAAAACCCAAATTCCAACGCGCGTGCGGGTAACGGATCAAGAGATCAAGCCGATGGCGGAGCGTAAAGGCTTTATTCGTGGTGAGCGTTTCTACGCCATGAATTTACGTTTTGAGGGCAACCGCGAATGGAATTGGGAGTTGCGCGGCATGAGCGATAAAGAGCTTTTGGCTGCTGCCGAATACGCCAAACGCATCCAGCTCTATGATCGGACTGTCAATACGGCAGATCGAACGAAAGCAGAACATGATTTCACTTTGCGCTTTCCGACGCCTTACCGCGATGAGCTAACTCCCATCGCTCGCCAAATTGATCTCAATTTAGCGTGGGCTTATGGATTAATACGGCAAGAGTCGCGCTTCATTATGAATGCCACTTCTTCCGTAGGCGCTTCCGGTTTGATGCAAGTCATGCCGAATACAGCTAAATACGTGGCCAAGAAAATTGGTATGACCTCATATACGCAAGAAAAGTTAAAAGATACGAATACCAATTTAACCTTGGGAAGTAATTACCTCAATATGGTGCTGGTGGACTTAGATGGATCGTGGGTATTGGCATCAGCTGCCTACAATGCGGGGCCATCGCGCTCTAAATTATGGCGCGAGCGCTTAAATGCCCCCGTTGAGGGCGCAATTTTTGCAGAGACAATCCCGTTTCATGAAACCAGAACCTATGTTAAAAATGTCTTGTCCAACGCAAGCTACTACTCGGGCGTGATGACGGGTCAAACCATTTCTTTAAAACAGCGCCTTGGAACGATTGCTCCCAAGGCTGCAATTCAAAGTGAGTTGCCATGAAATACGACGTACTAGTCATTGGTGGTAATGGATTTGTTGGTAGTGTGCTGGTGCGCAGACTGCAACGCGAAGGCTATTCGGTCTTATTGCCAACCCGCCATTTGGCGGCAGCGCGGGATTTTCGTTTGCTACCAAGCGTTCATCTCGTGCAGGCTGATGTCAATGATCAAGCCACCTTAAATGATTTATGCAGTCAGGTTAAGCCAGGCGGCACTGTCATTAATTTAGTCGGTGTTTTGCATGATCGCCCGGCCAAGCCCTATGGCAAAGTATTTGAGCGTGCCCACGTATTACTGCCAACGAACTGCATCGCTGCAATGAAAGCCAGTGGCATCAAACGCTATTTGCACATGAGCGCATTGGGCGCAGACTCGCACGGACCATCGATGTACCAACGCAGCAAAGGCGATGGCGAGGCCGCGGTCCGAGCCAGTGGCTTGGATTGGACTATCTTTAGGCCTTCCGTTATTTTTGGACAAGAGGATCAATTCATCAATTTGTTTGCTAACTTGGCAAAAGTGTTTCCAGTGATTCCCTTAGCAAATTCCCAAGCGCTGTTTCAGCCGGTAAGCGTCAATGATGTGGCCGCTGCTTTTGTTGCCTCCATCACGATGAAGCAAACCATCCACCAAACCTATTCCTTGGTCGGCCCTGAAGTGCTCAGCATGGCAGAGCTGGTTCGTTTTGCGGCCTTAAAAGCACAAACTACGACCCGTGTCATTCCAATGCCAGCTATCGTTGGCTATCTACAAGCGTTGATGTTCGAATTCTTGCCCGTGCCCACCTTGATGTCGCGTGACAACATTGCATCGATGCAGTTGCCCAATGTATTGCCGCCGACAGCAGCAGACGATTTGATCACGACCTTTGGTATATCACGCCAATCCATTCGGAGTCTATTGGCTTGAACATATACGCCGTTGGCGGAGCAATACGGGATGCTGTAATGGGTATCCCGGTGAACGACATTGATTATGTGGTGGTCGGAAGCAGTGCAGAAGAAATGATTGCACTGGGCTATAAGCCGGTTGGCAAAGACTTCCCGGTCTTTTTACATCCCCAGACCCATGCCGAATATGCCTTGGCTCGGACCGAACGAAAAACAGGCGTTGGTTATCAAGGCTTCCATTTTTATGCCGATCCTTCGGTCACCTTAGAGCAAGATTTACAGCGGCGTGACCTCACCATTAATGCCATGGCTCAGCGCGTTGATGATACTGGCGCATTAGTAGGCCCTATCATTGATCCCTATGGCGGGCAAAAGGACATAGAGGCCAAGGTATTTCGCCACGTTTCTGCTGCATTTGCGGAAGACCCTTTGCGTTTATTACGCATTGCTCGGTTTGCGGCGCGCTTTCCA
>CAZUMD010000183.1:0-2505 GCA_964621735.1 uncultured Polynucleobacter sp.
CGCTCTGCGTTAGTAAGGGCTCAAGACCAAATGCAGCGCCTTTATGTGACAGCAATCGGTCTTTAAAGTCTTGAGGCGTCATCATGAATGACTCGGTAATATTGGCTTGCAAATCCGGCATCACTGTACTTTCCAGCATATTGGCGATGGCTTGACGATACGACTCTGCTACCGTCTGCCAGTCCGTTCCGCTATCCAAATGGGGTACTGGCGACAAAACATAAAACGTATCGCAGCCCTCTGGCGCCATCGATGGATCGGTTGCCGTTGGGCGATGCAAGTACAAACTAAAGTCTTTTGCCAGGTGATGCTTTTTGAAAATATCATCCAGCAGGGTTTTATAGCGCTCACCCAGCAGCATCATGTGGTGCGGTAATTCAGGGTATTTTTTCTTAGTTCCAAAGTACCAAACGAACAAACTCATGGAGTACTTGCCGTTATCGACCTTCTTATCCGTCCACACTTTGCGATATTTAGCATCGACTAGATTCTTATAGGTCCAGGCGGTATCGGCATTCGAGACCACTAAATCAGAATACAAAACCTGGCCATTTTCAAGCGTGACACCAGTAACTTGATTGTCTTCAATATTTATTTTACGGACAGTGGAGTTATAACGAACCTCTACACCCTGCTCGTTCAGTAATTTAACCAATCCCTGAATCAATTTGCCTGTACCGCCCATCACCGAGTGCACGCCCCATTTGCGCTCAAGGGCATTAATGAGGGAATAGACTGCTGTTACCGAAAAGGGATTACCCCCAATCAGGAGCGGGTGAAAACTCATTACTTCACGCAGCTGTGGATTCTTAATATGCTTCGCGACCAAGGAATAGAGATTATTCCAGGCGCGCATTTTTACTAAGCTAGGAAAGGCTTTTGCTAAGTCGCCGAGCGTCTGAAAGCAGAAATCACCTAACTCTTCAAAACCCAAGTGATAGCATTTTTCTGCCTCTTTTAAAAAGCGCTCATATCCTGGTAAGTCGGATGGCTCAAATCTAGCCACTTCTGCGCGCATTTTTTCTGGGTCGCCGGTGTAATGAAAAATTCGACCATCGGCAAAGCGGACTTGATAAAACGGATCCATTAAACGCAGATCGACATCGTCCTTCATGTCGCGACCACATAAGGTCCACAATTCTTCCAGCAGAAATGGGGCGGTGATGATGGTAGGGCCGGCATCAAATGTATAGCCATTGCGGCGATGCACATAGGCACGGCCGCCAGGTGAATCGAGGCGCTCAAGCACTGTTACCTCATAACCCTTCAGTGCGAGCCGAATAGCAGCCGCCAAGCCCCCAAAGCCACTGCCAATCACAATGGCCCGAGCCCCTGTCTTTTTAGCGCCGCCTAAAACAGCCAGCTCGGGTATCTTAAAACGATCGACCTTTTGGTCCATCTCTAATCCTTCACGATTGGCGGCGCTTGAAAATCAAACCCGCCTACTTCTTTTGTGCGACTGCCAGTGGTTTTCCAGTGGGTGGACCAACCAAGTAAGGGTAGTCTTTCAACATACTTTTACCTAAGAGGGGCTTGTTAACACCTTGATGGCAAGTAGCGCAATTAGCTTTTGCTACATCCCCATCTGGCCCTAAGCGGTTCGGCGGAAATATCGAGGTAATGGGCACAATGTAATTGCTGTTCACATCCTTCACCATCTGAATACCATGCCAGGCTTGGGCACGCTGTGGAGGACTTTCTGTCCAGTCCGCAAATGCCCTCGAGTTATGGCAGTAGGTGCAATTGACACCCAATGCATTCGATAAGTGGGTCATTACCCCAAATACCGATTCCGTTTCCTGAATTGTTTTCACATGTCCAGTTGGTAATGCAGTAGGTCCTGTAATCCGTGCAGCATCTTTACCTGCTAAGAAATAACTGGAGAAGGGTTGATTAGGCAACGAGGTATATCCAACTGCCGGTGAAGGCATGTTTTGGTTATTGCGATTACCCAGCATGCCGCCTTTCTTTTTCTCTGCTGTATCAAACCAAATTTCTTTTGGCACAGCATTACCACGATGGCAGGTGTAACACGTTACACCCGTATCTTTGACGTGGGCATTCCAATTGGAATTAATGTTTTGTGTCATCTGAATCATTGTTCGCGAAACATTTTTGGTGTAAACCGAATCGTCGGCAAAGTTCTGCACGTTGTGGCAATAGCCGCACCCTTCTTTTGGCGCAATCCACGATGTCATCGCGACCATAAAGGTAGTGAACTGAGCCTCACTCAGATTACCTAGTACCTTCACGTTCTTATACACCGCGCTGGCCTTGGGCCCATCTGCTGGAGCTGGGACACCCGGAGGTGCCACATTTTCAGCGGCTAGCTTTTCTTGAGTGCGGGGATTATTGATTTCCACCATCGCTGTACCGCGGAAACCGTTTTGCTTAGCATCAATCGGCGGGCGCTCACAACCCGTTAACAGGGCTGCCGAGGCGAGACCTAAAATAATCAGTATTTTATTTAATCCGGCTTTCATTATTTTGCTCCCTGAATAGCGG
>CAZUMD010000184.1:0-2502 GCA_964621735.1 uncultured Polynucleobacter sp.
TCCAGCCATTCCAGCATTCGAACATCGCCTACGGAATTCAATCGCCTGTTTCCGGGTCGCGGGGGAGCGCTGTATGGTCAAGCAACCCATGGCTGGATGAGTTCATTCCAGCGCTCCAATGCGCTGACGCAAATCGAGAATCTCTTTCTGGTGGGCGGCAGCGTGCATCCGGGGCCGGGAGTTCCAATGGCGGCTTTGTCCGGTCGACAGGCGGTCGCAGCGCTGATGGCGCACCGCAATTCAACCAAGCGGTAGATCCTGGCAATTACCTCTGGTGGTATGTTGATGCGCTGAGCGATGATGGACAGCATGGGATCAGCATCATTGCCTTTGTTGGTAGTGTCTTTTCACCCTACTATGCATGGGCCAATCGTTCACAGCCAGCCGATGCCAATGACTACTGCGCACTCAATGTGGCAATCTACAGCCCCGGTAATAAACGCTGGACTATGACCGAGCGCGGTGGCAAATGGGTGCAACGCGATCAACATACCTTCCAGATTGGCCCTAGCGCCCTCCACTGGAATGGCAACTGCCTCACTATTGAGATTGCTGAGCGTGCGATTCCGTTTGGCCAAAAGGTCGCTGGCACGATCAAAGTCTATCCAGAACAGCTATTTCAGTTCACAACGCCTTTGGATGACGCAGAAAAACACCGCTGGGGTCCGATTGCACCATCGGCCCGCGTCGAGGTCAACATGCATCACCCTAAACTGAGTTGGCAAGGCCATGCCTACTTTGATTCGAACGAAGGAGACGAGGCGATCAGTGTCCCATTTACAGAATGGGATTGGTCGCGCGCTTCGATGAAAGACGGTAGTACTGCCGTGATTTACGATGTCCGCCAAAAATCAGGAGTTGAGCGACTGATTGCAATGCGCTTCAAGCCCGATGGGAGTGTTGAGCCATTTGAGGCTCCAGCTCGCCAAGCCCTCAAGAAAACCGGCTGGCGCATTCAGCGCCACATGCGCACCGATGCCAATACTCTGGCCACCACCAGCCAACTCCTCGAAGATACGCCTTTTTATGCGCGCTCGATTTTGCAATCCACTCTGCTCGGAGAGAAGGTAACGTCGATGCATGAAACACTCAACGTACCGCGCCTTGTGGCAACGAGTACCCAGTTGATGTTGCCATGGCGTATGCCACGCATACCCAAGATGTTTTCCTAAAGATGCTACTTTAGTTATCTAGCTGATTTAAGCGGCAGCCTTTTCTGGCTGCATAAAGGCATCGTAGTTTTGAATGCGGCGGCGCTCTACGCGTTCCATTAAATTAATCACCCAAATCATGCGATCCTCAATCGAACCTTCGTAATGGGCATGCGGATCATTGGGAAGTACTGCTTCCACCAAAAACTGCAATTCGGCTATGGGCTCTTGGGTCGTATGTAATTTAGGGCTATAAATACCCGCCATGAAAGCCTGACCCATCAATAGCAATTTTTTGGAGAATGGCACCACCGCGCGGTGGTTAATTGAATTCATACCGCGTCGCTCGACTTCACGACCGATTTCACAATAAATCAAACGCGCTGCTGAAATAGCCGCACGGCAGTTGCGAGGTAGTCCAGCAACTCCGGCAATGGAGCGCTGATACATGGCATCGGCAGTCTTTAATAAACGCGACACAACGGACCCAAGCGCTTCACTGAATACGGGATCTTTGAGCCAGGCATCGGGATCAATTCCAGCCTCACGCATCCAGCTTCGGGGCAAATACAGGCGGCCATTGCGGGCATCCTCACCCACATCCCGTGCAATATTGGTTAATTGCATGGCCAAACCCAACTCACAAGCACGTTGCAGTACGACTGGATCACGCACACCCATGATGAGGGTCATCATGACGCCAACCGTAGAAGCAACGCGAGCGCCATAAGCCTGTAAATCTTCGATGGTTTCATAGCGACGGCCATCGCGATCCCACTCGAATCCCTCAATTAAGGCTTCAAGCAAAATCTTTGGGATGCCAAATCGCTCCACTACCAATGCAAGAGCACGATCTGCAGGCACATCAATCGGATCTTGCTTATAAATTCGAGCGAGTCGCTCTTGAATTTGGGGAATCACATCAGGACTGGCATTCTGATCGTCTACCAAGTCATCCAATAGGCGGCAAAAGGCATACAAAGCAGTTGCCGAGCTCCGAATATTACTTGGCAAAATTTTAGAGGCAGCAAAGAACGATTTAGATCCGTCTTTCATGAGTTCAGTGCAAGTGCGCAAATCCAACTGAAAGCCAAATTCAGCGGTAATGGCACGGACGGTATTAAGTTGCTGCATGCGCACCCTGCTTCAAATACGCATTAGTCACTGGCTCTATAACAGAATCAAATGCCTTTGCGGAAGATAGTACCCCTGGGATACCAGCACCAGGATGAGTGCTTGCGCCAACCATATACAAACCAGCAATGTCTTCGCTGCGATTATGTGGCCTAAACCAAGCGCTCTGCGTTAGTAAGGGCTCAAGACCAAATGCAGCGCCTTTATGTGACAGCAA